>DATGPZ010000220.1:0-6915 GCA_035304485.1 Acidimicrobiia bacterium | reverse complement strand
GCGATCATCGCCCGCTGGCGCATGCCACCCGAGAACTGATGCGGGTACTGGTCGTAACGGGCGGCAGGCTCCGGGATGCCCACCATCTCGAGGATCTCGATTCCCCGGCGACGGACCTCGGCACGAGTCGCACTCGGGTTGTGGATACGGATCGCTTCGGCGAGCTGGGCCCCGATCTTGAACACCGGGTTGAGGGCGGCCATCGGGTCCTGGAAGACCATCGCGATCCGCTTGCCCCTGATCTTCCGCAGCTGCCGGCGGTTGAGCTTGAGCAGATCCTGCCCCTCGAAGATGACGCTGCCACCCACGATCCGGGCCGGCGGCGAGGGGAGGAGGCCCAGCATCGACATGACGCCGACGGACTTGCCGGAGCCGGACTCCCCCACGACGCCGAGCACATCACCCGGGTAGAGGTCGTAGCTGACTCCGTCCACGGCACGGATCACACCACCGGGCACGACGAACTCGATGGTGAGATCGCGGACCGAGAGAACGGGTTCCGTGTTCACGCTCATGGACGGGCCCCTCTCTTTCCGAGCTTGGGATCGAGGATGTCGCGGAGGGTGTCACCGAGCAGGTTGATCGCCAGCGTCGTCATCAGGAGGGCGATACCCGGCATGGTCGCCAGCCACCACTGCTGGCTGAGCCGGTCGCGTCCGTCGGCGATCATGCTGCCCCAGGCAGCCTCGGGCGGCTGGATGCCCAGGCCGAGGAAGCTGAGGGACGCTTCGGCGATGATCATCCGGGACACCTGCAGCGTCGCCACCACCAGGATCGACGCCATGACATTGGGCAGGATGTGGCGCCATATGGTCGGCATCGCCTTGACGCCCATGGTCCGGGCGGCGAGCACGAACTCCCGCTCCCGGACGCTCAGCACTTCGGCCCGAACCACCCGGGCATAGGTCACCCAACCGACCAGGCCCAGCACCAGAACGGTGTTTATCAGGCCCGGCCCGAAGAGAACCGCCACGGCTATGGCGAGCACCAGGAACGGGATGGCGAGCCAGACGTCGGCGATCCGCATGAAGATCGTGTCGACCCATCCCCGGCGGTAGCCGGCGATCAGACCGATGGTGACGCCGAGTCCCGTCTGGATGACCACCGTGGCGACACCAACGATCATCGAGATGCGGGCGCCGTAGATGATCCGCGACAGGAGGTCCCGGCCCAAGGCGTCGGTGCCCAGGAGATGGGCCGTCGACCCTCCCTCCAGCCAGAACGGCGGCATGTTCCGCTCTAAAAGGTTCTGGGCCAGCGGGTCGTGCGGGGCGAGGAGCGGAGCGAAGATCGCCGACAGCCCCACCGCCAGGAGCACCAGCAGGGAGAACAGGGAGGCCGGGCTGGTCACCAGCTGGCGCCACCGGCTCGGCACGGCGGAGCGCTCCCTGCGCTCGGGGTTCGCGGGCACGGTCGTGTTCTGGTCAGTCACTGACACTGATCCTCGGGTCGAGTCTGGAGTAGATGAGGTCGACGATCAGGTTGAGGGCAACGACCACGACGGCCATGACGATGACGAAGGCCTGGATGACGATGAAGTCCCGGTTGTTGATCGCCCGGACGGCGAGCATCCCCATGCCGGGGTAGCCGAAGACCGTCTCGGTCACGACGGCACGTCCCATCATCGTGTTGAGCTGCAAGCCCATCACGGTGATGACCGGGATGGCCGCGTTGCGCAGCGCATGCTTCAGAAGGACCCACCGCTCGGCCACGCCCTTGGCACGGGCCGTGCGGACGTAGTCCTCACCGAGGACCTCGAGCATCCCCGACCTGAGAAGACGCATGGTCTCCGCGGCGGCGTAGAGCCCCAGCGTCACGGCCGGAAGCACGATGCCCTTGAGGCTCGGGTCGCCGATGGCCGGGAACATCCGCAGGTTCACGGCGAACACGAGAATCAGGACGATGCCGACGTAGAAGTTCGGAGCACACTGCCCGATCAACGCCAGCACCCGGGCGACCTGGTCGAAGATCGTCCCTCGCTTCAGCGCCGAGATCATGCCCAGGGGCACCGCGATCACGATCGACGCGGTGAGGGCCACCAGAGCCAGCTTCAGGCTCGGCCAGAGACGCTCCAGCACGAGTTGCATGGCGTCGGTCCCCTGCATCAGCGACTTACCGAAGTCCAGGGTGATCGCGCCCGTCAGGAAGTCCCAGTACTGCACCAGGATCGGCCGGTCGAAGCCCATCGCCTTCCGGAACTCCTCGATCTGTGCGGGAGTCGCCTCGGGAGGCAGGATCAGCGCCGCCGGGTCACCGGTCACCCAGCTCAAGCTGAAGACCACGATCGAGACGCAGAACACCACGATCAGGCCCTGCCCGAGACGCCGGAGGATGAAGCGAATCAAGGCGTATCCTGCTCCTCAGTCCGGTTTCCAGGGACTCCAGTCACCGAGCCCCTTCCCCGAACACCTCCTTGAACACACGCATGAAGTTGCCGCCGAGGATCTTGAGGATCTCCTCGTCGCTGAAGCCACGGTCGATGAGACCCTGCGTGATCTTCGGGAGGTCCCGGCTCGAGGTGAGCCCTTCGGCGTGCCGGCTGGTGGCGTCCATGTAGTCCCTCAGGACCTCGGGGTACTTGCGGACCATGGCACGGAGGAAGCTGAGCTCCGTCCTGCCTTCGAACTTGTCGGTGCCGAGACCGACGTGGTCTACGCCGACCAGCTCGGCAACGTAGGAGATGTGGTCAAGGACGTCCTTCAGGGTCGGCCGTACCCCGAAGGTCGTCTCGCAGAAGGACGAGTATGTGGAGATGCCCATGACCCCGCCGACGCCGGCGATGGCCCGGATCACGTCATCGGAGATGCACCTCGGGTTGTCGTTCAGCGCACGAGGATTCCCGTGGGAGATGATGCTCACGGTCTCGGACGCCTCGATCACGTCGAGGGCGGTCCGCTGACCGACGTGCGAGAGGTCGGGGACCATTCCGAGCCGATTGAACTCGCGGACACAGATGCGGCCGAACGCCTTCAGCCCCTGGTCGTTCTCCAGACAGCCGTAGCCGAGGGCATTCTCCTCGTTGTAGGTGGGCTGCATGATGCGGAGCCCGCAGAGGTAGGCGATCTGGATGAGGTCGATGTCCTTGCCGATGAAGTCACAGCCCTGGACACCGAGGATCGCGGCGGTCTTGCCTTCCGCCTTGGCGCGCTCGATGTCCTCGGCGCGGTCCACGACCAGGAACTTGTCCGGGTAGACCCGGGCCAGGTCGTGGTACTCGGTCGCCTTGCGGAACACCTCGATCGGGTCCTGGGTCGACGAACTGGCGAGGGTCACGTTGCCGGCCGTGATCCCACCGGCCAATACCGGATCAAGGTTCTGCATCGTCCCGATGAGGCCATCGATGACGATGGCCTGCCGATGGAGCTGGTCCGCCTTCTCGGATACGGTCACCTCGGCTCCTACTGACATCTCGTCCTCCCCAGTTGTCGCCTGCCTCGGAAGTTCTTTGTGTTCCGGGGGTGGGCACAAGGCCCACCCCCGGAACTGCTGCCTGCTGCTGGATTCAGCGCTGTCGTGTCACGAACCGCAGGTCGAGACGCTCGTCGCTGCGAGGCTCCCAACCGACGATGTCGGCACGATGGGCGTACAGATCTGCCTGGTCCCAGAGGAAGATCCACGGCGCCTCCTCCTCGACCAGCTTCTTGTGGAGCTGGTGGAGGGCTTCGCGACGCTCCTCGAGGTCGAGGATCTGACCGCTCTTGCGGATCAGCTCATCGATCTCCGGCTTGTGGTAGTAGCCGCGACCTGCCGACGACAGGTACAGGTTGTAGTAGTACTCGGCGTCGAGGGTCGTGTTGCCCAGGCCCAGGAACCACAGGTGCTCCTGCTCGCCGTTGACCGTCTTGGGCCAGAAGGTGCCCCACTCCGAGATCGTGATCTCGGTCTTGACACCGACCTCGGCGAGCATGCCGGCGATCGCCTCGGTCAGCTCGGCGTCGGCCATGTACCGGCCGCGCGGGCCCTCGAACTTGAGGGTGATCCCGTCGGGGTAGCCGGCCTCAGCGAGCAGCTGGCGGGCCTTCTCCGGGTCGTACTCGTAGTCGTCGATCTCCTCGGGGTTCTTGTATCCGAAGATGCTCGGGCCGAAGAGCAGGTGCTTGCCGTCATGGTCATAGGCCATGCCGTTGACCACGGTCTGCATCAGCGTCTTCTTGTCGACCGCGTAGTTGAGCGCCTGACGGACCTTCGGGTCGTCCAGCGGCGGGGTGAACGTGTTCATGCCAACGAACATCACCCGCACGCTGGGCACCGGGGCCATGACGCAACAGGAGTCGTTCTCGACCTCACCGACCATGTCCGGCGGGACGTTGACGATGATGTCGACTTCGCCCGTCCGCATGGCGGCGACACGGGTCGAGTTCTCCGAGATCGGCCGGAAGATGATCCGGTCGGCGAGCGGGCGGCCGCCCCAGTAGTCGTCGAAGGCCTCGACGACGAACTTCTCGTCACGGCTCCATTCGACGAACTTGAACGGACCCGAGCCCATCGGCTTGAGGGAGAACTCCTCGTCGCCGACCGCCTCCACATAGTGCTTGGGAACGATGTGGGCGTACATCGTCCGGGCGAGCATGGCCGCGTACGGCTCATCCGTGCTCAGGCGCACGGTGTAGTCGTCGACCTTCTCGACACCGTTGATTGGGTTGATGTTGTTGCTCGCCCCGTAGTTGCCGGTGAAGAGGCGCTCGAACGTGAACACGACGTCGTCTGCGGTCACCGGGGTGCCATCGTGGAACTTGGCGTCCTGACGGAGCTTGAACTCCCAGGTGGTGTCGTCGACCGGGCCCCACTCGACCGCCAGGCCGGGGACGAAGTTGCCCTCGGCATCCCGGTCGACGAGCCGGTCGTAGATCGCCATGCCGACGTTGATCGACGGCGTCGCGTTCAGGTGGGCGGCGTCGCCGCTCTCGGTATCCACGCCCTGCGCGACCGTGATGATGATCGGCTCATCGTTGCCGCCGTCACCGGAACCACCGCCTGAGGTCGTGGTCGTGCCGCCGGAACCGCCGGCAGTCGTGCTGGAGGTGCTCCCGCCACCGCACGCCGAGATGACCACGAGCAGGGCCATCAACAGCGCCAGAGCGGAGAGTCTCCTGCTCACTGGCCTTTGCCTTGTCTCGGCCATATCAACCGATCCTTTCCGTCTGGTCCGTTGCCTTACACGTGGGGTTCATCTCGTGGCGCTCCTCCTCCTCGGTAACCCGCGTTGTTGCCCCTAATGCCTCGACAAGCGCTCCGCGAGGGATTTGCCTGTCGGAGGACGACCTGTTGCCGCAGACCTGCGGTCGAGCTTCGCCAGCGCGCTCTGCACGTAACGGACCCCGATCCACCGGAACGGCTCCGGCTCCCAGGAACGTGCCTTGTGCTTGGCAAGCGGCAGCGAGAACAGTTCCGAGTCCTTCTGCCCGGTGATCGACTGGGCGATCATCCGGCCGGCGAGGTTGCTCGGGGCGACGCCCTGCCCGGCATACCCGTAGAGAGCTACGACGCCGGCGGCGGGGTCGTCGATGAAGCTGGGCATCCAGTCCCGGGTGACGGCGAGGGGACCGCCCCAGGCATGGGTGAAGCGCACCTCGGAGATCTGGGGGAACCAGGACTTGAGCCGGCTCCGCAGCAGGTCATGTGTCTGCTCGTGCCGGTCGAACTCCGGGGCGACCTTGGACCCGAACCGGTACGGGGCCCCGCGGCCACCGAACACGATGCGGCCATCGTGGGTCTTGGAGAGGTAGTCCACCGAGAGCGAGTGCGATGAGAAGCACTCGCCGTTCTCCCAACCGACTCGCTCCCATTGCTCGTCGGTGAGGGGCTCGGTGAGGGCGATCAGGGAGTAGACCGGGAGGATCTTCCGTCGCCACCCGCGAAGAGAGGTCATGTAAGCCTCACCGGCGAGCACGAGGGTCCGGGCGCGTACATCGCCACGATCCGTGCGGAACTTGGCCGAGCTTCCGGTGACCACGTCGAGGACCTCGGTCTGCTCGTAGATCCGCGCACCTCGGGCCTCGACGACACGGGCCAGGCCACGTACCAGCTTCGCGGGCTGGTGGAAGGCGACGTGCGGGTCGAACACGGAGCCTTTGGCCCCGTTGACGGCGATCCGCTTCTTGGTCTCAGCCTCGTCGAGCAGGTAACAGCCGTCGTCCAGGCCAAGCTCCTTCAGAGCCTCCCAGCGGGAGTGGAGCGAGGGTACTTCGGCCTCACCGACCGCCACGCGGAGGACGCCGGCCTTGCGCCAGTTGATGTCGATCCCCTCGCGCTGGGCGACTGCACCGATCTCGTCCACGGTGTCACGAAGGACCTTGAACATCCGCTGGGTGGCCTCCTTGCCATACCGGCGTCCCAGCTCGCTGGCGCTGACACCGATCATCGAGGAGTTGCACCAGCCGCCATTGCGGCCGCTCGGCCCGTAGCCGGCGATCTCCTTCTCGATGATGGCGATGCGGAGGCTCGGGTCCAGCTCCTGGAGGTAGTAGGCGGCCCACAGGCCGGTGTACCCGGCGCCGAGGATGGCCACGTCGACGTCGATGTCGCCTTCGAGGGGTGGCCGCGGATCCAGATCACCTGCGTCTTCGAGCCAGAAGCTCACGTCCTTGTACGGACGGTCGTGGGCATCCACTGCGCCACGCCCTGAAACACCACCGGTCACCACTTGGCCTCCGAATCGACTCCAGGCACCTGTGGCGAGTATTCGCGGAGACGGACGACCCCCGCAACGCGCAGACTGATGGACGCGACCCGCACCGCGTTACACCGTGTAAGGAAGGGGCGCTCAGCCGACAACATGACGGTCTGCTATGTCCAGCGCACGGTCCAGCATCTCGAGCCCGCGCCGTGCGTCGTCGGGGTCGATGTTGCAGGGAGGGGTCAGGTGGAGCCTGTTGTTGCTGACGAACGGCAGCAGGCCTTCGACCATGCAGGCGG
>DATGPZ010000219.1:0-4595 GCA_035304485.1 Acidimicrobiia bacterium | reverse complement strand
TCCATCGTCTCGCTGACGTTGGCGTCGATGAACGTCAGGAGGAACGTTCCCGTGGTGAAGAGGAACATGTAGAAGAGGAAGAACGACTGCACCGAGTCCACGACCCGCTCGGGAATCCGATCTCTTCCGAAACGCACCATGAAGACGCCGCGCGGGTACACCAGGCGACGCAGGTCCACGAAGGCGGCCTTGGTCAGGACGCCGACCCGGAAGGTCGTGACCGATCCGGAGGTGGAGCCGGCCATCCCACCGAGGAACATGAGACCCACCACCAGGATCTGCAGGGCCGGTCGCCAAGCCGCCCAGTCCTGGGTGGCGAATCCGGTGGTGGTGATGATCGACACCACGTTGAAGGTGCCGTCGACGACGGCCGTTCCGATTGAATGGTCGGCCAAGAGACCTCCGATCACTATGACGACCGCTATCACAGTGAGGCAGCAGTAGAGGCGGAATTCAGCGCTCTTCCCGTATTTGGACGGCTTTCGCAGCGCTCGGTAGTGGAGAGCGAAGGAGGCGCCTGAGATGAACATGAATGCCGTCAACACCCACTTCGTGTAGGCAGAGAAGGAAGCAATCGACGTCGACTCGGTGCCGAACCCTCCAGTGGCCGTGGTCGTCATGGCGTGGACCAGGGCTTGGTACCAGTCCATTTCGCCTACCACCAGGAGCACGGCGACCACCCCGGTCAGCGCCACATAGAACAGCCACAGCCGTTTGGCGGTGTCCTGGAAGCGGGGAGTCAGCCGATCCGGCGCCCCTCCCGGTGTCTCGGCCCGAGCGAGCTGGACTCCTCCGGTTCCGAGGAGGGGGAGCACCGCGATGGAGAGGACGATCACCCCCATCCCGCCCAACCACTGGGTGATGCCTCTCCAGATCCCGATGCCTCGGGGCAGGTTGGAGGGGTTGGAGATCACCGAAGCGCCTGTCGTCGTCAGTCCCGATGCCGACTCGAAGAATGCGTCGGTTATCCCGGGGATCGTTCCGGAGAAGAGGTAGGGGAGGGCGCAGAACGCCGACAGGACGAACCAGGCCAGACCAACGGTGGCGAAGCCCTCCTTCATACCGATGGGGCCGGGTCGACCCAGCGTTCGCCAACCCAGAACGCCGCAACCAATGGCTATCGCGGCGGAGGCCCCCAAACCCAGTGCCGCGTCGTGCTCGGCTAGGACGAAGGCGATGACCGTCGGCACCATCATCATCATCCCGACCGCCGTCACCGCGGCACCGATGACGAAGGCCAGGGTGCGCGGCAGCGAACGAGGCGTGGCGAGCTTGCCGGCGTAGGGCATCAGGGGGCGAAGAGGGCAGAAGACTTGTCGATAGCGTCCGGAAGGGCGAAGAAGATCAGCTGGTCGCCTTCCCTGATGCGGGTGGAACCGTCGGGAACGAAGGTAGTGCCGTTGCGCGAGATGCCTCCCACGACGACGCCGCGCGGGAGGTCGAGTTCGATCAGGGAGGAGCCGACGGCCGGAGCTCCCGGTGCCACTTCGAGCTCGATCGCCTCCGCATCGGTGTCCGAGAACGTCACCACTTGTTGGATGTCGCCGTGGCGGACGAAGCGGAGGATCGCCGACGCTGCCAGCAGCCGGCTCGACACGGCGGCGTCGATGCCGAGTCCCGCCAGCAGGGAAACGTAGGTGATGCGGTTGAAGCGGGCCACCGTCGAGGCGGCGCCGAGCGCCTTGGCCACCAGGCACACTGTGATGTTCACTTCGTCCCATCCGGTGAGCGCCAACACGGCATCGGTGGGACCGAGTTCCAGATCGGCCAGAACATCGGGGTCGGTGAAGTCGCCCTGCACCACCACTGCCTTCGGGTGGCGGGCCGCCATCAGCGAGCAGCGGGCTCTTTCCGGATCGACCATCACCACGTTGAAGCCGGCGGCCGTCATCTCCTCGACGGTCAATTCCGATAGACGTGTCGTCCCCATGATCACCACCCGGTCGACCTTCGCCCGCTTCAAGCCCAGCATGGCGGTGGCTTTGTGCACGTTGTCGGCGGTGGTCATCAGCAGGGCATGGTCGCCCGCCAGCACCTGGGTCGCGCCATCGGCGACCAGAGTGCGGCCATGGCGGACGATGGCCGCCACGACCCAACCCCACTCGGCATGTCTGAGACGGAGCTGATGCAGGGGCGCCCGAGCCAGGGGCGAGGCCGGCGTGACGATTCCCCCGACCAACACGAGCTTCCCGTCGGCGAACTCGACCAGTTCCGAGACGCCAGTCTGACGGGTGAGAGCTACCAGCTCCCGGGCGGCGGTCTGGCCGGGGTCGATGACCACGTCGACCCCCAATTGGTCGACTCCCTCGCGCAGGTCCGGGTCTTCGATCCGGGCGACAGTGCGTTTGACTCCGAGTTGATGGGCCGTGTGGCAGGCGAGGATGTTGGCGCCGTCGTTGTTGGAAACGGCGATCAACAGGTCGGCGTTGGCCACCCCGGCCTCTTCCAGGGTCGCCACCGAAGCACCGTTTCCGACGATGACCAGAGCGTCGAGGGCCTCCTGGAGGTCGGCGGCGCGTTCTTCGTCCGCTTCGATGACGTGAACGTCCTGTCCTTCACTCGACAGGCGTTCGGCGAGGTAGGAGCCGACCGCGCCGGCACCTACGACGATGATCTTCATTGCAGTGGGCCAGGGTACTCCTGGCGAGGCCGGATTCGGTGCCCCCTACACTGAGTCGGCGAACTCATGACCACCACCCCCTCTCTCACCGAATCTCCTGCTGCCCTCAAGGATGCCCTGCGCCGGGTGGACTACCTGGCAGATGACCGCATCGCCCAAGTCGCCTTCCTGGCCGAGCGTCTCGGCAAGCCGATCCTCGTCGAAGGGCCGGCCGGCGTCGGCAAGACGGAGCTGGCGAAATCACTCGCCCGCATGTGGGACCGGCAGCTGATCCGCCTGCAGTGCTATGAGGGGCTGGACGAGTCGAAGGCTCTCTACGAGTGGAACTACAAGAAGCAGCTCCTGCGGATACAAGCCGACCAGGACCAGCAGTGGGAAAAGCTCGAAGAGGACATCTTCTCGGAGGACTTCCTGCTGACTCGACCGCTGCTCGAAGCGATCCGGTCGGAGACGCCGGTCGTGCTGCTGATCGACGAGATCGACCGGGTCGAGATCGAGACCGAGGCCCTGCTCCTCGAAGTGCTTTCGGATTTCCAGGTGTCGATACCCGAGCTCGGCACCGTGACGGCTGCCAGCCGGCCATTCGTCATCCTGACCTCCAACAACACCCGGGAGCTCTCAGAGGCTCTGAAGCGACGCTGCCTCTTCTTGCACATCTCATATCCGGACACCGAACGTGAGCAAGAGATCCTCCTCACCCGAGTTCCCGATCTCCCCGAACAGCTGGCCCGGCAGATAGCGTCCATCGTGCGTTCCATTCGTCAGATGGACCTCAAGAAGGCCCCGTCGGTCTCCGAGTCGATCGACTGGGCGAGGACTCTGCTGGCGTTGGCGATCGAGCATCTGGACACCGAGGCGGTGACCGGAACCCTCCACGTCCTTCTCAAATACCAGTCGGACATCGAGAAGGCGACGGCTGAACTCACCCGACGGTGACGAGCGCCAGTCCCATCACCTCCCTCATCACGGGATTCGTGGGCGAGCTGCGGGCGGCGGGTGTCCCCGTCTCGATGGTGGAGACGATCGACGCCATGCGGGCGCTCGAAGTGATCGACATCGGCGACCGGGCGGGACTCAAGGCCACCCTGGCCGCCACCCTCGTGAAAGCCGAGCGCCACCTACCGGCTTTCGACATCGCTTTCGAGGTCTACTTCGCTCAGGCGTCTCGTCAGAGCACCCTGGAGGCGAGAGACGGTACCGCCTACGCGCCCATGGAAGGCGGCGATGCCGGTGGCGGGCAGGCCGCCGAGACCGACGATCTCCGCAAGAACCTGCTCGAGGCGCTGCTGGATCACAACCTGGAGGACTTGGCCTCCTTGGTGGGCCGGGCTGTCGACCGTCTCTCGGGGTTCGAGCCCGGCCGGCCGGTCGGCGGGACCTACTACCTCTATCGGACCATGCGCCGCCTCGACATGGATCAACTCGAGGAGATGATCCGCCAGGCCCTGTCTGAGGAGATGGGTGATCCGACCCCGCTCGAACAACGGCTGTTGGACGAAGAGGTAGCAGCCCGCCTCGAGGAACTGCGGGAGGCAGTGCGTGACGAGATCCGCCGGCGCCTGGTCGAGGATCGGGGAAGAGAGGCCGTCGCCAAGACGCTTCGCCGCCCCCTCACGGAGGACGTCGACCTGATGCACGCCACGCGTGCCGACCTGGAAGCGATAGAGGACGCCATCGTCCCCCTCACCCGCAAGCTCGCTGCCCGGCTGGCACGTCGCCGAAGGATGCTTCGGAGGGGCCGACTCGACTTTCGCAAGACGATGCGGGCGTCGCTGGCGACCGGCGGGGTACCGATCGACCCCCGGTTCAAGGCGCCGCGACCTCACCGGCCGGAGGTGTTTCTGATGTGCGACGTCTCGGGCTCCATGGCCACCTTCGCCCGGTTCACCCTCCAGTTCACCTACGCCATGTCCACCCAGTTCTCGAAGCTGCGCTCCTTCGCGTTCATCGACACGGTCGACGAGGTGACGCAGTT
>DATGPZ010000218.1:0-11534 GCA_035304485.1 Acidimicrobiia bacterium | reverse complement strand
CGACTTCAGCCGAGACCGGCGGGGACTGACGCGGGCGAGAGGACGCGATCCACCAATCCGTATTCGACAGCTTGCTCGGCGGTCATCCAGCGATCACGATCGGTATCGGCCCGCACCTTCTCGATGTCCTGGCCGGTGTGCTGCGCCAGGATCTGATTGGCCATCTCCCGCTGGCGCAATATCTCGGCGGCGTGGATCTCGATATCGGAAGCCTGACCACCTATCCCGCCCATGACGTGAGGCTGGTGGATCATGACCCGACCATGAGGAAGAATCGAGCGCGATCCTTCCGTGCCCCCGGCGAGGACGACGGCTGCCGCCGAAGCGGCGATGCCGATGCAGGTCGTCTCGACCGGCGGCCGCACGTGCTGCATGGCGTCGTAGATCGAGAACATCCCGTCGACCGAGCCGCCAGGCGAGTTGATGTAGAGCGAGATCGGCTTGTCGGCATCCTCCGACTCCAGATGGAGGAGCTGAGCCACAACCAGATTGGCCGTCTCGTCGTCGATCGGGCGCCCCAGGAAGACGACCCGGTGACCGAGCAATCGGGAGTAGATGTCGAACGCACGCTCGCCACGTGCAGTCTGCTCGATGACGGTGGGTACCAGCATGACGGCCTCCTTGCAACCGTTGAGTTGCACATCACACTAACACGGACCTGCAACTGCTATGTTGCAGTTCATGGATGAACTACCCGAGATCGAGCGCAGCATCGAAGTCGAGGTGCCGCCGGAGGAGGTCTGGCGGCACGTGGTGGAGGGAGAACTGGCCGAGGAGTGGCTCGGCATCGAGATCGACCCCCGCCCGGGCGGTGCCGTCACCGTGCCGGACGAGGACATGATCGGCACGGTCGAGGAGGTCGAGCCGCTCCGGTCGATCACGTGGTCGTGGCGTCTGCCGGACGGCGACCCGTCCCAGGTGACGATCGAGATCGAACCGACCGACACTGGTTCGCGAGTCACAGTGACCGAACGGCTCCTCGAGTACCGGATCACCGGAACTCCCCCGGTTTTTTTCGAAATGGCGGCGTGACCGATCCCCAGCCTCTGTTCGCCGCCCTCGCCGATCCGACCCGCCGAGCACTCTTCGAGCGACTCAGCACGGAAGGCCCGGCTTCAGCGTCGCGTCTCGCACGGGAGATGCCGGTGTCGCGTCAGGCGATCGCCAAGCACCTCGCCGCCCTCGACGAGGCCGGTCTGGTGGAACGGCGCACCGCTGGTCGCGAGGTCCAATACTCGGCCCGGCCGACTGCTCTGACCGACGTCACCGCCTGGGTGGAACGGGTGGGCTCGAAGTGGGAAGAGCGTCTCCAGAAGCTGGAACGGAACCTCTGATCGCGTTCTCGGAGTCAAAACGGGGCGTTTCGCGCCCCGTTTTGGTCTTAAGAATGCATCAGGCCAGGTGGGCGAAGAGGTTGGCCAGCAGCAGTTGACGGCGGAGATTGAGCGACAGGTCCACCGCCGCGTCGAGGACCAGTTCGGCGTTGGCGACCGCTTTGGCAGGCGACACATCGGTCAGCTCGGAGAGCGGGACATCGGTATTGCGAATGGGGCCTCCGTGCTGGAGGGAAGCCGAGTCCGTGTACCACGAAGCGAGGATCTCCAAGCCACTGGTGAGGAGAGCCAACTCTGCGCGTCGCTCGGCCCGAGCCTTGCGCTCCTTGTCCTCGTCCTCGCCCACCGCCTCGGCCACCATCGGAGCGACCGCCTCCAACACCTCCTCGGCCAGGCGTTGGGCATCCCCGGGTCGGGCCGTCACCCGCCCCGGAATCGACAACCACAGACGTCGAAACTCGGCCGACTCCGGCCGACTGGCCAGAGAGAACGCCAAACCCGGCCGTCCCCCCGAAACTCGCCCGAGAGCCCGGGCGTCCTCGTCGTCCAGGCCGATTCCCTCCAAAGAGGCGACCAGATCCTCCTCCGGCACGCGGCCGAAATGAACGGTGCGACACCGGGAGGCGACCGTCGAAGGCAACTCGTCCTCGGCTTCGGCGACCAGAATGAAGATCGTGGTGGGCGTCGGCTCCTCGAGCGTCTTCAGCAGGGCATTGGCCGCCTGGTCGGTCATCGATCCGGCTTCCTCGAAGAGAAACACCTTCCTACTGCCTTCCACCGGCGACATCGCTGCCTGGGACACCACTTGGCGAATCTGATCGACCCCCAGCATCGACCGGCCCTCCGGGACCACCGACACCAGATCGGTGTGGTTCCCCTCCTGCACCCGCCGGCAGATGTTGCACGCCGGATCGTCCGACGGGCACAGCAGACCCTTGGCGAAATGCCTAGCGACGGTGGCCTTTCCCACGCCCGCCGCACCCACGAACAGGTAGGCGTTGGCCGGGAACGAAAGCTCTCGCTCGAGCAGAGCCGTCACCCGGTCGTGACCCACCACGCCCTCGAACCAGCGGCTCATCCGATCAGCTCCATGATCTCGTCGACGATCGCCTCGACTGGCCGGTCGGCATCCACCAACCGCACTCGCTCGGGCTCGGCTTCGGCGAGCTTGCGATAGGAGTTGGCCACCAACCGCTGGAACTCCTCGCCCACGGCGCCGATCCGGTCGAGTTCTTCCTGGCGAGCCAATGCCACGTCCGGATCCAACCACAGCACCACGACGAGATCGGGCACCACGCCAGCGAGGCCGGCTTCGTTGATCGACCGCACCGCTTCGACGCCCAACCCCCTCGCCTCGCCCTGATAGGCGAGCGACGAGAAGTACGAGCGATCCGATACCACCAGATCCCCTGCCTCGAGGGCGGGACCCACGACCTCGTCCACCAGTTGGGCGCGCTGGGCGGCGAACAGCAACGCCTCGGTCCAGGGAGACATCTCGGAGCCGTGGAGGAGTAGACGCCGGATCTCCTCGCCGATCTCGGTCCCTCCCGGCTCCCGAACCAGCCGAACCGATCTCCCTGCAGCCCGCAGCCGGTCCACGACTGCGGCGGCGATCGTCGACTTACCGGCTCCGTCGGCGCCTTCGATCGCGATGTAGCGATGGGTCAATCCTCTTCCCTCCGGCGAGCGCCACGCATCCAGGTGATGGTGTCAGCCGCCTCCGACATTCTCTGCAACTTCTCGTCGTCCAGTTTGCCTTGCCACAGGTTGGCTCCGACCAGGACCGCGGCGCCAGACAGCCCGACCACCACTCCGCCCAGGAGCATCACGGCGCGGATCCCGTTGTTGAGCTCTCCCGGGAAGACTCCGGCCAGGGCGGCCGCTCCCACTCCGGCGAGGGCGAACGAGATCAGCAAGGCAGTACGCGAAAACGTATAAACGGCGGCGAAGGTCCGACCTCTCACTTCGTCCGCCACGGATGCGTGCAGGTGGGTGAAGCCGGACACATAGGCAATGCCGGTCCCCATGCCGGCGACGAAGGCCCAGCCGGCCGCACCCAGCACCCCATCGGCGAACGCCGCCAGCCCGATGGCCACTCCTGCGACGAGAAGTGAGAACCCGAAGAGGGGCTCTCGGCGGGTGTTGATGTCCGCCAACACGGTGACACCCAGCATGCCGAGCCCGACTCCCACTCCGAGAGCAGTGATGAGGATCCCGTAACCGCTCTCTCCCGAGCGCAGCACCTGTTCCGAAAAGGGCTGACCCAGCACGAACAAGGCCCCACCCCCGAACAGCCCGGCAGACATCCCGAGCATGAGGCGCCGCACTGGACCGGGCTCGAAGACGAATTTCATACCGTCCACGACGTCACGCCACACGGTCGGCGCCTGCTGTCGATCTTGCGCCCGCTCGACCGCCGCCTTCGGGGCCTGGATCGGGATGAAGACGACGAGGAGACCCGACGCGATGAAGGTGATCGAGTCGAAGAGGAACGCCGCTCCGATGGCGGAGCCCACGGTTCCGATCTCCGGGAGGCTACGGCTCCCCTCCGCCAGCAGCGCGAACAGCAGCGATCCGACGGGCGCCGTCCCGTACATGGCGGCCAGGTTGAGACCGTTCACCGCCAGCAGGTGGTCGCGCTTCACGAGCGTCGGCACCACCGCCTCCCGGGCCGGTTGGCGGATGAGGGCGAAGATCTCGATGACGACCACCAGGACGAAGAACTCGACGTAAGTACGGACGAACAACAACCCGAGCACCAGCACGGCCCGTCCGAAGTCCGAGACGATCATCGTGGTCTTTCGTGACCACCTGTCGGCGATGAGGCCACCGAGGAAACCGAACACCAAGCCGGGCAGGATCCGACCCACGAGCGGAACCAGGATGGCGATCGTCGCCCCTCGACCGCCCCCGGCGAGGCGAGTGGCGAGAGCGAAGTTGGCGAAGAGGTTGACCCAGTCTCCCAGGCTGGAGATCGCCTGGGACCACCACAGCCGTGCGAACGGGCCTCGGCGAATGAGGTCTCGTCCTCTCTGGGCAAAAGGAGTGTTCATCCGTGAGGAAACGGTAACCGTATGGATCAGATGACCCCAGACACCGACTACTCCTGAGCCCCTGGCCTGGTTTACTGTCACGCCCACAACATGAGCAAGACATTGGTGATCGTCGAGTCGCCCACCAAGGCGAGAAAGATCTCCGAGTACCTCGGAGACGAGGTGGTCGTGGAAGCCTCCATGGGCCACGTCCGGGACCTGCCGCGCTCGGCCAAGGAGATCCCCGCCAAGTACAAGGACGCCCCCTGGGCGAAGCTCGGCGTGAATGTCGAAGAAGGTTTCGAGCCCATCTACGTACTCAGCTCGAGCCGGCGCGACAACATCAAGAAGCTGAAGGACCTGGCCAAAGAGGCCTCCGAGATCTACCTCGCCACCGATGAGGACCGGGAGGGCGAGGCCATCGCCTGGCATCTCGTCGAGGTGTTGAACCCGAAGGTGCCCGTCAAGCGCATGGTGTTCCACGAGATCACCGCCCCCGCCATCCGCCAGGCGTTCGAGAATCCGCGCGACGTGGACGAACGACTGGTGGACGCCCAGGAGGCACGTCGCATCCTCGATCGGCTCTACGGCTATGAGGTTTCGCCGGTCTTGTGGAAGAAGGTCGCCACAGGGCTGTCGGCGGGCCGGGTCCAGTCCGTGGCCGTCCGCATCGTCGTCGAACGAGAACGGGAGCGGATGGCTTTCCGGTCCGCCTCCTACTGGGATCTCGTCGGCACTTTCGCTCGCCCGGGAGACGCCACTTCGTTCGAGGCCACCCTCGTCGCCGTCGATGGAACCCGAGTGGCGACAGGCCGTGATTTCGACTCCTCCGGACAGGTGGCCGAAGGAGTCGTGGCCCTCGACGCCGATACCGCCGCTGCCCTCGCCTCGGCATTGGAGGGTTCGGACTTCTCGGTCCGATCCGTCGAGACCAAGCCCTACACCCGCAAGCCGTATGCCCCCTTCCGCACCTCGACATTGCAGATGGAGGCCGGACGCAAGCTGCGCTTCTCCTCTTCGCGAACCATGGCGGTCGCCCAGCGTCTGTACGAGAACGGCTACATCACCTACATGCGGACCGACTCGGTCACGCTCTCGGGTGAGGCCATCGGCGAGGCCCGCCGCCAGATCGAACGACTGTACGGATCCGAGTATGTTCCGAGTCAGCCGCGCGCCTACGGGAACCGCTCCAAGAACGCCCAGGAGGCACACGAGGCGATTCGGCCCGCCGGCGATTCGTGGAAGACGCCTCAACAGGTGCGGGCGGAAGTCGGCCCGGACGAGGCCCGGTTGTACGAACTGGTGTGGAAGCGGACCCTGGCTTCGCAGATGCCCGATGCCAAGGGCGAGACGATGACGGTCCGTCTCGGCGCCGCTTCTTCCGACGGCCGGGATGCCGAGTTCTCCGCCTCTGGCCGGACCATCACATTCCCTGGCTTCCTGAAGGTGTACGTGGAATCGAGCGACGACCCGAGCGCTCAGGCCGACGACGAGGAATCGATCCTTCCTGCTCTGGCCGAAGGCGAGGCGGTCGAGAGCCTGGGCATCGAGCCCGTCGGTCACGAGACACAGCCTCCGCGCCGCTACACCGAGGCGTCGCTGGTACAGAGGCTGGAAGAACTGGGTGTGGGCCGCCCCTCGACCTATGCGTCGATCTTGACCACCATCCAGGACCGGGGATATGTGTGGAAGAAGGGTGGGGCGCTGATTCCGTCCTTCACCGCCTTTGCGGTCGTCACTCTGCTCGAGGAGCACTTCCCGAACCTGGTGGACTATGCCTTCACTGCGCGGATGGAAGACGATCTCGACGCCATCGCTGCCGGCGAGGAGGAGCGTGTGCCTTGGTTGACCCGGTTCTACCTCGGCGCCGAGGGCCTACGCGAGACGGTCCAAGCCAAGCTCGGCGACATCGACGCCCGTGCGGTCAACTCGATCCCGATCGGCACCGACGACCAGGGGAGGGAGATAGTCGCCAGGGTGGGCCGCTATGGGCCGTATCTGGAGAGGGGCGAGGATCGGGCCTCGATCCCCGACGACATCCCGCCGGACGAGTTGACCCCCGAGCGAGCCACCCAACTCATCGAGGAAGGCTCACGCGGGGACAAGATCCTGGGCACCGACCCCGAGTCCGGGCTGGCGGTCTATGCCCGAACCGGCCGCTTCGGACCCTACGTCCAGCTGGGAGAGCAGGAAGAAGGCTCCAAGGAAAAGCCCAAGCGAGCCTCGCTCTTCAAGGGCATGGACCTGGACTCGCTCAGTCTCGACGACGCCCTCAAGCTCCTGTCGCTCCCGCGAGTCGTAGGCACGGACCCCGACGGAGTCGAGATCCTGGCCTTGAACGGTCGCTACGGCCCTTACATCCAGCGGGGCGACGACCGGCGGAGTCTCGAATCCGAAGAGCAGCTCTTCACGCTGACGGTGGAAGAAGCCCTGGAGTTACTCGCACAGCCTCCCCGTCGCCGTGGCCAGCAACGCCAGAGCTCGATCAAGGAGCTCGGCAACGACCCCGTGAGCGGCAAGAAGGTGACCGTGCGCTCAGGCCGGTATGGGCCGTACGTGACCGACGGTGAGGTCAACGCCAGCCTGCGCAAGGGAGACGACCCGGAATCGATCGACCTGGAGCGGGCGGCGGAGCTCCTGGCCGCCCGCCGCGCCAAGCTCGGCAAATAGCCGCAACCGGTAGCCGGAGGGCTTGTCGCTGTTCGCTTCTGTGGTCCGGATCTGACGGTTTTCCCGTCAGATCCGGACCACAGAACGGTCAGGACCAGCTCGCCCGGGCACGCTGATCCACCACCGCCGGATCGAGGCCGAGACGATAGAGGAGCCGCACTGCGGGATCCCGCGGGCCACCGACTGCCAACCCGGCCAGCAGGTGACCGGTTCCGATCGAGCGGTGACCTTCTGACGTGCAGATCTGGAGAGAGCGTTTGAGGGCATTCTTGGCGCCATCGGTGAACGGGACGTGGTGCTTGATCGGCCCCCACCATCGGTGATGTCGGATCGGGACGGACGCCACGACGTCGGGGTCCGTCTCTAGTCCCACCGACCCGAGCGCCTCCAGGTCCCAGGCGATCAGTTCCCGATGGACCCGCTCGGGCGTGATCCCCAAGTCGACGGTGACGCCGTCGCCTACGGCTGCCAGTCCGTAGAGGAGGTGTTCGGTACCCAGTCGGGGATCGCCGCGGCGACCGGTGACCTCTTCGGCGGCGGCCAGCACCGCCCGCCTGACATCACCGTCGAAACGCTCGAACATCACATCACCTTCCTGTACTTCTTGTGCACGGCCTGGCGGGATACGCCCAGGGCGTCTCCAATCTGCTCCCACGTCCATCCGGCCCGCCGGGCCGTCATTACCTGCCGCGCTTCGAGACTCTCGGCCAGCCGCCGGAGAGCGGCCACGGCCCGGAGTCCTTCGGCCGGGTCCTCGCTCTCGGCTGCGATGGCGGTTCGCTGCATATCGGTCACCTCTGTCATCTCAGGTTGACAGATTAGACCCACCCAGCGACCGTGTCAACCGAAGATGACACGGCTGTTGCTTTTTGTGGTCCGGATCTGGTGCTGCCACCGCCAGTTCCGGACCACAAAACGTCATTGTGGTGTAATGTTGTAATCATAATGACGGAGAAAGAAGTCAGAGCGTGGATCACCGGTCGCCTCCCGGACGATTGGTTCACCGAGCCGCCAGAGGTCCGATTCGACCGAGACGAAATCCAGGTGATCGGTCGACTCCCCCAACCCGAGTTGGGCGAAGAGGCCGACGCCGAAGATCGGGCCCTGGCCGACCGATCCAGGATCGAGGCCTGGCGGGAGGAGACCCGAAAGAGCCGCATCCGCATCGCCCGTCAAGCCGAACAGACACTGGAGAGGACCATCTCCTGGGGAGCCCGTTGTGGTGAAGAACAGGCGATGTTCACCACCCTGAGCGTGCCGGTGATGACCCGCCTGCGGTTGCGGGAGCGCCGGGTGCTCGACACCCTGATCGCCGCCGGAGTCGCTCGGTCACGATCGGAGGCGCTGGCCTGGTGTGTTCGCCTCGTCGGTGACAACCAGGAGGAGTGGTTGGCCGACCTCAGGGAGGCGATCGACAGAGTGCACCAGGTCCGCCAGCAAGGCCCCGACACCTGACCATGGAGTTCGGTTGGCATCCGGTCGACTTCGGGGTGACCCCCATCGCCGACCGGCTCGAAAAGGACGTATCCGCCGCCGAGGAGGTGGGGCTCCACAGCATCTGGTTCATGGACCACCTCTTCCAGATCCCGATGGTGGGCCCACCCGAAGAGCCGATGCTCGAGGCCTATTCCGCCCTGGCTTGGACCGCCGCCCGCACGAGTCGCCTACAGCTGGGCGCCCTCGTGACCGCCGTCTCCTATCGGAGCCCGGGGCTTCTGATCAAGACGGTCACGACGCTCGACGTTCTGTCCGGCGGTCGTGCCTGGCTGGGGCTCGGGGCGGGCTGGAACGAACTCGAGGCACGTTCACTGGGCATCCCCTTTCCGCCGCTCGCGGAACGCTTCGAGCAGCTGGAGGAGACGCTCCAGATCGCACACCGGATGTTCGACGACGACGCCTCCCCCTTCCACGGGGACCACTTCAGGCTGGACGGACCCGTCAACCATCCTCTCCCAGTACGGCGTCCGCCGATCCTCATCGGCGGAGGCGGAGAACGAAAGACCCTGCGCTTCGTCGCCCGCTACGCCGACGCATCCAACCTCTTCGAAGGGCAGGTCGAACGGAAACTCGAGGTACTGCGCCAGCACTGTGAGAACGAAGGGCGCGACTTCCAAGAGATCGCCATCACCACGACTGGATCCCTCGACCCGAAACAGTCGGTCGACCGCCTGGTAGACCGATTCGGACGCCTCGCCGACATGGGTGTGGACATGGCATGCCTGACCGTTCCCGAGCCGCTGGTCGACCATGCCGAACTGCTGGGCGAGCTGGTCGACCAGCTCGAAGGCACCGGCCGGCCCGCCCCACCGGTCTTGGCTACTCAGCCCCGATAGCGCTCCAAGACCGCGTCGGAGAAGTCGGGCCACAGGTCCAGGGCCCAGGAGTCGAACTCCCGCGACGTGATCGCCACCGCCGCCAACCCGGCCTCGGGATCGACCCACAGGAACGTGCCGGAGCCGCCGAAATGCCCGAACGTGGCGGGCGAGTTGTGCCGTCCCGTCCAGTGGGGGTCCTTGGCACCTTTGATCTCGAAGGTGAGTCCCCACGGATTGGGGTCGAACGAGCCGACACCGGGCAGGACACCCGACAGGTCATCGAAATGGGGCCGGGTCGCCTCGGCGAGAGTCTGGGGACTCAACAGGGTGGGGGCCATGACTTCGCGGGCGAACACCAGGAGGTCTTCCACGTTCGACCAGATGCCGTGGGCAGGCGAACCCCGGAGGTCGGTTGCGGTCAGACCCAGTGGATCGAGGAGCCCGGATCGCAGATAGGTCTCCACCTCCATCCCGGTTCGTGACTCCAGGTGTCGAGCGAGGGCCTCGATGCCCGTGTTGGAGTAGATGCGACGCCGTCCAGGCTGGGCCAGAACGTCATCGGTATCGAAGCCGAGACCCGAAGCGTGGGCCATCAGGTGCTCGACAGTGGATCCGGGTGGACCGGCCGGATCGTCGAGGCCGATGGACTCCTCTTCGATCGCCACCAGCGCCGAGAAGCCCACCAGCAACTTGCTGACGGAGGCGATCCGGGTGACCCAGTTGGTGTCGCCGGCGATCCCGAGGGTGGATCGGCGATCGGTCACCCCCACCGCGACTCGATCGACCGGCCAATCCGCCACGAGGTCGGACAGGTCGTCCATCAGGCCGTGACCATGTCCGGTGGCAGATGGCTGCGATCGCTGAGCGACCTCAGGCTCCAGGAGTGGAAGCCGGCGGTCGGTTGCGACTTCAGACGCGACACTCCGGTGTGAACGTGAGTGAAGCGATCCCACTCCCACGGGGTAGGGTCGACACCCAGCAGCTTGCCCAGGATCAGGGCATTGGTACCGCCGTGGGCGACGACCACCACCCTCCGGTCGTCCACACCGTCCCAGAGGTGGAAGTCACCACCGGCCTGGATGATCCCTCGTTGCGCCAGCGCCTCCTCGAGGCCGCCCGTTATCCGCCGGTGGAAATCCCGGAAGCTCTCCCCTCCCGGAGCGCCCTCCCACATCTCGTCGATCGACCTGTTCTGCGAGGTGGCGAAGAACTCTTCGATTTCGTCGGCCGGGCTCCCGTCCCATTCCGGCGGGTTGCGTATCTCTCCCAACCAATCCATGACCTCCGGCTCGATGCCGGTGGCTTCGACGAGGGGCTCAGCGGTCTGCTGTGCCCGCACCATGGTCGAGACCCAGATCTCGTCGATGTCCCATTCGGCGACCCGTTTGGCGAGCAGCACGGCCTGATCCCGCCCTCTCTCGGTGAGGGGCGGGTCGCTCCACGAACGGCCGTCTACCACGTAGGCCGGTTCCGCGTGCCGCACCAGGGTGAGCCACATATCGAGAAGGGTAATGAGGAGAGGGTGATGGCCTGTCGAGCGCTCGGAGGCCACTCGGGCACGAGGATCGCGAGACTTTGATCGCGGCGTCACCTCGGCCACACTCGATTTCGATGATCGACCGCCGATCGATCCGGCTCACGGACCCCGCCGCTCTGGACCTGATCGCGGCCGCCCTCGATGCTGCTCTGGCGGCCGTCGATCCGGAAGAGGCGGTCGTTCGGGGGCTGGCTGAGATCGAGGTGGAGGCCCCCGAGACCGTCCTCGCCCTAGGCAAGGCCGGGCCGGCGATGACCCGCGGAGCGCTCAGGTCGCTGGGTGGAGCCTCGACGGTGGTGGTCGTATCGGATCACCCCGAGCCCTTGCCTGCCGGTGAGCTCCTGATCGGCTCGCACCCGGTCCCCGACGAAGCCAGCGTTGCCGCCGGCCGTGCCCTGCTCGACGCTGCCGCTCACGAAGGGAACATCCTGTTCCTCGTTTCGGGCGGGGGGTCGGCCCTGGCCGAAGTACCCGCCGATGGGCTCACCCTGACGGACGTGGCCACGGTGTATCGGCTGATGCTCGCCCACTCCGTCCCGATCGAGGACGCCAACACCGTTCGCATCCACCTCTCCGCCCTGAAGGGAGGGCGCCTGGCGGCTGCCGCACCCGGTCTGGTCACCACCCTCGCCATCTCCGATGTGGG
>DATGPZ010000217.1:0-2701 GCA_035304485.1 Acidimicrobiia bacterium | reverse complement strand
ACAGCATGGCGCCCATCTCGCTTGGTCGAGATCTCGAGGTCTCCCTCGACGTAGGCGAGGCAATGGCCGACCAGCGCCCTGATCGCCTGACGTGCTCGCACGGGGTCCGCCCAGCACTCGATCGGTTGGAGGGCGAGATTCACCTTGGTCTGCACCACGGCGTCGGGGAGACGACCCAGGGCCGCCAGCACTGCTTGATCGAGCTCGACCACTTCGGGCTCGAACACGAGGTCCTGTGAGCCAATGCGGGCGGCGATGATGTACCCCTCGATGATGTCCTGGAGCTCCCCGGCCTCCCTGTTGATCACCTGGACGAACTCTCTCAAATCGGGCTCAGGGAGATCGTCGTAACGGTCGGTGATTATCTGGGAGAAGCCCACCACCGCCGACAGAGGCGTCCGAACTTCGTGGGCGACGGCTGACACGAACTTCTGTCGTGTCATCTGGGTGCGAAGCATCTGGCGGCGCCCCTCGCCCACGATCACGCCGATGATGACGAAGAAGGCCATCCGCAGTGCCCATCCGCCAAGCGTCTGCGCCTGGCCGGCCGAAGTGTCCAGTGGCATCAAAGGTCCCATGAGAAGCCCCGCCGCCAATCCCGTCATTGCGCCCGCTCGCACCCCACCGACGAACGAGGCGATGACCACCGGCACGTACAGCAGGTGAGGCTTGGCCGTCTTCGTGCCGCCGGCCGCCCACACGACGGCCCAACCTGCCGCCAGCGCAGCGACTATCACGGCCAGCCACACGGCTGGGTGGATCGTGCGGAACCGCGGGACCGGCTGGATTCTCACCAAGGGGTGATCGGCAGATCCGACGCCCATCTTGACGCAGCCTCGGGACAGGGCAAGGCTAAACTTCGATCGGCGGTCTGGCCGATAGGCCAAGGGAGTGTCCTCGCTTCGACGTATGCGGAAATGCCCGATTCGGGGCTGTCATCGGTACTACACGCCAGGTAAGTACCGGCGCTGTGTCGTGCATCAGTATCCGGAGCCGTGGCAGCAGATGGAACGGGCCCAGCGGAGATATGGGCGCCGGCAGACGCTCAAGAGTCTGGCTGTGTTCTCTTTGTTGGTGGCCGGGGTGTTCGCCGTCGGGTCACTCGTTCAGAGCGACGAGGCGACAGACATTGACGACCCCGAAAGGCTGTCGCATTACATCGGCTGGTCGCCGGCTATCGAATCCGACCGCCTCGCTCGAGATATAGCCGCCCGCGTCAACGACGAACGCCTGGAGCGCGGGCTGCGGCCCCTCGAATGGCACGGTGGGCTAGCGGCGTTGGCCAGGGACTGGTCGGAGAGGATGATCGACACGGGCTATCGCCATTCTCCGGATTCGTTCCGCGTCCACCCGGAGTTCGCGGGGATCGGCGAGAACATTCTCATGGGTCATTCGGACACCATGCACGCCCACGTGGGCTGGATGGAATCGGACGGTCACCGTCAGAACCTGCTCACGCCCGAATACACGGCCATCGGCATTGGCGTGGTGTGCCGGAACGACGGTGTGATCTGGGCAACACAGCTATTCGGATGGCCCCACGGTGTGGCCCCATCCGAAGAGCGGAGTGTGCCGCCAGTGGAGCCGATCCTGAGACGCGATCGCGGGCTGCGCTGCTGAGGCGTCCGTGGGAGAGAAGGTAGACGGGCCGCCGCCTCGGTGGCCCGCCCCTCCTCGTTTGGTTCAGGCCGCGGCCAGGACCTCGTCCTCGAGCCGGGCGTAGCTGGTTTCCATACCGTCCACCATGCCGCTGGCGAGGACCATGTCACGGACTTCTGTGCTCGGGTAGGTGATGACGATGTTCACCAGGGTGCCGCCGTCCACCTCCTTGAAGGTCAGTTCGTTCACCGCGGGGGGACCTTCCATCCCGATCATCGACTCGGTGGTGACGATCCGGTACGGCGGCTGCGCCTCGAGCACCTCACCGACGAAGCCGAAGCGCTCGCCGGTCTCCACGTTCTCCCACTCGTACCGGTAGGGCTGTCCTGCCTCACTGGCGACGTCGGCCACCGGCATGGTCCAGCCGTCGGGACCCAACATCCACCGCTTGACCAGGTCGGCCTCGGTGTGGGCACGCCACACCTGATCCACCGTGCCCCGCACGATCCGTGAGGTCCGGACCTGGGTGTCGTTGAGGATCTGCGCCTCGGTGCCCCGGCCGGCAGCGAAGGAGGCGAGGTCGGCGACCACGTCGTCGATCTGGGACATGGCCGACTTCATGCCTTCCTCCATTCCCATGTCGACGAGTTGCTGGAGGTGCTCGAGGGAGTCGAAGTGGGAGGTGGTGATGAGGCGCGATCCGTCGGGGGTCGGCTCGAACTGGAAGATCATCCGGATGGCGGGGAACTCCGTGTTCGGCTTCCCGTCGTCTTTGGCGAATCCGTCGATCACCTCGAACGCCTTGGGCCGGTCGACGGACACGAACTCCCAGTATCCGGCAGAGACCTCACCGTTGGGGCCCGTCATGACGTACTGGGAGAGGCCACCCGGGAACATGTCGTGACGGGTGAAGGTCGCCGGGAACTCGACCGGGCCCCAGAACTTCTCCAGCTGGCGTGGATCGGCGTAGGCGTCCCAGAGTCGCTCGACGGGGACGGGGAAGTCGGCGACGACCGTCATGGTGAGCTCTTCGATGTTCTTGTCCACTGATGTGATGGGCATTTCTCGATCCTTTCGATCAGTCGTCGGCCAGCAACGCGTC
>DATGPZ010000216.1:0-8154 GCA_035304485.1 Acidimicrobiia bacterium | reverse complement strand
GGCGTCATCATCGCCACCTATCGGCCGAGCTGAGACGATCGTCGCCGGTCGAGCCGACTCGCATCATCTGTCGACGACCCAGCAGAGACAAAATGGATGCCCGGCCGGATCCGCGTACACCTGGAAGTTGTCCGGCCCGTCGCTCGGTCCGGCTTCCTTCAGGAGGCGGGCGCCGAGTGACATCACTTCCTCGTGGGCGGAGGCGATGTCATCGACCCACAGGTCCAGATGGATCTGCTGGGGGTTGCCGTGGGGCCATTCGGGCGGCTGATGGTTCGGGGCGAACTGCACTCCGACCCTGGGTTTGCCTTCGACATAGACCATGTGCCAGCCGTCGTCGATGTCGATGTCTCCGCCCAGCACCCCCGCCCAGAACCGACTCTCGGTATCCAGATCGTCGGTGTCGAAGACCACGACCTGATGAGTGATGTCCATTCGCTCGCCTTCCTCCAGTGGTGAGACACCGTCGAGCTTGGCATCGATCGAGGACAGCTCCGGTCCTGGATGAGTGCCCGCCTCCTTAGAATCCGATTGTTCGCCTGATCCGGGCGACTCGATACGCGATTCGTGGAGATGATTCAGGTGTCTTCTCGGGCCCACCGTCCTTCCTACTCGGAGGCGGACGCCGCTCCTCTGACCATCGATGTGTGGTCGGACGTGGCCTGTCCCTGGTGCTACATAGGAAAGCGACGTCTGGAAGCGGCATTGGAGCAGTTCGGAGCCGACGAGACGCCCTTGGT
Source organism: Acidimicrobiia bacterium (assembly GCA_035304485.1). Lineage (GTDB taxonomy): Bacteria > Actinomycetota > Acidimicrobiia > Spongiisociales > ZC4RG35 > ZC4RG17. Next base: position 7,414 of record DATGPZ010000216.1, on the reverse strand, counting down.
GGTCCGATTCCGCAGCTTCCAACTCGACCCGACGACGCCGGTCGATTTCGCAGGAAGCGCAGTGGAGTACCTGGCCGGTTACAAGGGGATACCCGAGCCCCAGGCCCGACAGATGCATCGTCAGGTGAGCCAGATCGCGGCGGACGTGGGTCTGAAGTACGACTTCGAAAACCAGAAGGTCGCCAACACTCTCAAGGCCCACCAGCTACTGCAGTTCGCGTGGGACAGAGGCCGGCAATGGGAGACGAAGGAGGCGCTGTTGAGCGCCCATTTCGTCGAAGGTCGTCATGTCGGTAGAGATGAGGTACTGGTAACGATCGCACAGGAGGTCGGTCTCGACGGGCTCGAGTTCGAGCAGGCGCTGAAACAGGAGGAGTATCTTCCGGCCGTCCGTGAGGACCAAAGTCTGGCGACGCGGTTGGGAATCCACGGAGTCCCGTTCTTCGTGTTCGATGGCCGACTGGCGGTCTCGGGCGCCCAGAGGGAAGAGGTGTTCGTGGCGGCGTTGACCCGGGCTCAGCGAGAGCGAGATGGCTCGGTCGACGACCGCGGCTGAGAGTGCTTCCAGTCGAAAGGGTCCGCTAGGCGGCTACGGAATAGTGCAGGTGCGTGACCTCGGGGGAGTGGAGTGTTCCCACCGCTTCCAGGCCGAGCGAGTGCGGGTCGACAGAGTCGAACAGTGGTAGGCCCGACCCGAGGATCACGGGCGGAACCGCCAGCGTGAACTCGTCGACGAGTCCAGCTCGCAGATACTGCTGGATCGTGTTCGCCCCGCCGCCGATGCGCACGTCCCTGTCGCCGGCCGACTCGCGAGCGCGGTCGAGTGCCTCGTGGATGCCTCCATCGACGAAGTGGAAGGTGGTGCCTCCGGGTCGCTTCCACGGCTCCTGGGGCCGGTGGGTCACCACGAAGACGTCGGTGTGGAAGGGTGCTTCCTCCGGCCAACCCTCGGCGCCCGCATCGAACATTCGCCGACCGATGACTGTGGCGCCGGTGCGCTCGAACGTCTCACGGAGCAGATCGTTGACCGGGCCCGTCTCGCCCCCTTCGCCGATCTGGAGGTTCTGACGCAAGAACTCCTGGCGGAATGCCCATGCCTGGAGCCGGGACCAAGCCTCTACCCACTCGGGGTGGTAGAGCTCACCGGGCCGTTCGATGGGCGCCATGTACCCGTCGAGCGACATCGTCACACTGAAGAAGACCTTGCTCATGATCTCTCCTCCTCGGATATCTCGGCCGCCACGTACGCGGCCAGGCTGTCGAGTGTCTGTTGCCCGCCCTCGATTGCGTGGAAGTCAGCGACGGCTCGATCGCGTTGCTCTCTTGTCGGGAAAACCGTGCGGAGCGTCACCCGGGTCCCGCCCTCGGCTTCCTCGAAGAGCACAGTCGAAACGAAGGCGTCGGGGTCGTTCGGCTTCTCTCCATGCCGCAGTTCGATGCGTTCGGGAGGTTCGACGGCCAGCCATTCGATGTGGTTGGGATAGTCGGTCCCGTCGGGCCCGTGCATGGTGAAACTCCAGGAACCGCCTGCGCGGAACTCGAACGAGTGGGTGGTGTTCGAGAAGCCGTTCGGGCCCCACCAACGATCCAGATGCCGTGCCTCGGTGAAGGCGCGGAACACGGCGGGCCTTCCGGCTGCGATCAACCGGGACACCGTTATCTCTCTGTCGCGGGCGGTTTGGTCATCAGGCATTCGGGTTCTCCTCGTCTTCCAGTTGCTGGGCGTACCGCTCCAAGCGCTCGAAACTCTCCTGCCAGAACTGAGCAAACCCACCTGTCCACTCGTGAACCGCTCGCAATGCGGTGGCATCGAGGCCGTAGATCCGTTGCTTGCCGTGGGGTCGGGAGTAGACCAGCCCGACCTGTTTCAACACCCCCAGGTGCTTGGAGACCGAGGGCTGTCGGATTCCCAGGACGTGGGCGATGTCGTTGACCGGCATCTCGCTGGTCTTCAACAGCGTGAGGATGCGACGCCGCTGAGGCTCGGCGATGGCAGTGAAGGCGTCGGTGGTCGTAGCAGTAGGCGGCACCTGAGCAATGATATTCCGATATAGGAATATGTCAACCCACCAGGAGTTCGACGGGGCCTGGCCTCAGAAGTAGGAACCGCGTCCGACGATCATGCGGGCTTCATCCAGGTCCGACTCCATCACCCGGACCTCGACCGGCTGCATGTGCACCATCGGCGCCACCATCCCGCCGCCGTCATCGGCGTAGACGATCGCCCCGATCCCCTCTTCCTCCAGCTTGGCCACGATCACGTCGCCTTCTAGCCGGCTGGAGACCTGTACGAGCCGCACGAGTCGGTCTGTCACATCGTCGACGCTACTCCCGCCCCGTCTTCAAAGCGACAGAGGCTTCGGATTGGGCATCCGACCGGATAGGGTGGGGAGGGACCGACCGACGAGAGGACTCAATGGCAGACGAAACCCAGCTCATGGTGTGGATCGATCAGGATCTGTGCACCGGCGACGGGATCTGCTCCGAGATCTGTCCTGATGTCTTCGAGCCGCGCGACGACGGGTTGTGGGTTGTCAAGGAGGAGGCGAAGCACTTCGGACGGAGAGTGGTCTTCGATGGCAAGGGGAACCCCGACTCGGGGCCCGATGGGGCGCGGGGTTTGGCCCGTATACCCGACGATCAAATCGATCTCGCCATCGAGGCCGCCGAGGAGTGTCCCGGCGAGTGCATCATGATCCAGCCCTACCAGGCGGACCTGGTCCACAGCTGAACTCGAGCAACCACCCGGCTCGAACTGCCGTATTCTCTCTTGCATGAGCCGCCCCACCCGGGTGTCGATCACGGAGTCGAGCCCCCGCGACGGTCTGCAATCACTCGGGGTTTTCATACCCACCGATGCCAAGATCGAGTTGATCGATGAGTTGGCGATGGCAGGCTTGCGCAGTTTCGATGCAGTCAGCTTCGTGAATCCTGCCGCCGTGCCGCAGATGGCGGACGCGGCTCAGGTGGTGGCGGGAGTCGCCCGTTCGGGTCTCCACCTGAACGCGCTGGTCCCCAACCTCCGGGGATTGGAGGCGGCCATGGAGGCCGGCGTCGACGGCATCGGAGTCCTCACCGCAGCCTCCGACACCTTCAATCAAAACAACATCAATGCCACCGTCGACGAGTCGATGGACAGGATCCGCCAGATCCTCGACGAGGTTCCCGATGGCGTCACCGTGAGGGGATACGTCTCGACCGTCACCCATTGCCCGTTCGAAGGTCCGACCGATCCGCAACGGGTTGCCCGACTGACGACCACGCTCTTCGAGTGGGGATGCGACGAGGTCTTCCTGGGAGAGACGATCGGTAAGGGCACCGTGGCCGATGTCGAACGCCTTCTCTCGGTCGTGCTGAGCGAAGCTCCCGTAGACCGGCTCGGGGTCCATTTCCACGACACCTATGGCCAGGCTCTGGCCAACCTCGTGGTGGCGCTGGACGCCGGGATCGCCCGGCTCGATTCCTCCGCTGGGGGTCTCGGAGGTTGCCCATACGCACCGGGTGCCGGCGGCAACATCGCCACGGAAGACGTGATGTGGCTGTTGGACGGCTTGGGGATCTCGTACGAAGGCGAGTTGGAGGAAGTCGCCTCGGTCGCATCCCGATTCTGCGAGCGGCACAGGCTGACCTACCGCAGCCGAGCCGGAGAGGCGGTTCTGGCAGGAACGGAGGACGAGTGAACCCGTATCTGGACGAGGATCTGAAGGCGATCGCCGCCCAGACGGCTGAATACGTGGAACGCGAGATCGTACCCAAGGCCGAGTTGTGGGAGAGCGAAGGCCGCGTCCCCCGGGAAGTCCTCCGGCACATGGGCGAGGTCGGATTCTTCGGGCTCCGGGCTCCCGAGGACTACGGGGGTATCGGGATGGGCCCATTGGCGTCGGTGGTGTTCGCAGAGCAGCTCGGACGCTCGACGTTCGGTGGCTTCACGATCACCGTCCTTGCGCACACCGATCTGGCGATGCCGTATGTCACCCGTTTCGGCTCCGAGGAGCTGAAGCAGCGCTACCTGGGCGGGATGGTGGCGGGTGAGATCATCGGTGGGCTGGCCGTGACCGAGCCGGATGCCGGCTCCGACGTGGCCGCGATACGCACCACCGCCCACCGCGACGGCGATGAGTATGTGATCGATGGCAGCAAGATGTTCATCACCAACGGAGCCGAGGGGGACGTGGTGGTGGTGGCCGCTCGCACCGACCCCGATGCGAAGGCGTCCCGCGGGGTATCGATGTTTCTGGTGGAGAAGGGCACGCCCGGATTCACGGTTGGTCGCTCGCTGAAGAAGATGGGCTGGCGCTCATCCGACACGGCGGAGTTGGTGTTCAGCGGATGCCGGGTCCCGGCCGAGAACCTCATCGGCGAAGAGAACCAGGGCTTCTACTACATCATGCAGAACTTCCAGAACGAGCGGCTCGTCCTGGCCGGCCAGTCCCTCGGTGAAGCGCAGCGGGCCATCGAATTGACTCTCGAGCATGTCAAGGGACGGTCGGCGTTCGGAGCCACCCTGTGGAGCAAGCAGGCCGTCCGTCAGCGGTTGGCGATGGACCAGGCCCGTCTCGACGCCGCCCGGCTCCTGACATACCAGGCGGCATGGCTCGAGGGCCGCGGAGAGGACTCCACCCGGCTCGTGTCGGAAGTCAAGGCGCTGGTGGGTGAGCTGGTGAACGAGATCCTCTACGACTGTGTCCAGTTCCACGGCGGGATGGGGTACATCGCCGAGACGGCAGTGGAGCGGCTCTACCGTGACGCCCGGATCCAGTCGATCGGCGGGGGAGCCACCGAGGTGATGCTGGAAGAGGTCGCCAAGCGCCTCTGACTCCTCAACGGCATTCTTAAGACCGAAACGGGGCGCGAAACGCCCCGTTTCGACTGGGAGAACGGTCTGGCGTCCAGACTCAGGAGAGGTTCTGCTGGAGGTAAGCCCGGGCTGCCTCGACTTCGTTCTCCTCCAACGGATGCCAGCTCATCTCCATTGCCATCCAGAGTGTCTTCGACCGGGGATAGGCCAGGAAGGGGATCACGAGGTTTGCGGCCAATGTCACGATCAGCAACCAGTTCCATGGGACGTCGGGCCAGGTCAGGAGGATCCCGCCGACGAACACGAGGATGAACGTGGCGAAGGTGATGGTGGTGACGACGATCATCGCCCCCACCCAGTAGCCGGATTCCCGCTCGAATTTCACACCGCAAGTCGGGCAGCGCTCGTGCAGTTCGAGAAAGCTCGCAAAGATCGCTCGCTCTCCACAGCGGGGGCATCGTCCACGGAAACCGCGGGCGAGCAGAGTGCCCCGGGAGGCAGAAGGGTCACGCATGGTCACAGCCTACGACTGTCACAGACTCGTTCTAACGTGGCGACGTGCCGTTACCGGACCTGGCCGCATTGCGAATCGAGTACGAGTCCGTGGGGATCGATCCCGCGGACATGGCCGATGATCCGATGGAAGAGTTCCTCGCCTGGTTCGAGGCGGCCGTGGAAGCCGGCGTCGATCAACCCAACGCCTTCGTCCTGGCTACGACGTCGCCCGATGGGGCGCCGTCGGCTCGGGCTGTTCTGATGAAGGACGTCGGGGACGAGGGCGTGGTCTTCTACACGAACCTCGAGAGTCGCAAAGGACGGGAGATCGAAGCCAACCCGCGCGTCGCGGGATGTTTCGTATGGCTCCAACTGCACCGACAGGTGCGCCTGGAGGGGACGGCCCAGCGGGTGGACGACGCCCGAGCCGATGCCTATTTCGCTTCCCGTCCGGCCGGGAGCCGTTTGGCAGCGGCGGTTTCACCACAGTCGCGGGTGGTCGAAAGCCGTGAGTTCCTCGATCGGCGCTTCGACGAGCTCGCCCGCCTCCACCCCGACGGTGACGTGGCGCGTCCCGACCACTGGGGTGGGTTTCGAATCGTCCCCGATACGTTCGAGTTCTGGCAGGGGCGTCCCAACCGCTTCCACGACCGGGTGAGATATCGCCTGGTCGACGGCACCTGGATCAAGGAGAGGCTGGCGCCATGAGGCTGACCGTTCTGGGATCGGCGGGCACCTATCCGGTGGCCGGCCGACCATCGTCGGGTTACCTGATCGAACACGAGAACACGGTGGTGTGGTGCGATGCCGGTCCCGGTACCTACATGGCGCTGACCCGGGATCTCGCCGACATCGACGCCATCTTCATCTCCCATCGCCACCCCGACCATTGCCTGGACGTGGTGATCGCCAGCCACGCCTTCGCTTTTCGGCCGGAGCCCCGATTCGGGGTTCCCTTGTATGGTCCCGAATCTGCTCTGAAGGCGGTCACCGGGTTCACCGACGGCGGTCGCATCGAGGAGGTATACGACTGCCGACCCCTCGACGAGGGGGATGAGGTCGAGATCGGAGACCTTCGCCTGGCGGTGGCCATCAGCGACCATTCAGTACCCACTCTCGCCTCCCGATGGGAGTCGGACCATCGGAGCCTGTGTTACTCGGCCGACACCGGTCCCGATGGGGAGTGGATGCGGCTGGCCGAGAAAGCGGACCTGTTCCTGTGCGAGGCGAGCTATCAGGGCGACCCGGGTGCAGCCCCTTACCCGCATCATCTGACCGCGGGGGAGGCAGGCCAGATCGCCAGGGATGCCGGTGCCCGGCATCTCATGCTCACCCATATCCCGCCCCATCTCGACCCGGCCCGTTCCGTTGCGGAAGCAGAGGCCAAATTCGACCGCCCCGTGAGCTTGGCGGTTCCAGGCGCGTCGACCACTCTGTAGGCGATCTGACGCTTGGAGGAACCGCCTTGCCCCGCGACCGTGCCAACGACGAACTGCGCCCTGTGCGGCTGATCTGTGGCTATACGGAGGCGACTCCTGGCTCCGTATTGATAGAGATGGGCAGAACTCGAGTGTTGTGCACCGCCTCGATCGAACGGGAGGTACCCCGTTGGATGCGCGACACGGGTCGCGGATGGGTGACCGCCGAGTACGGGATGTTGCCCGGATCCTCCCCCGAGCGCATCAAGCGTGATCAGTATCTCGGAGGGCGCTCCAAGGAGATCTCGCGCCTCATCGGACGGGCTCTGCGGTCGGCGGTCGCCCTCGATCGGATGGGCGAAGCGATGGTCAGGGTCGACTGCGACGTGTTGGAGGCCGACGGAGGGACCAGGACCGCTGCCATCACGGGTGCGTGGGTCGCCCTCCACGACGCCCTCGTCGCCGGCGCCGCCGAGAACCTGGTGTCGGCTGAGGCTCTCGTCGATCACGTGGCTGCCGTCTCGGTCGGCGTAGTGAATGGCGAAGTCCTGCTGGACCTCGAGTACGAATCGGACGTCGCTGCCGACGTCGACATGAACGTCGTGATGACGGGTCGAGGCCTCCTCGTCGAAGTGCAAGGGACGGCCGAGAAAGCGCCGTTCACCCGAGCGGAGTTGGACCAGATGCTGGATCTGGCTCAGAA
>DATGPZ010000215.1:0-4315 GCA_035304485.1 Acidimicrobiia bacterium | reverse complement strand
ATCCAACGGCAACGCCACCTCAATCAGCTTCCTCTTGTAGGTCATACAGGCTCCACGGCTTCAGCTAGGAGTTTGGGTAGGGAGAGGTTGATGGAGACGGTGGCGAAGGGGAGTTCGGTGCCTTCGAAGGGTCGCCGCAGGTAGCGGACTTCGGGTTCGGCGTCGGGGTCTTTGGGGACGGTGACGAGAGCGAGGATGAACCGGTCGGGGGTGTTCTGGGCTTGGCGGATCTGGCGGGCCTTTACGGTGACGGTGTCGGATCCTTCGATGCGGCCTTTCACTTCGATGAAGTACAGGTCGCCGGTGGTCGGGTCTCGCGATTCGATGTCGTATCCGGGTTGGTGATGGGGCATCGGTTTGGGTTGCCGTCCGAGACGGTGTTCTGTGGCCAGGACGGCGGCGACGGCTCGCCGGTCGACTTCTTCGACGTCCTCGGCGTAGGTATGGGGGGGTTCGGTTCGGGTGCCGGTGAGCCGTTCGAGGAGTCCTTGGGGGATGATGACGGCGCCGCCGACGACGGTGGGAGGCTGGTTGGACAGGTCGAGTTCCTGGTCGAGCTGTCGCATGCGTCGGTCGAGGCGGGCTTGCAGGTCGTCGGCGATTTTGCGGGCGTGGCCCGAGGTGAAACCGCCTTTGGGTTTTTTGCCTTGGAGTTCTTTGGCTTTGGCATCAGCAGCTCGGGCGTCCCAGTAGTTGATCTCGGCGGTGAGGCGTTCTTTGACGGCTGCCCGGATCCGGGTTACCCGCTCCTGGGTGATCCGTTGGACCTCCTCGTAGTGGGGGCCGGCGAGGTTGGCGATGGCGTAGGTGCGGGCGGTGGTCGACAGGGCGGTTGTGATCCAGTCTTCCCCGAGCAGACCGGAGATCAGCCTGTGTTCGTCGTCGCTGATGGGTCGATAGTCGAGGTAGGGAGCGTAGCCGGCGTCGGAAGGCTCGCCGTCGGGAGGTATCTCTACGAACTGGAATCGGCGAGACACGGTGCGTCGTCCGCCGTCGTCGCCGGGTCGTCCGTCCTTCACGGCATGTTCTAGATAGACGAGGACCCGAGGGGTCTCGGAAGGGTCGTCAGGGTCGACGAGTACGGACCCTTTGAGCAGCAGGGCGCCGTAGCGCTCGAGGACCGTGTCGATGACGGCGGTGAGCAGCGGATGACCGGGACTGAGCAGCTCAGCTGGCGGCTTTCCCTCGACGGTGACGAGTTCCTTATCGAACGTCACCCGCTCATAGGCTGACTGCAGCGGGGCTCCCACCTTGGCTTCGCGTTCGGAGGATCGGACCCCCGAAGGAACCCGGGTGATCTCGAACCGGCCCGCCTCCCGTTCGGTTATGCGTCCACCGAGGAGCCGGAACGCTTCGATGAAGAACGCTCGGATAAACCCGGGCTGGAGTTTGCGGGCTTTGGCCCGTTCCATCATGTCGCGGATCTCCTCAACCCGGGTCCTAGCGAGGATGTCGACCGCTAGGGCGCGTTCGGCGACGACCTCTTCGACACGTCGGCCGATCTCTTCATCGATGATCCGCATCTGACGGGCTTTCACCTCGGGGTCGTCGCCGTAGCGGATCGCCTCGATCAGCAGCTCCCGAAGGGACCGGTCGATGAACGAGTCGCCTAGCACGTCGTATACCTGGTCACCGAGGGCCTTGCGCTGCTCCTCAATCTTGTCCAGCAGCCGCTCGAACACCGCCCCCTCCCGGGTGTTGTGGGCAACCAGGTTCCACAGGTAACACACCTCGGTCTGGCCGATACGATGGATCCGTCCGAAGCGTTGCTCGATACGGTTCGGGTTCCAGGGCAGGTCGTAGTTGACCATCAGACTGGCCCGCTGCAGGTTGACGCCCTCACCGGCGGCATCGGTAGCGACCAGGACCTGCACCTCCGGGTTATGAATGAACTCGTCCTGGATACGACGCCGATCCTCACGTCGGAGCCCACCGTGGATGACCCTCACCGCATCCGGCCTCCCCAACAGGCTCCGGATACGCCGCTCCAGATAGTGCAGGGTGTCGCGGTGCTCGGTGAACACAATCAGCTTGCGTCTCGACCCGTCGGGGGCGGTCATCTCCTCCGACTGGAGGATCGACGACAGCTCCTCCCACTTCTTGTCCATCCCCGACGCTCGAACCGCGGCGGCTCGCTTCTCCAGATCAGCCAGCTTGGCGATCTCATCCTTCAGTTCGGGGATAGTGGCGGCGGCGGTGGCCTGATCGATAGCCTCCCCCTCGAGTTCTTCGAGTTCGGTGTCCTGGTAGTCGTCAAAGTCGAAGTCCTCGAGATCGGCCTCGGTCAGACCCTTGGGCACAGCGACCGGAATCTGGGCCGTTCCATCGGCGATCGCCTCCAGTTCGGCGAGACGCTTCTGAAGACGCTCACGCCGCCGCTGCAGCGACCGGTAGATGGCCTCGGGCGAGGAAGCCAGGCGCCGCTGCAAAGCGGTCAGAGCGAAACCGACCACCAGACCGCGGCGACGGTCACCACCCTCCTCGATCGCTTTGGCTTTGTCCATCTCTTCCTGCACGTAACGCGTCACCGCGTTGTAGAGGTCGAGCTCCATCGGCGACAAGTTGTATTTGACCGACTGAGCGATCCGCTCGGGAAACAGCCGCCGACCGTCGAAGGTGAGCAGGCTCTCCTTGACGTAGCGGCGCATCAGATCGGACGCGTCCGGGACCTTCCCGTCGTGGGGGCGTCCAGCGAACCGGTCCGGATCCAACAGGGCCAAAAACAGCTGGAAGTCCTCCGCCTTCCCGTTGTGTGGTGTGGCGGTCAGCAGCAGGAGATGGCGGGTGATCTCGCGGAGCTGTTCACCCACCTGATACCGCTTTGTTTTCTCCAGCTTCGAGCCGTAGTAGCGGGCAGCCATCTTGTGGGCCTCGTCCACCACCACGAGATCCCACTCCGACGCCCGTAGCTTTGCCTGGAGGTCCTCGTTTCGGGCGAGCTGATCGATCCGGGCGATCAGCAGGTTTCGCTCCACGAACGGGTTACCGGTCCTCGCCGACTCGACCATGTCCCGAGACAGGATGTCGAAAGGAAGGTGGAAACGCTGCCAAAGCTCGTCCTGCCACTGCTCCACCAGCGACCCCGGAGCGACGACTAGGACACGGTCGGCGTCGCCGCGGATCGCCAACTCCCGGATGTAGAGGCCCGACATGATCGTCTTCCCGGCGCCAGGGTCGTCGGCAAGGAGGAACCGCAGCGGCAGGCGAGGCAGCATCTCCTCGTACACGGCCTCGATCTGATGTGGCAGCGGCTCGATATCGGCGGTCTCAGCTCCCACATACGGGTCGAACAAGTACGCCAACTGGATCCGGCGGGCCTCCGACGCCAGCTTGAACAGCTGTCCGTCGGCGTCGAACGTCCAATGTTGTTCCGCGGAGGTGATCGACAGGCGCGGCTCGTCCGAACGAGACAACAACCGGGTCTCCACCGCACCGTCGGCCATCCGATACACCACCTCGAGCGTGTCGTTGCCGTGCCAGGCGGTAGCGACGATGGTGACCGGTCTGCCGACGACCAGACCCTCAACAACAGAATCAGGTCTGATGTCTTCCAATGTCGCCACGGGCAAACTCCCACCCACAACGGTTGACGCCATCACACTACCGGGAGCATGTGACAGAAACCGTTCCAGGGTCGAGCAACGTAGGCTTCACCGGCGCTGCTGAACGCCCTGGAACCAGGTAGCTTTTGTCCATGGGCAACTCCTGGGGGATGCCGAATCGAGCAGGATCCCGCACCTCGAAGAGGTGCTGTTTGTGGAGTCACCCGGCCACGCGAGGTGCGTACATGATGACGCCGACACCGGTGAGACAGATGCCCGCTCCGATGATGTCGTATCGGTCGGGCCGGAATCCGTCGAAGATGATCCCCCAGGCGAGGCTGCCAGCGACGAAGACTCCGCCGTAGGCGGCAAGGATCCGCCCGAAGTGGGGGCTGGGCTGGAGGGTGGCGACGAACCCGTACAGGCCGAGAGCGATCACGCCGGCCACGACGAACACGAGGCCCTGCTTCTCGCGCACTCCCTGCCATACCAGCCAGGCACCGCCAATCTCGGCGATGGCAGCGAGGACGAACAGGCCAATAGAGGTGCGGTCGAGACCGATTCCGAGCATCCTCTGGCCCGAGCGATCGTCACCGCCGCCCGGGAACGCGGCGACGTGCCTTCCGCATCGAGTTTCCGGTCGATGAGCGGCCGGGGGGTGGAAGCTGACGTCGACGGATCGAAGGTGGCGGTGGGGGGACCCGCCATGCTGGCCGAGCGGGGCCTGGAGGTCCCGTCGTCGCTGCAGGCTTCGGTGGAGGAGTGGAAACGGC
>DATGPZ010000214.1:0-10027 GCA_035304485.1 Acidimicrobiia bacterium | reverse complement strand
GGCAGCAACGAGGGATGCGGCCTCGGCGACCACTCCGAACGTCCGATGCGCCTCCCAGGCGCCCTCCAGACCGAAGGCCCCCAATCCGGCCAGTGCAACTTGAACGGCCAGTCCCAGTAGCACCGAGCCGGCGAGGACCCGGAGGATTGCGGTCCCACGCACTCCCGGGAGCTCTAGCGGCGACAGGTGGAAGAGGGGGTGGCTGGCAGCCTCCTCGCGCCAAGCCTCGATGGGATCGTCGACCGAGGCGGCGAAGTGGCGCCCGACGATTCGCCTCGTCATCCGGCCTGCACCCTCCAGCGCAGATCTGATGAAGGGAGCTGCCTCCGTGGGATCGAGCTCGGTTGCCGTGATGGGGATAGGGGTTCCGCGGATGGCCAGCGTGCCTTCTCCAGCCGCCCTGAGATTGCGGGCCCAGTCGCTCTCTCCATGAACGGACAGGAGTCGCCAGCCGCCGCCGTGGGGCGTGACCGCAACGGGCGTAGACCGGAGCTTGCCGGTCCTTCGTCCGGGAACCGTGAGAAGTGCCATAGATCCGAACGGTGCGCCTACCCGAATGAGGAGGGCCATCATCCGGCTCCCGAGCCGAGTCAGAAGATCCATACGAGACCTCCAGAAAGCCAGAAAGGTATCCTTGGTTCAGATGACATATTATACGACCCTCATACTATATGGTTTCTAAACGACCTGATCCTCAGACGGTGCAGCAGATCCAGGAGGGACTCCGAGATCTGGTGTGGGCACTGGACGGGCTGAATCAGGCCGTGGGCGCCCAGGTGGCTCTACGCCCGGTGGACCTGGAAGTCCTCGACACGGTCGCCCGATCCGGCCCCACCCCGCCCAGCCAATTGGCCGAGATCCTGGGGATCCACCCGGCCACCTTGACCGGAATACTGGATCGGCTGGAGGAGGGTGGCTGGGCCGAGCGTATAGCCGACCCGTCGGACCGGCGCCGGGTGCTGATCCGGGCGCTACGGGACCGGGGCACGGAATTGCGGCGCTTGTACGCACCGATGGCAAGACACTTGACGGAGATCTGTGCCCGGTTCTCTCCCAGCGATCTGGAGGCGATCCGCCATTTCCTCGAGAGTTCGGCCGAGGCAGCCCGGAAGGCCCGGCCTCGTCGATCCTCCGCCCAGGAGAAGGGGTGATCGGCGGCGCTTCGCTGGACCAGAGCTACATGAGCGCCTGTCGTCTGAGTTCCGATCCGTGGTATCCATTGCCCATGGCGATCGAGATCCGTCCCGCAACCGACTTCGACGACGTGGCGACGATGTTGGGACCGAAGAAGAACCCCGACGCCAACGTGTGCTGGTGCCTGAGCTATCGCCTGACTTCCAAGGAGAACCGGTCCCTGACCGGTCCGGCTCGGGGCGAGAGGGTTCGCAGGCTCCTCGAGGAGGGCCCGATCGGGGTGCTCGCCTACGAAGGAGAGGAGGTGGTCGGCTGGGCCGCGGTAGCACCGCGCGCTGAAACCTCCTTCGCTCACAACCGCAAGATCCCTCATGTCGACGACCTCGACGTCTGGTCGGTGTGGTGCGTACGGGTGCGTCCCGGTCACCGCAAGAAGGGCATCTCCCATCACCTCCTGCGGGGCGCGGTCGATTTCGCCCGCAGCCAGGGAGCGCCCGCCATCGAGGGGTACCCGGTCGACAACCGAGGTCAAAGAGTCGACCTGACGATGGCGTATGTGGGCACCCGAAGTCTGTTCGAGCAGGCCGGCTTCACGAAGGTGTCCGATACCGACTCGGTGCTCGACGGCTTTCCGAGGGTGTTGATGCGCCTCGACCTGAGTTGACTGCGAGGATCGAGCAGTCCTCCTCGCATGCCTACACCAAGACGGAACGTCAGCCAGGTGTTCGAAGCGGTGGGCGGCGAGACCCCATCGCCGAGGCGGTAGCAGCGATCGCCCGCTGACGGTGCATCTCAGGTGTCTTCTCGGATCCGTCGACCTGGGCCGGGATGGCCTCGGTATTCAACCGGGTCTTCTCCCCCGTCGAATACGGACTCGGTGTGATGCGCTGTGCCGCCGCGGTGGATGTCTCCGGGATACCGGATGCCAGCCCTGGTCGGGCACAGCGGTTCTACCGCCACCTGACTCTTTCACTGCCCGGACCTCGAGCTCGTCGTGGGCGGAGCCTTCGACGTGGCCATGCCGTCGCTCCCCTACCGCTTCCTGCCCAGAGTGATTCGGTAACTCGACCCGAATCGATCGAGTTGAGCGGGGCCCGTATGTCATACTCGGAGCCGTGACCTCCTTCGTCTCCCACACGACTATCGACTGCGCCAACGCCTACGAGCTAGCCGAGTTCTGGAAGCAGGTGCTGGGCTACGAGGACCCGCCCGACGACCCGAACGAGCCGGGCGACGAGCTGTGCATGATCCAAGACCCTGAGACCGGCCATGGGATCCTCTTCATCGAGGTACCGGAACCCAAGCAGGTCAAGAATCGAATCCATTTCGACCTGCGTCCCCGTCAGGGAAGACGAGACGAGGAACTGGAGCGGCTGCTGGCGATCGGCTCGACCGTGGTCGCCGACCATCGAGGAATCGAAGGTCCCGGCACGGGCTGGGTGGTGCTGGCCGACCCGGAAGGCAACGAATTCTGCATTCTCCGGGGCGAAATCGAGTTGTGAGTCACCCGGGCCGGCGGGCGACGAACACGAACTCCATCCGCGGGCGATCAGGAGCATCTCGGACTTCGTCCACGACGAATCCTGCGGCCACGAGCGACTTCTCGATGTCCTCCCGGCCCCGGAAGCGGAGGGTGGACGACGACTCGATCATCTCCCCGTCCTTTTCGAATACGAACGTCCACACGAAGGTGACCAGCTCTCCGTCGACCTCGGTCACCCGATTCCACGTCCGAACGAGCCCCTCCCCCGGGATGGTCTCTTCCTGGTAGGTGTTGTCCGGTGTCCAGGCCTCCCAGGCCCTTCGAGACGGATCACGCACTTCGAAGATCAGCCGGCCGCCGTGCCGGAGGGCGGCGTGGATTGCCCGCAAGGTGGCGTCCCACTCCTCATCGGTGAGAAACACCTGGGCGACGTTGGCGGTCATGAAGGCCGCATCCACCGAAATCGGAGGCAAGTCGGATGCCACGCCGTGTACCCATTGGACCCGATCGGCTCCTGGTTTGGATGAGGCTACGTCGAGCGAAGCACCAGCCGGATCGACTGCCACGACATCGATGCCACGCAAGGCGAGTTGGCAGGCGAAAGTGCCGGTACCGCATCCCACGTCGAGGACCGACCGAGCTCCGAACTCCTCCACCATCGCCGCATACACGTCCAGGTCGCTGCGGTCCGGGTCGAACGGGTCGTACAGACGCGCCAGACGCGGGTGATCGAAGATCGGATCGGCGGCCATGACCTCGAAAGCTAGAAGGCTCCCGCGTTTACGGCGAGGGATTTCCAGAACCTCGTCGAACCGCAAGGCACGCCCCCTCCGACCCAGCGGAGGTGATCGGCGCCGTCAACCACCAGAGCATGGTTCGGGCGATCAGGGTCTCACGTTCGCGGCCGTGGACGAACCAGTGGAGCGATCCGCCACGAGCCTGACGTCACCGTGGCGGTACGGCCCGCATCACCGAACTGAGCGGGCCCGTACCGGCAGCGGAAGCGATCGCAGATTCCGTTACGAGGCGAGTTCCAGGGCGCGGTAGATGAAGGCCGCCATCTGTCCGCGGGTGACGATCTCGTCGGGGCAGAACCGATCGTTGACCGGTGGGTTGCAACCCCGGGTGACGCCGGAGGCCGCCAACCGAGCGATGTCCTTTTCGAACACGTTCCCGTCCGTGTCACGGAACGGATCCTCGTCCGTAGGCGGCAGGTCTAGCGCCCTCACCAGGAAGGCAGCCATCTGGCCACGGGTGATCGGCTCATCGGGGCAGAACCGATCGTTGGCCGGTGGGTTGCAACCCCGAGTGACATCGGCGGCCGCCAACCGAGCGATGTCCTCCTCGAACACATTCCCCTCGGTGTCCACGAATGGATCCTGGTCCGTGGGCGGCAGGTTCAGCGCCCGCACCAGGAAGGCGGCCATCTGACCCCTGGTCACGTCGTCTTCGGGACAGAACCGGGTGTTGTCGGGCGGGTTGCAGCCCCGGGTGATGCCGACCCCGGCCATCCAGTGGATCTCGCGGTCGAAGGTGTGATCCTCGGGAACGTCTTCGAAGCGGAACCCGTCGCCGCCTGGACCATCGGGATCGCCTGGCCCGCCGGGACCACCGGGGCCGCCCGGTCCTCCGGGACCGCCGGGATCACCGGTCACGGTGACGGTGAACGTGGCCGTGGCCGAGTTGTCGGAAGCGTCGGTGGCGGTGCAGGTGACCTCGGTGTCTCCAGACGGGAAGGTCGACCCCGATGGCGGGTCACACACGACCAGCGGGTTCGGATCCACCACGTCGGAAGCTGTCGCCTCGAATTCGACCACGGCACCACTCGGGCCGGCAGGGTCGACCACGATGTCGTCGGGAACAGTGAGCGCGGGCGCCGTGGTGTCGACCACCGACACGGTGAAACTGCCTACGGAGGAGTTGTCCTCGTCGTCGGTCGCCGTGCACGTGACCGAGGTGTCTCCCAGCGGGAACAGGGTCCCCGACTCGGCGTCACAGGTCACCGTCGGATTGGGGTCGTCGACATCGGTCGCCGACACCTCGAATTCGACCACGGCACCGTCCGGACCGGTCGCCTCGACGACCAGACCCTCGGGTAGGACCAGCACGGGCGGAACCGTGTCGTTGACCGTGACGGTGAAACTGTCTTCGTCGGTGTTGCCGGAAGCATCGGTCGCGACGCATTCCACCTCCGTGACACCGACCGGGAAAGTGGATCCGGACTGCGGCTCACAAGAGACCACCGGCGAGTCGTCGTCGGTGTCGGTGGCCGTCGCCTCGAACTCCACCACCGTGCCGTCGGGACCGTCGGCGTCGACCACTATGTCGCCGGGAACGGTCAGGATCGGCGGCGTGTTGTCGTCGCAGTTCGGGTCGTCACAGTGCAGGAGCCTCAGGTCGTCCTGGTCGTCGTAGTAGTACGCAACCACGGGATTCCCGAACTCGTCCAGCACCAGTGAGGGGTGCTCGCCGACATCTCCAACGACTCCTTCGGTGTCGGGGGAGGTGATCGACTCGTCTCCCCCCACACAGTTGGGGTCGTTGCAGTGCATCACCTTCAGGTCCTGGAAATCGGCCCGGTAGTAGGCGATCACGGGATTGCCGTCGCCGTCGAGCTGTAACGACGGGTACACCCCCACATCACCGATGGTGTCGGGCGACGACTCCGAGAAGCTGGGGTCCTCACAGAGAGGATCGACGCAGTGGATCACCTTCAGATCGCGATCGGTGCGGTGGTAGTAGGCGATCACCGGGAAGCCGTTGGCGTCGAGTGCCAGAGACGGGAATTCTCCGGCTGTCGCCGATCCGGAGCCGTCGAGGCTCGTAATGCGGTTGTTGTCGGCATTACACGGCTCGCTTTCACAGACCAGCAGATGCAGTTCGCCGTTGGTGGCCTCGAAGTAGGCGATCACCGGCAGATCGTCCGAATTCAGCACCATCGAGGGGTACCGGCCGAAATCGAGGGGGTTGGGGAAGGTGCCGCGGAGGTAGACGAAGTCGTCCCCTCCTGCACAAATCGGATCGTTGCAGTGCAGCAGATTCAGATCCGTTCGCTCGCTGTCGAAGAAGGCCACCCAGGGGAAGCCGTTCTCGTCCAAGGCGAGCGAGGGGAACCGGCCGACGCCACCTTCATCGACGTTCGTCTCGTAGGTGTCCTCGTCCCCTCCAGCGCAGTCCGGGTCGTTGCAGCGCAGGATGTGCAGCTGTTCTGTGTCGTGGTGCGCCACGACCGGGAAGCCGTTCTCATCCAGAACGAGCGAGGGAAATTGCCCCACGTTGGAAGCGCCTGTCCCCGAGTAGGGCTCGGTGATCGAGTCACCCACTCCGTCACAGAACGGGTCGTCACAATGCAGGATCTTCAGGGTCGCTTTCGACAAGTCGTGGTAGGCGATCACTGGATTTCCGAACTCATCCAGCGCCAGCGACGGCCACGCACCAGTGAGTCCCTCGGTGTCAGGCGAGGTGATCGAGTCGTCCGACGCTCCCCAGACACGACCCGCGCTCAACAGCGCCACGACCAGGCCGGCCAGCAACACCAGCGCCCACTTCCAACTCAGCCTGCGGGCGGCGAAAGCACGTTCCATGGTTCACTCCTCCGACCTTCGAGCAGCACACCGCCGTCCGAAACCCTTTGAGAGACGCGGTTGACACGAAGGACGCGATCGACGACGGCGACATCGTACCAAGGTCTGGCCAAAATCAAGTCAGAGACTCGACAACCTCGCCAACTACTGCGCCGCTACCGGAGATGGACTGAGTCAGCCTTCTTCCAGGAGACTCGACGGGGATCCTTTCGCCGAGGAGGGTCAGCTCTCTTCGGGGACCACCAGCCCGCTCTGATAGGCGAGCACGACCAGCTGGGCCCGGTCGTGGACCCCGAGCTTCACCATCGCCCTACTCACATGGGTCTTGGCCGTGTTGGTCGAGATGAAGAGTCGATCGGCGATCTCCTGGTTGGTCAGCCCGCCTGCCACCAGCGCCACCACCTCCTTCTCCCGGTCCGTGAGGATGTCGAGGTCCTGGGTGGTGCGGGGCTCAGGGGTGCGGTTCACGAACTCGGCCACCAGCCGGCGGGTGACGCTGGGCGAGAGAAGCGCATCTCCGGCGTGGACGATCTTCACCGCCTGGATCAGGTCGTCGGGCTCGACGTCCTTGAGCAAGAACCCCGAGGCGCCCGCCCGCAGTGACCCGAACACGTACTCATCCAGCTCGAAAGTGGTGACCACGATCACCTTCGTGTTCGCGAGATCGGGATCGGAGGTGATGGAACGGGTGGCCTCAATACCGTCCAGGTCGGGCATCCGAATGTCCATCAGCACGATGTCGGGCTCGAGTTCCTTGGCCGCCGCCACGGCCTCCCGACCAGTGGCAGCCTCTCCGGTCACTTCCAACTGCGGATCCGAGTCGAGGATCGATCGGAATCCGGCCCGCACCAGAGCCTGATCGTCGGCGATCAGGAGCCGGATCACTCGGCCATCTCCAAGGGAAGGGTCGCCTCGACACGGAATCCGCCCTCGGGTCGATTGCCGCTTCGCACCCGGCCCCCCAGAACTCGAACACGCTCCTTCATTCCGTCGAGACCGTGACCCTCGGCTACCGGCCCCGAGATGCCCTTTCCATCGTCCTCGATCCGCACCCTCACCTCCGCCGGGCCCTGTGTGATCTCGACCGAGGCGGAGGCGGCATCGGCATGCCGGACGACATTCGTCAGGGCCTCCTGGACGATTCGGTATGCCGCCAGGCCGACGGCGGCAGGAACCTCGGCGTCGCCCACCCGCGTCACCGCCACATCCAGTCCGGCCAGGCGAGTGCGCTCTGCCAGGTCCTCGATGTCGGCGATGCCCGGCTCCGGCCTGGTTGGTGCGGGTGCCCGGTCCTTTCGCAGCACTGCAATCGACGACCGCAGCTCAGTCAGTGCCCGCTTTCCCGTCTCCCTCACCGCGATCAGTGCCTCGCGTGTGCGCTCCGGCTGGCTGTCGAGGTGATGAAGAGCCGCACCCGCCTGCACGTTGATGATCGAAATGGAATGGGCCAGGACATCGTGGAGCTCCCGGGCGATCTCCATCCGCTCCTCGCCGGCGCGTCGAAGTGTCTCCTCATGCCGGCTCCGCTCTGCCGCCACTGCTCGCTCTTGAACGGCCTGCACGTAGTCAGCCCTGCTCCGCACCACTTCACCCGCCAGGAAGGCGACCGTCAGCCAGCCCAACAACCACAACGCCGCCTCACGGGCGATGCCATGTCCGGTCTCGAAGAACACATCCGCCAGGAAGAGAGTCGAAAACCCGGCCGCCAACCCGACGAGCGCCATCGCCCGTCGCCCGTTGGCAGCCACCGTGTAGACGCCGACCGCGATCGACACGGTGTAGAAGCCACCCGGGCTGGGGAGCAACGTGAAAGCGACTCCCAAGGCGATCGCCGCCCACATGACACCAACCGGCCATCGGCCACGGAACGAGTGGGCTGCGGAGGAAGCGACGAGCAGAGCCCAGCCGAGGGCACTGGGCCCCGGACCAGGATCGCTGATCGCGTGAGTGCCGAGGACCATCACGGCGAGCACGGCGAGCGAGATGGCTACGTCGCGGCGGCGTGGTAGGGACCCGGATTCAGAGGTCGTCACGCTCCAACTCTATGTCCCGAGACCTCTGAAATCGTCCCCTGGCGGGAGTAGCCGCGCCTGCTGCGCCCGTAGTACGGACGAGTATTCCGATGGGCGACGACAAACGCGATTCCTATCCGCACGATGTGGGAAACCCATCCAGAAAGGAGAGGAACCATGTTGTCTACCTTGCCGAATGTGGCCCGTTGGGGTTTCGGAGGCGGCTGGGCCGGGCCCTGGTGGCCGATGATGATCGTGTTCTGGCTCATCGTGGTCGCCATCTCGATCTGGGCCTTCCGTCGAATCGCTAGGTCGAACCGCTCCGATTCGGCGACCGCCC
This sequence comes from Acidimicrobiia bacterium, assembly GCA_035304485.1. Classification (GTDB taxonomy): domain Bacteria; phylum Actinomycetota; class Acidimicrobiia; order Spongiisociales; family ZC4RG35; genus ZC4RG17. Next base: position 1,474 of record DATGPZ010000214.1, on the reverse strand, counting down.
TCCAGATCCTCGAGGCCCGTTATGCACGCGGTGAGATCGACACGGACGATTACCGAGCCCGCCGCGATGAGCTGCGAGGCCTCGGATGAGCCGGGTGAGCCTCGCTCGAACGCTGGCCGCACTGGCCGGGGTGTCGCTGTTGGTGGCATCGGCGATCCACTCCGGATACCTGGTCGAGGGTTACCCGCACGACGGTGCCGCCCTCCCCGAGGCCGTCATCGGGTCGGTGGTGCTGGTCGGCCTGGCCCTCAGTTGGTTGCGACGCCCCTGGGGACGACGCAGCCTGATCGGTGGGCTGGCGTTCGGTCTGGCGGGATCCACTCTCGGCCTGGTCCTCGTGATCATCGGTGTGGGCCCGCAGTCCACCCCAGACGTGGTCTACCACATAGGCCTCATCGTCTGTCTGGTGGCGGGTCTGGTCGCAGCCATCGGCACCCCGAGACCGACGGCGACGACCGGATGAACGACGACGCTCGGCATGGCGATTCGCCTCGCCCGACATGAGGCGGCCGGGACGGTCCCTGGGACCGGTCCCGGCCCCAGCAGCAGGTCTATCCGCCTGGACCTCGCTCGTCATCCCGACTGAGACCGAGCGTGGAGAGCAGGTCCTCGTGGAGTTGGAACCACACGGTGTGATAGGCGTCGAGGCTGTCGGTGACGTATGCGGTCTCGCCGGCGAGCGCGCGCCGCAGTGCATCGTCCAGCCGGCGCCGATGGATACCGAACCGCTCGAGGGGTATGTCCGATAGGAGCCGGTCCGCATCTTCGTGGGCCCGGATCAGCCGGTCGAGCACCACTGCGTCGTAGTCGGCGTCCCGGTGGTCGTTCATCACCACCGATTGCCCTACTCGGCGCATCTGCCAGTCGTGACATATGGAGAGCACCACGGGATTGAGCAGGCGGAATGACTCGTAGCTCTGCTGAACTCTCGGCCGCGAGCCTGTCCCTTCCAGTTCCACCTTCACCTGGCGGTTCGCTTCGGCTCTCCCGGCGTCGGTCAGACCCCAGCCGCCGAACGGTCCAGATTCCCCATGGACCCAGCCCTGGTTGGCGAGCTCATCCAGATGACGAGCGACATGCACGTGGTCGAAGCCGAGAACGCCAGCGAGCCGATCCTCTCCACTCACCCCGATCCATCGGAGCGATTGCAGCACCATGAAGCGCGCATATTCGATGGGTTCATGCTGCTCCTCGCCGGGCATACCTTCACACTACGCCGAAAGCGCTCGGGCCAGAACGTCGACCTCCCAGCGATTCGACCGATGAGCCTGACGAGTCGTAGACGTCCAAATCACGACGACGAAAGGACGATCTCATGGCCGATCACCGACCTTCGAAGGTGAAGAACCTGGATGGATACGGTGTCCCCGCCATCGACTGGCAACGGGTCGAGGACACCCTCCGGACCCAAGTCACCCAAGCTCCCGGAACCGGCGGACCGGGTCGACACACTTCGTGGCTGACGACCATCGGT
>DATGPZ010000213.1:0-3582 GCA_035304485.1 Acidimicrobiia bacterium | reverse complement strand
GGACCACTCCGCGAACTCCTGGCGTGGCGCCTGTCCCCGTTGATCGCGGCCTGCGAGATACTCGTCCAGAGAATGGAAAGGTCCGCAGAACGCGACTGGCGAGTCAAATCCCTTTGCGAATGTTGTCAGCGCAACCGTGTAGCGGACGTCGACCTCCGGAAATACCCAGCCCGCGCCGTTTGTGAGAAGGCAAACATCCTCGAAAGTGCCCTGGTCTAGTACCGCCTCTCGCCACGCGGCAGTGCCAGCAGCGGCTACCGCTGACCTAGGTAGGACGACTCCGACTCTGCCGCCTTCCCGAGACAGATGCAGGAAACGCCAAGCGAACGCCTTGTATAGGTCAATATCGCCAGTTCCGATGCCGGGGTAGGGACCGTTCAGAATGACTCGGCGCATCGCCTCTGCCTGCGCCTGCAAGTCTTCGAATTCTGCGAGCAGATCTGGTCTCTGCTCTTCCAGCCTTTGGATCTCTTGCTCGCGGTCGGCGGCTTTCATTCCTTTGAGTCCGGGGAATCGAAGCGTCCAGAAGCCGAGCCGATCGGCCATCAGCTCTTCCCAGGGGGGATTGCCGATCAGACAGTCGAAGCCCGGTCGGTCGCGTAGGAAGACTTCCGGGAACAGGAACGGCATGTGTCCAGGATTGAATTCCCGAATGCGCTGCCGAATCTCCGGGCGGCTGGCCAGCCTGCGAACGTCCTCGAGTTCGACTCGCTTGAGGTCGCCGAGTAGTCCAGTACGGGCAGCGACAGCGGCATCGAAGAGCTGTCGGACGCCCTCGGCTTCCGTCTGCGCCTGGCGGTAGGCCTCCGCGGCGGCCTTGACTTCCGCCTTCGTCGCTTCCGCAGTATTGGCTACCGCCTGGAGCTGTTTCAGAACGGCCTCGAGCTCCCTTTCGATTTCTACAGTGATCAGGGAGGGCTGACCGGGCTTCCTATCCGGTTCGAGAGCTTCGATCGCTTCGTCGATGGTGCCGATCCCGGTGAGGGAGTTGGCGCAGACCAGTGAATGGTCGAGGCTCGACATCGGAAGCCCTGGCACAAACGTATGGATCCACACAGCGACCCGGGCCAGCTCGACAGCGATCTCGTTGATGTCGAGCCCGTAGATGCAGCGGCGGGCGATCTGGCGACGCAGTAATGCCGATGGTTCGATCTCGTAATCGGCTTCGTCATCCCCCAGTGCCTCGCGGGCAGCCTGTTCGAGACGACGCAGCTCATCTGTGATCCCGGGAAGGGGGTGTTCGGCGAGGAAGGCACTCATGGCTGCTTCGATGGTGTCGATCGCAGCCACCAGAAAGTGTCCCGAACCCATGGCGAGATCGGCGACGCGGAAGTCGAAGAAGGCCAGTTCGGCTTCCGAGGTCGATCCCTTGTCGATCAGCGCGCCGATGCGGTCGAGGTGGTCATCGATCGAAGGCTCCAGTGCCCGTTCGAGGAGGTGAGCGACGGCAAAGGAAGGCGTGAAGTAGGAGCCGGTGGCCTTGCGTTCCCCCGATGCATTGTGGAAATAGACCTCGCCGGCCCCGACTAACACTTCGTCCTTCTTCTTTGCCGGTACGTAGGCCCGACGTTTGTCGAGGGTGAGATCGACGTCGGCTCGGGACAATGATGACTCCAGCAGTCCTTCGTAGATCGTTCCGAACTCGCGCACGGAGAGCGAACGAAAATCGACGGGGCCGAGCGTGCCGTCTGGCGTTTGGTCGACGAGGAGATGCCGGAGGGCGTAACCGATGACCGAGTCGTCGAGACTGATCGAATCGATCAGGGCACCCTCAGGATGGAGCTCAGGATCGGATCCGAACAGCCCCCCGTTGTAGGCGGGAACGTCCCAGGTTCGGTTGCCGGTGTCGATGACTCCCCACACCTGGCGGAGGTCGTCCCAGATGGCGTGGGAGCCGGGATCGAGTTGGTTCACCAGCTCGGGCTGTTCCACGAAGTCGCGGGCCCAGCGCTTGAGCGAGTTGCGGGTGTAGCGGTCGTTGCGCTCGTAAGGCAACAGGCCTTGGTCCTCGGCATACGCCTGGAACAAGAGCCGGAAGAGGATGCGGAGGGTGATCCGATAGGCCAGATCCAGCGAGGACTCACTGTCCATCTCGGCGAGTCGATCCGCGACCGCCACCGACAACTTCGGCACGACCTCGTCGTAGACGCGCTGGCGCAGGCGCTCGCCGAGGCCTGTGGCGTATCGGTCTGAGCCCTCCAACAGGAGCTCGATAGTGCCGCCAGGTGTGAGGGCGGTTGCGGAGAAGACCATGCCGAGGAACCCGGCTTCATCCTCCGAGAGCAGTGCCAGGTCCAGTTCGAAGTAGGTCTCAGCCAGACCACGGCTCCCGACCCCTACTCCTGGTTTGGCTGGGTACAAGCGGATCTGGGAGCCGCGCAAGACCATCAGCCAGTCGGCTCCTTCTCGCTTCGCCAGGTTGAGGCCAAAGGAAACCGGCGAAACAGCGAATCGCGGACTGGCCGAGTCGAAGGACTCCTCCTCTGACAAGAGCACGGCCGCAGCTCTCGGCTCGTTCGAGTCCTTCGTGGTCAAGATGTGGGCGGCATTGGCGGCCCGTCGGGCCGTGAACCCCATAGCCGAGATCAGCTTTTCGCCACGGAGGCCGAGCCAAGGGGCAGCTTCTGCCGCCGCCACAGCCCACTGGGGAGTCTGGCGAGCGCCGTCGACCAAGTAGTGGGTAGCGAACAACCCCGAGTTGTTCATCCCCGCCACCTCGGTGGTGGTGAAACCCTTGAGCAGGTGGCTGATCCGCTGCCGACCCCGCAATCCCGACGGCTCGTCTAGTCCGGCCTGGAGGATCCGGACTGCCTGTGAACCGGGTACCGGACCGACCGGTGAGGTGTCTCCGCTCGGGCCCATGAGCCACACGTTCCCTCTCGCATCCTCGAGCGCCACCACCAGGGGGAAGATCTTCTTGCCCTGACGTTCTGCGTGGATCTTTCGTGCTTCTGCAATGGGTGCGCTCTGGCCGCTCCAGGCGCCTACTACCACCTGCAGTCCGAGACCAGCCGGTCCGGGACCGGTGAGGGCCTTGACCAATTTCGCCTCGAGAGAGGACATCTGAGAGTCGGAGAGGTCCCTCGTTTGCGGTGCTGTCAGGTCCTTCAGGTAGTTGAGAGTGGTCATGGCTCGATCAGCGATGCTAGGTCGCGGGCGCGGGCGCCGACATGGCCCATTCGGTCTATTACCTGTCGGCAGGAACCTCCGGCTACTCCAGCGTCCTCCTTCGTAGGAACAACCGTCGCATCGGGTCAGAAATCGAAGAGGTCAGAGAGCCTGACACTGTTCGTGGACCCAGCCACATCTATCGCGGGCGATCCTGGTGCCAATTTCGATCGGACCTCCACACACGGGACACATTCCTGGATACCGCGCCGCCGTCGCTCCAGTCCTGTCCGGCGTCCCTCGAAGGTTGGATCCGGTCGCGTCGTCGCGGTTTCGGCGGGCTATCGCCGCGAAGCGGGCTTCCACCTCGTTGCGGCTGGGAACCGACGTCGGGCGGGTGCTCGAACCGAGACCAGCTTCGTGCAAGAAGGGACTCGGCTCGTCGGTGACCACGGCCACGAATCTCTCCTTGGT
>DATGPZ010000212.1:0-2971 GCA_035304485.1 Acidimicrobiia bacterium | reverse complement strand
GTCAGCCAACCAGGCGATGTCGGACACGAACACATGACCAGGACCGACGTCGGTGAACTCATCCACAGCCTGCGCTGAGCCAGTGACCGGCAACAGCGTCATCAACAGGGCAACGCTCCAGAGGTTCGCCATGCGTCGGCGAAAACGGTCGGCACGGAACGATCTGCGGTCGATCACCGGAAACCCCCAAGAGTCGAAGCGGTCCACGTTGGAACATAACAGGGCCGCACTCGACGTCAACGACTCTGAAATGATGCGGGTGGTGGCAGCTCACCACTCGATATCGCGAATCTCCGAAAATCACCGTGGTGCTCGGCCTCGACTCTTCCGCAGAACGAGCTCGATCAGGAGCGCCCCTTCACATCCACGTGACGTCACTTCGGCGCATCGTGATGCTTCGAGGACACACAAAAGGGCCGAGTTCAGAGCTGTGAAATGAGAGTCGAGATGGAGACGGTAGCGACACTCCTGTGTGGAAGCTCCGCGATGCCCCGGGATGCCGATCGTCTCGACGCGGGAACGGAGCCACCGCCGACAAAACAGACCGCCGGCCCGCTCCGGGTGTGATTGACTCGCGAGATGGAGGAGTCGGATCGCCGACAGGTGCAAGCCGTGGTCGAGGCGGTGACCGAGGTACTCGGTACGGGAGTCGTTGGCATCTATCAGTACGGATCGGCGGTGATGGGAGGGCTGGGACCTCACAGCGATCTCGACGTCCTCGTCATCGTCGATCGAGCGACCACGGCCGAAGAGCGTGGTCGGCTCGTAGGGGCCTGCATGGCCGTCTCGGGTTCCGGGGGCTCCCTGATCTCCGGACGGCCGATCGAGCTCACGGTCATCCAGGCGTCGAGATTCCGGCCGTGGATCTGGCCTCCCGTGCGCGAGTTCCAATACGGCGAGTGGCTGCGCGCCGACTACGAAGGAGGCCGGATCCCCGAACCCGAGGTCGACCACGATCTGGCCGCTCTCATCGCCACCGCTCTCACCGTTTCGGTGCCGCTCCTAGGACTTCCTCTCGACTCGGTGATCGATTCCCCCGATCACGACCACCTCGTTGCAGCCATGTTGTCGTCCCTGCCCGACCTGCTGGCGGATCGTGACACCGACACCGTCAACGTCCTCCTCACCCTGGCCCGGATGTGGCACACCGTCGAGACGGGCGAGGTGGTGAGCAAGGACGCAGCCGCCGCCTGGGCGATCGAGCGGCTACCTGCCGAGTTGCATCCTCCACTCGCTGCGGCTCGCGCTCTCTACCTCGGGCCCTGAGCAGCACTTTCAGCTGCGGGCTCGAGCGACGCGCCCCTGGGTGAGCCCAGAACGCTGACAGCCAGGACCGGAGATACCGACGGGACTCGTCAGAGCGGCGGTTTCAGCCCATCGACATTGGTTCCACGACCCTGGGATCAAAGGTTCACGGGAAGTCGACGACTTCGACCGGGGTGGATCGAGGTGTGGTGGTGCCGTCGCCGATCTGTCCCGATGAGTTGTTGCCCCAGCACCAGGCTACGTCGGTCGTGTCTACGGCACAGGTGTGTTGGAAGCCGCCGCTGATGGAGAGGAAAGTGGTCCCAGGTGGAGCTTCGACGACGTCGGGAATGTCGCGGGAGCCGCTGATTCCACCACCCAACTGGCCTTGGTCGTTGTAGCCCCAACACCACCCCAGTCCCGAATCATCGATGGCGCACGAATGAGACATACCGAGGCCGAGGTCGACCAACACGATCCCCTCAGGAGTGGCGACCTGGATCGGAGCGGGTGCGGGCGTGCCCTGATTGCCGTCGCCGAGCTCACCGAGACTGTTGTAGCCCCAGCACCAGGCGCGGCCTTCAGTGTCCAGAGCACAGGTATGCAATAGCCCCAGACTCACCGTCGTGAAGGCGACATCAGGTGGCATCTCGACTCGAGCGGGCGTGGAACCATAACCTCCGACGTCACCGGTCCCCAGCTGCCCGAAGGCGTTGTCGCCCCAGCACCAAGCAACACCTTCGGTGTCGACGGCGCAACTGTGGTCGGAGCCGACCTCGATGTCCGTGAAGGTGACACCGGTTGGGCGGTCGACCTCGATCGGGCTGCTGCTGGGGGCGTACCCTTCGTTGCCGAGTTGATCCTTGCTGTCTGATCCCCAGCACCAGGCGGTGCCGTCTGTGTCGAGGGCGCAAGTGTGGCCGAACCCGGCGGCCACATCGACGAATGTCACGCCGGCCGGCGCCGCTACCTCCACCGGAGTCGGCCGGTTGTTGGCGGACGTTCCATCCCCGGCCTGGCCATACTCGTTGCGGCCCCAGCACCAGAGTGAGCCGTCGGTGTCGACGCCGCAGGTGTGAAACAACCCCCCAGCCAACCTGACAAATGCTGCCTCGCTGTCTACCCGAACCGGCGTGTGGCTGACCTGGAACGTTCCGTCGCCCAGTTCTCCATCCGAGTTGTCGCCCCAGCACCATGCGCTGCCGTCGGTGTCGACGCCGCAGGTGTGCGCCCAGGAGGCGTCGACCTCGACGAGCTTCTCGATAGTCAGGTCGAACGACTTCGTCGTGGTGGTCGAAGTGTTGTCGGTGACGGTGATGTCGACCGCAACTGGGCCGATGCCTATTGCTGTGCCGGTGATTCGGCCCTGGCCGTCGATGGTCAGCCCGACCGGTAGCCCAGACGCTGACCAAGTGTAAGGCGGTGTGCCTCCGGATGCTTCGACGGTGGCTTCGTACTGTTCACCAGCGACGGCCGCCGGCAGCATCCCTGTGGTGATCTCGAGCGGGTCGGGTCCCGGTGGTGTGGTGGGGGGAGTGGTGGGTGGGGTTGTGGGGGGTGTTGTGGGGGGTGGTTCGGTTGTTCCGCTGAGGGCTCGTTTCAAGAAGGCGGCCATTTGCCCGCGGGTGACGGGATCGTCGGGACAGAACCGGTCGTTGGCTGGTGGGTTGCAGCCGCGGGTGATGTCGGCTGCGGCGAGGCGGGCGATGTCGCCTTCGAACACGTG
>DATGPZ010000211.1:0-8682 GCA_035304485.1 Acidimicrobiia bacterium | reverse complement strand
CGCCGCCGACCGCGGATTCGGAGTGATCATCGCCGGAGCCGGCAAGGCTGCCCATCTGGCCGGCGTGATGGCTGCCAAGTCACTGCTGCCGGTGATCGGAGTACCGATCAGCGCATCCCTCGACGGACTGGATGCACTGTTGTCGACCGTCCAGATGCCCACCGGGATCCCGGTGGCCACCGTGGCCATCGACGCCGCCAACAATGCGGCGCTCCTCGCAGTGGCCATCCTGGCCGTGGGCGACCCGGATCTGACGAACCGCCTGGCCGACTACCGGCGGGATCTAGCCGAGCAGACCCTCGCCGGCTGAGCCAGCTCGAACATCGCCCGATCTTGCGCGTCCGGGTCGTTGCCCCACCGGGCAGCGGTACCATTGACCGGGACATGAGCGACATCTCCCTCACGACGCCCGATCCCCGCGACTTCCTCGACACCGACTCGTTGTTCGACGAAGAGGAACGCCTGCTTCGCGACACCGTCCGGGACTTCGTGCGCAAAGAGATCGTCCCCAACGTCGGCGAATGGTGGGAACGAGGCGTGTTCCCGGTGGAGATGGCCAAGACCATGGGGGACATGGGGCTCTTGGGCATGCACCTCGAGGGGTATGGATGTGCTGGCACGTCGGGCACCGCCTACGGGCTGGCCTGTCTAGAGCTCGAGGCGGGCGACTCTGGGGTCCGCAGTTTCGTGTCGGTCCAGGGCTCGCTCGCCATGTTCCCGATCTGGAAGTTCGGATCCGAGGAGCAGAAGCAGGAATGGCTGCCGAGGATGGCGGCCGGCGAGGTGATCGGCTGCTTCGGTCTCACCGAACCCGACTCGGGCTCGGACCCGGCCTCCATGCGGACCCACGCTCGCCGGGACGGATCGGACTGGATCATCAATGGCACCAAGATGTGGATCACCAACGGGAACGCCGCCCAGGTGGCGATCATCTGGGCCCGCACCGACGAGGGGATCCGCGGTTTCATCGTCCCCACGGACACTCCGGGTTTCGAAGCCCATGAGATCCAGCACAAGGCATCCCTGCGGGCGTCGGTCACTTCCGAGCTGAGCCTCGACGATGTGCGAGTCCCCGACGACTTCCGCCTGCCGGGTGTCTCGTCCATGCGCGGCCCGCTGTCGTGCCTGAACGAGGCCCGCTACGGGATCGCCTGGGGAGTCGTGGGCGCAGCCCGGGCTTGCTACGAAGCTGCCCTCGACTACTCCCTCGATCGTCACCAGTTCGACCAGCCGATCGGCTCGTTCCAGCTGACCCAGCAGAAGCTCGTGGAGATGATGATCGGCGTGAATCGGGGCATCCTGGTCGCCCATCACCTGGGTCGCCGCAAGGACGCCGGGACCCTGACCCCGGCTCAGATCAGCTTCGGGAAGATGGACAACACGCGAAATGCTCTCGAGATCGCCCGCCTCGCCCGCAGTGTGCTGGGCGGCAATGGCATCACGCTGGAGTATCCGGTCTTCCGGCACATGGCCAACCTCGAGACGGTCTACACCTACGAAGGCACCAACGAGATCCACACCCTGATCATGGGCCAGGCCATCACCGGGCTGAACGCCTTCGCCTGAAGACGGAAGACGGAAGACGGGAGTCGGAAGACGGAAGTCGGAAGTCGGAAGCCGGTAGGGCCGGTATGGACTCACCCGACGCTTCGCCCGTGTCGTACGACGCGTTGGCGGGGAACCTCTTGGAATAGACGTCGGACGTCAGCCGATGGCAGGCCGAACGTCGGTTGGATCGGTAGATCGCCGAGATCCGCGCCAACGGGAAAGCAGCGACTTCCGACGTCGACTCAAAAGTGGCGGGTGAGCGCTTCGGCCAGGTCACCGTTGGGATGGATCTCGACCTCGGTCAGGCCCAGCCAGGTGGCCGTGGTCTGCAGGTCTCGGGCGAGCCGTGCCGCCACCGCCAGGCGGTCGATTCCCTCCTCGCCGAAAGATCCTCTGACCTGGAGCCGGCCGTTCTTTCGATCGGACTTGAGATCCACTCGTGCCACCAAATGCCCGTCCAGCAGATACGGCAGGACGTAGTAGCCATAGACCCGCTTCGGCGCCGGTACATAGATCTCGATCCGGTAGTGGAACCCGAACAGCCGCTCGGTCCGGGCTCGATGCCAGATCAGGGAATCGAACGGTGACAGCAGCGTGGAGCCTTCCACCCGCCGGGGTGTGACGGCCTGCGGATGCAGGTAGGCGACTCCCGGCCATCCTTCGACCTCGACTTCGATCAACTCGCCTCGCTCCACCAGTCGTGCGATCAGCGGCCGAGCCGTCGGATTCTTGAGCCGGTAGTAGTCGGCCAGGTCGTCGTAGGTGGCGACGCCTAGAGCCCGAGCCGAACGTCGAAGCATCTCCAACTGCGCTTCCTCCCGGTCGGGGGTCGGGAGGGAGAGGATCGACTCGGGCAGCACCCGCGAGGTGAGGTCGTAGTGACGCACGAAGTTGTTCCGGTAGGCGGTGCTGACCCGCCCCGTCAGGAAGAGCGCTTCCAGCGCCACCTTGCCGTCCGACCATCCCCACATCTCGCCTTCGATGCGGTCGCCAGGCTCGTCGAGATCGGCGGTGCGCAAAGGCCCTTTCTCGGTCACCTCCTGCTCGACCTTCTCCAGAACATCGGGCCGTTGCGCCAGCATCTCCTCGAGACGATTCCAATGCCAGCCGGCCTCCATCCGCCAGCGAAAGAGCGGCTGGTCGGCAACTGGGATCAGGGAGGCCTCGTGTGCCCAGTACTCGAACACCTCCCCCGACCGCCAGATCCAATCGTCGAGCCGCTCCTGGTCGTAGGGGCCCAGCCGCGAGAAGAACGGCATGTAATGGGTGCGGTTGAAGACGTTGACCGAGTCGAGTTGCACCAGCTTGACGCGCTCGAGTACCCGCCGGAAGTGCCTGACGTCGACCCGGCCGCGGGGAGGAGGTCGCCCGAAACCTTGAGCGGCGAGTGCAATCCGCCGCGCCCGGTCGGCGGACAGCCTCCTCACACGGCTCAAAGGATCGCCTCCGGCCGGTAGGTGGCAGCAGCAGGGTGGCGTCGAGCTAGGTCCGCCGCCGAAGCGACGAACGCTTCGACCTGGTCGGCGGCACGGCCGGTGAACGTCAGCGGCGAGTCGATGGCCTCCCGGATGGCGTCGATCGTCAGCGGGAACTCCGGATCCTCCGCGAGGCGCTCGAGCAGGCCCGGCGCACCATCCGGGTGTTGACGTCGATCCAGGGCAGCTGCCACTGCATGCCGACGGATGACCTCATGAGCGGTCTCCCGACCGCTCCCGGCCCGCACCGCCGCCACCAACAGTCGCGTGGTGGCGAGAAACGGCAGGTTCACCATCAGCTCGTGCTCGATCATGGCCGGATAGAAACCGACCTCGTCGAGCACCGTGAGGAACGCCTGGAACAGCCCGTCGATGGCGAAAAAGGCATCTGGGAGCATCACCCGCCGGACGACCGAGCACGACACGTCACCTTCGTTCCACTGCTCTCCCGAGACTCCGGCAGCCATCGCCAAATGGCCCGCCAGAATGACCTTGAACCCGTGGATGCGCTCGGAGGTCCTCGCATTCATCTTGTGGGGCATGGCGGAGGAGCCGACCTGGTCCTGACCGAACCCTTCGGTGGCGAGCTCGTGTCCCGCCATCAGCCGAAGGGTGGTCGTGAAGCTGGAAGGGGCGGCTGCCAGCAGGTTGAGAACGGAGACGACGTCGAGGTCGAGGCTGCGCGGATACACCTGGCCGACCGAACCGAGGGTGGCCTCGAAACCCAGATACTCCGCGACGAGGCGATCCAGTTCGTCGGCCGCTACCGGATCGCCGAGCAACTCGGCCTGATCGGCCTGTGTCCCGACCGGTCCCTTGATGCCCCTCAGCGGCAAGCCGGCCAGGACCGCTTCGACTCTCTCGACCGCGTAGATCAGCTCCTCACCGGCAGAGGCGAAACGCTTCCCGATTGTGGTCACCTGGGCGGGAACGTTGTGGGTCCGCCCGGTGATGGGAACCGCCGCGTAGCGAGCGGCCAGGTCGGCCATCCCAATGATCGCCGCCACGGCCCGGGTCAAGACCACTTCGAGGGAGCGTCGAACCTGGAGCTGTTCCACGTTCTCGGTGAGATCGCGGGAGGTCATCCCGAGGTGGATGCTCTCGTGGCCGGCCAGATGGTTGAACTCCTCCAAGCGCGCCTTCACGTCGTGACGCAGCACTCGCTCGCGGTCGGCGATCGATCGCAGGTCCACCTGATCCACCACCGCCCGATAGGCCTCCACGACCTCATCGGCTACGTCGAGACCGAGGCGGCGCTGGGCTTCGAGCACTGCTATCCACAGCTCACGTTCGAGGCGGATCCGGCCGGCCGGGTCCCAGATCTGTTTCATCTCGGCGGATGCGTAGCGGGAGGCGAGGACGTTCTCGATCATGCGGGCACCAGCATCGCGGCTCCCCGCACGCCGGAGGAATCGCCGTGGACGTTCGGCACCAGCCGCGTGGCTACCTCGCCCCCGAACACGTACTGGCCCCAGAGAGCCGGCACCCGCTGGTACAACTCGGTCACATTGCTCATTCCGCCCCCCAGCACGATCACGTCGGGATCGAGGATGTCGATCACGGTGGCGAGCGACCGGGCGAGACGATCGCAATATCGATCGAGGGATCCGACCGCTCCTTCGTCTCCGCGCCGGGCAGCCTCCACCACTTCCGGTGCCTCGCGCCGGGTGCCGTTCACCCGGGCATCGTCGGCGGCGAACCCGGGGCCTGAGACCCAGGTCTCGATGCATCCTGTCTTCCCGCAGTAGCAGTCCGGTCCGGGGCGCTCGTCGTCCATCGCCCACGGAAGCGGGTTGTGACCCCACTCGCCTCCTACCCGGTTGGGCCCAGTGCGAGGTCTCCCGTCGACCACCACTCCCCCTCCCACCCCCGTTCCGAGTATCACCCCGAACACCACCTCGGCGCCGGCAGCCGCGCCGTCGACGGCCTCGGACAGAGCGAAGCAGTCGGCGTCGTTGCGCATGATGATGGTTCGCCCCAGCGCCTTCTCGAGATCGCGGTCCAGTGGTCGCCCGTTGAGCACGACGGAATTGGCGTTCTTCATCAGCCCATCGAAGGGTGACACCGATCCTGGGGTGCCGATACCGACCGGTTCGGCGGTGCTGATCCCGTCGGTGATCTCGTTCACCAGATCCACGATCGCCCGGATCGTGCCGTCGTAGTCGCCCTGAGGGGTGGGAACCCTCTGCCGGCGCAGCTCGGAGCCGTCCTCGGCGAGTACCACCGCTTCGATCTTGGTGCCACCCAGATCGACGCCGACGCGGCTGGTCACTCTGCGAACCTCACGGTGCCGGTGAACTCCCCCACGACCTTGCCGTCGCCGCGGGTCACCGTCGTGCGGTAGACACCGAGCGTGCGTCCCACCTTCACCGGCTCGGTCCGAGCAGTGAACACGTCCCCTTCGGAACCTCCGGCGGTGAGGGCCAGATGGGCGTCGAGCAGCACAGGGTCAGGCCCGTCCTCGGCTGCCCGCTCACGCATCGCCACCTCGGCGAGGGAGAAGAGGGCACCGCCGTGGGCACCGTCGAGGAAGTTCATGTGACGCCCTGAAAGAGGCATCACCCACCCTCCCTCCACCGGTCGAATGTCGAGACCGGCGGCCCAGGAGTCTGATTGGATCGAACCGGTCACGCCGCCCGATCCTAAACCCTCCATGGGCATTCTTAAGACCGAAACGGGGCGCTTTTCGCCCCGTTTCGACTAGGAGAACCGGTCGAACCAGGCCGCGAACAGCGAGAGCGCCGCCCGCTCACCGCGGGCGGCGTGAGCTTCGATCCCGGCCAGATACTCGCCCTTCGTCATCCCGGCCGCCTCGATGAGGTCGAAGTCGGGGTGATCCGCCCACCGGATGGCCTCGTAGGCGTCGACCTCCGGATGAGGCTGGAGTGCGAGAGCCGAGCCCAGCTCGAAAGCGGCTGGATAGAGGTCGGTCTCGGCTAGCAACACCGCGCCGGGTGGCAGGTCGAAGGTGTCGCGGTGAGCGAAGTAGGCCCCTTCACCCAGCCAACGAGCCACCGGATGCTGGCGACCCGCTTCGGTGAGGGTGATCTCCACCACCCCCACCTCGGGCTTGTCGGCGAGGTAGGCCCGACCCCCCAGGGCGTCGGCCAGCAATTGCGAGCCGAGACAGATGCCGAGGACCGGGGTGTCGGCACCGACGAGCTTCTCCAGCCATGCCTTCTCTACCCGCAGCCAGGGGTGCTCATCTTCTTCGTAGGCACCCATGAACCCGCCCATGACGATGGCAGCGTCGATCTCGGTCGGAAAGTCGGCATCCGGGGCCCACACGTCGACCACGCGGTGGCGTCCGAGGAACGGCTCCAGACGGCCCCTATTCAGCTCCCGGCTGTGGTCGACGACGGCGAAAGTGGCCATTGGACCTCATTCTGACCGAACGCCTCGGAGGATCGTTATTCACACCCGACCAGGACGCTACGATCAGCTTCCGTGCTGGCAATGCCCCATCTGGCCTCGGGGAAGGTCAGGGAGATCTACGAGATCGACTCCCGACACTTGTTGTTCGTGGCGACCGATCGGATTTCCGCCTACGACGTAATCCTCAGCCAGCCGATCCCGGACAAGGGCCGGGTGCTGACCGGCCTCTCGCTGCACTTCTTCGATCTCCTCGACACACCCAACCACCTCGTAAGCACCGATTTATCCGGGATCTCGGCCCTGACCCCGGAGCAACGAGAAGAGTTGAAGGGCAGGGCGATGATCGTGCGCCGTGCCGAGGTCGTGCCGGTGGAGTGTGTGGTACGGGGATACCTGTACGGCTCCTCTTGGAGGGAGTACCAGTCCGGTGGCGGTCCGACCACCGAGCATCTGCCCGCAGGTCTCCAGTTGGCCGACCGCCTACCCGAGCCGATCTTCACGCCGGCGACCAAGGCCACCACCGGTCACGACGAGAACATGACCGAGGCAGAGACACGGCAGGTGTTGGGCGACGACCTCTACGAGGAGCTGAGGTCACGCTCCATCGACATCTACCAACGGGCCGCCGCCTACGCCGCCGAGCGCGGGGTCATCCTGGCCGACACCAAGTTCGAATTCGGCCACGCCGACGGGGAACTCCTACTGATCGACGAGGTGCTGACTCCCGACTCCTCCCGCTATTGGCCGGCCGACGAGTGGCGGCCAGGCCATGTGGTCCCCAGCTTCGACAAGCAGTACGTGCGGGACTGGCTCGACTCCACCGGTTGGGATCACACACCTCCCCCGCCCGACCTCCCCGACGATGTCATCGCCGGAACGCGGGCCCGGTACGTGGAGGCGTACGAGAGGATCACGGGCAAGAGCTTCGAGACCTATCTGGAGGGTGCCACCGGATGAAAGTGACCGTTCACATCGAACGTCGGCCCGAGATCGCCGACCCCGAGGGCAGCACCATCGCTCGATCGCTGGCGGATCTCGGATACAACGAGGTCCAGTCGGTGCGGACCGGACGCACCCTCCATTTGGACGTCTCGGGCGACGACGAGGCAAGGGTGCGTGACCGGGTGGAAGAGATGTGCGAGAAGCTGCTCGCCAACCCGGTCATCGAGGACTTCAGGGTGGAGATCGGATGAGTCGAATCGGAGTGGTGGTGTTCCCCGGATCCAACTGCGAACTGGACGTGCAGTGGGCGCTCCAGTCCCTGGGGGCCGAGGCCGAGCTCGTCTGGCATCGCGAAACCGATCTCAGGGGCCTGGACGGAGTGGTCCTTCCAGGTGGATTCGCCCACGGCGACTACCTGCGGACAGGCGCGATCGCCCGCTTCTCCCCCGTGATGGAACCCATCCAGCAGATGGCCGCCGACGGCCGGCCGGTCGTCGGGATCTGCAACGGCTTTCAGATCCTGTGTGAGGCTCACCTGCTTCCGGGGGCCTTGATCGCCAACCGTGACCTGTCATTCATCTGCCGCTTCGTCGACCTGGAGGTGGTCGACACCGACACGGTGCTCACGGCGGCCACGGAGGTGGGCAGGCACATTCGGCTGCCGCTCAACAGCTACGAAGGCCAGTACACCGACCCGAGCGGCGAGGCCCGGATCGTGGTCCGGTACCAGGAAGACGTCAACGGGTCCCAGAATGGAGCTGCCGCCATCGCCAATGCGGCCGGAAACGTGGTCGGGATCATGCCCCACCCCGAACGGGCCTTGGAGGAAGTGTTGGGCTCCGGAGACGGTCGAGTCCTCTTGGAGGGACTGATCGCCGCCACCGAACGGGTCCCGGCGTGAGGACCGAACTCGCGCCGGAGGAGGACGCCCTCAGCGTCACCGAGGCACAGGACGGAGACGAGCAGGGGGACTCGCTCCACCGTCTCCTGGGATTGAGCGACTCCGAATACGAGCGCATCCTCGAGATCCTGGGCCGCGAACCCACCCACTCCGAGCTCGCCATGTACTCGGTGATGTGGTCCGAGCACTGCTCGTACAAGTCTTCCCGCGTCCATCTGGGCCGCTTCCCCTCCAGCGCCCCGTGGGTGAAGGTCGGCCCGGGAGAGAACGCCGGAGTCATCGACCTGGGTGACGGCTGGCTGGCCGCCTTCAGGATCGAAAGCCACAACCATCCCTCGTTCGTGGAGCCGTACCAGGGTGCCGCCACCGGCGTGGGTGGGATTCTCCGTGACATCTTCACGATGGGCGCCCGGCCGATCGCCCTCTGGGACCAGATCCGTT
>DATGPZ010000210.1:0-4863 GCA_035304485.1 Acidimicrobiia bacterium | reverse complement strand
AGATGCCCCACCGTGTCCGTGAACGACACGTCTCCGGGTTCGAGGCGGAGCGCCCGGTAGAGGAAGGCGGCCATCTGCCCTCGGGTCACCGGATCGTCAGGGCAGAACCGGGAACCCTCCGGCGGGTTACAACCATGGCTGATCCCTTCTTGGACCATCCAGGTCATCTCCTTTTCGAAGATGTTCCCCGACACATCCAACAACTCGACAGTCGGCTCGTTCGACTGGGCAGAAACCGGCAACACGAACGAGACCAGAACCGAGAGGGCAGTCAACAGGACTCCGCTTCGGAGACGCAGGCGATGATTTGAAAGAGGATTCGAAGACATCGACTAGGAACCTTTGCCGAGGAAACGGCGAGCATCCTAACAGGGGATGGCTCATGGATTGTTCGGTGCACATGTCAGACTGGAGATCCAGGGCTCGAGTCGAGCCTCGTCGATTCGAGGAGGAGACCTGGCTTCGATCCGGCTCCGAACCATCACCACCTGGGCCGTTGTGACCAGCGGTTTCAGGACCATCTCCATCGGGGCCCGATTCATCACCGATCAGGGTCGGGCTGCTCGGCGTTCGGGGCCTGGCCGATGATGCGGCCTACCCGTGGCCAAGGGTGTGTGCGACATCGTCACTGGGAACACCGGACTGGCTCAGTTGGGCTCGGGGCGTGCGCCGAGCCGCCGGCCGGCACCTGCTGGTGGGGGCGTTGGTTTCTGTCACAGATGCGGTGATCGTTTCGCCCGGGATGGCTCGACGGGGTCGCCTAAGTGTCACGGCCGTACTGCAGCCGAGCCGGTCATCGTGGGTGCGGTTCGGCTGGGCCAGCCCTGCCGAGAAATTCGAGACCTGAATGTCACGGGACGGGGCTCCGTCCTGTCCTAGAGAGAAAGCGTCCGTCAGGAAGAACCGTGCAAGAGCCTGAATCGATCCAAGACACCTCCGTTTACGAGGATCTCCGCCCGTTGATGTTCTCGATCGCCTACCGGATGGTGGGTAGCGCCAGCGAGGCAGAGGATCTCGTGCAGGAAGCATTTCTCCGCTTCCATCGAGAGACCCGAGCAGGGAAGACCATCGAATCTCCCAAGGCGTGGTTGTCGACCGTGACGACCCGCCTAGCCATCAATCACCTCGAATCGGCTCGCGTGCGCCGCGAGAGCTACGTGGGCCCGTGGCTGCCGGAACCGCTGGTCGCCGACCGGGAGAGCGTCACCAGTCACGCCGAAATGGCCGACTCGCTCTCGCTGGCATTCCTCGTCGTGTTGGAGAGCCTGAATCCGGTGGAGCGGGCGGTCTTCTTGCTCCGAGACGTGTTCGGGTACGGCTTCGACGAGGTCGCCGAGATGGTCGACAAGACCCCAGACAACTGCCGTCAGATCGCCGTGAGGGCGCGCCGTCAGGTCGAGGAGCGCAGGCCGCGCTTCGAGACGTCACGGCAGAAGCGCTTCGAGATCGCCGAGAGGTTCTTCGCCGCCGTCGCCGGTGGTGACCTCGAGGGTCTGGTCGGCATGCTGGCAGCCGACGCCGTCGCCTACACGGACGGAGGCGGAAAAGCCCGCGCCGTGCTCGATCCCGTCCGAGGGCCGGAGAGCATTGCCCGAATGTTCCAACCGACCCGGGTGCTGGAGAGTCGGTTGGTGGACGTCAACGGACAGCCCGGTGCCCTGCTCTTCGACAAGCGGGGCAGGCCCGTCGTGGTGGTCACCATGGACATCGTCGACGACGAGGTCCAGGCAGTGCACGTCGTGAGCAATCCCGACAAGCTGACCCGACTGGACTCGACCGTTGCCGGAAGAGAGACCTGATGCGCCTCACCATCTTCGCGGCCACCGGAGGCATCGGTGGTCACCTACTGGAACAGGCTCTGTCGGCAGGCCACGAAGTCACCGCCGCTGTCCGTAGTCCGAAGAAGCTGGCAGGACGGGTCCCCACGGTAGAGGTAGACCTGGCTGATCCGGATCCGGCCGCGGTCGAGTCCGCCGTCGAGGACGCCGATGCCGTGCTCTCGGGTCTCGGGCCACGGAACAAGGCCGAGTGGGGCATCCTGGAGTCCGGAACCCAGGCGATCGTCGACGCGATGACCCGTGTCGACACCCGGCGACTGCTCGTGGTCAGCGGGGCCGGAGTGTCGGTCGTGCCGACTCCCAGCCGACCGCAGCCGCCCAGGCGGGAGCCCGGGGCCGGCTTCGTCAACCGCTACTTCAACACGCCGCTGGCGAAGCTGGTGCTCGGCGAGCACTTCGTCGACGTGGCGATGATGGAAGACGTGCTGAGGCGAAGCGACCTCGACTGGACAGCCGTGCGGGCGCCGCTGCTCGTCGACCGGCCGCTCACCGGGAGTTACCGGACTGCGTTCGAGCACAACGTCCCCAACAGCTTCCGGATCGGCCGCGCCGACGTGGCCCATTTCATGCTCGCAGCGATCGAAAGGCCGGAGACGGTCGGTCACGCCATCGCGGTCGCCTACTGACTCGCAGTCCGCGACTCCTCCCGGCCCGGTACCTTCAGGTGAGTAGCGCGGTCGGCGGTGGAAGGGAGTCGGTGTGCTGAACGAGGTGGCGGAGGGTGTGCTGGTCCATGAGAGCGAGTGCATCCAGAGCAATGCAGTCGTCGTCCAGGGAACGGAAGGAGTCCTGCTGGTCGACCCGGGCATCACGGCCGCCGAGATGGAGGAGATGGCGATCGATCTGGCCGAGCTGGGTCAGTCCGCCGTGGCCGGGTTCGCCACTCATCCCGACTGGGACCATGCTCTCTGGCATCCCGCGTTGGGCGACGCTCCCCGCTACGGAACCGAGGCGTGTGCCGCCGAGTTGCGTGACCTGCTGGCCAGCCCGGGTTGGGAGGCTCGACTTGCCGAAGGTCTGCCACCGGAGTACGCCGACGACATTCCTCTGGAACTCTTCGGGCGCATCACGGGTCTCCCGGCAGGTACCGCCCGGTTCCCCTGGGATGGCCCCCGGGTACGGGTCATCGAGCACCGTGCCCACGCTCGAGGGCATGCCGCCCTGCTGATCGAAGAGAGTGGGGTGTTGGTGGCCGGGGACATGGTTTCGGATGTGCTGGTGCCGATACCCGATCCCGGGGCCGACGAGGCACTCGACGACTACTTCGCCTCCCTGGTGTTGTTCGAGGAGGTGGCGGGCCGAGTCGACGCCTTCGTGCCGGGTCACGGCTCCGTCGGCGGAACCGATGACCTCCGTATCCGAATCGAGCTGGACAGGGCCTATGTACAGAGCCTGCGTGACGGCGGTGGCACCGACGACCCGAGGATCCGGGCACCCAAAGACGACTGGGAGTGGGTCAGCGACTTCTACGACTGGCAGGTGGACCGGTTCGGACCCTAAAGGAGCGCCGAATCAGGATTGGTATCGTTCGCCGACGACCGCGTTCGGGATGTGAGATCCCGGCGACAGGAGTGAGGCCGGAATGGAGAGCTGGCGACAGGAGTTGAGCGATCTCGTTTTGCCCGCCGAGATCCTTCTGTTCGTCGTGGCGGTGGTTCTACTGGTGCTCGTGGCTCTTGGTCGCCGCGGCCTCTTCGAGTCCAAGCCGCCTTCGAGGCTGTGGTTCGCAGTGGTGCCGCTGATCGTCAGCACCGCCATCGCTCTCGTTTCCGAGTTGTGGATCGGAGCGGCCGCGATGTTCCTCATGTTGGTGGCGCTGGTCGTGGCGGCGGTCCGGTTCCGCCATCCGGCTTGAACGACGACCAGGTGACCGGACGCGGTTCGATCCACCAGCTGGCGGACTTCCGATGGAAGCTGCTCGCTACTGGTCGTCGTCGACGTCAGCAGGGCGCTTCCCATACTGAGTCAACGTCCAAGCCAGACCCGCGAGGAGGATGAACACCACGCCGAGGGTGGATAGATCGAGGACGAACATGATCACGGCCACGACGCCGAGCACGGTGGCGGCGATGCTGAGCTGCCTAGAGGTCGTGAGCGTGCCCTCTCATCTGTTGTGAACTGTCCCACCCCGATGGACCCGTGTCAATCGGTTTGGAGTGCCGAACGCCTAGATCAAGGAGCCTCTGCCGCGGGCGGAGCGGTCGTGAGCGGCTCGGTCGAAGCACGAGCAGAGGGGGCGAGTGCCCCGAACCAGACTCCGGCCATCACGATCAGGGCCCCGGTCGTTCCCCGCCAGCTGAGCGGCTCGTCGGCCAGCCACGCTTCGAGCAGCATCGTCACCACCGGAAACAGAACGAAGGCGTACGAGGTGGCCGAGGCAGTCCAGCGTCGCACCACGAGCAGCATCAGAACGAACAGTCCCACCGAGCCGAGCGTGACCAGATAGGCGAGCGACCAGATCACATCCGGTCGGGTGGGAACCGCCCAGTTCTCGCCGGCGACCGCCGACAGCGCCAGCAACGACGCTGCTCCCACCACCATCGCCACCGCATTGGTCATCGCCGGATGATTGGCGGAGACCTTCTTTCCGAGGATGACGCTCTCCCCGATCGTGACGGCGGCGGCGAACATGGCGAGCAGGCCCGTCAGGGGCAGGACCACCCGGTCCTCGCCCAGCGTCATCCACAGAATGCCGCCGAGTGCCACCGCCGCGCCCACCACCGTCCTGCGCCGGAGCGGCTCCAGACGTTGAACCCAGGTCAAGAGCACCGTCACCAGCGGCACCATCGCCATCACCACCGTCGCCATCCCCGCCGTCACCCGTTGCAACGCCCAGTACATGAGGGCATAGAACAGCCCGAAGCTCAACAAGCCGTAGGCAGCGGTCAGAGCGAGCAGCCTTCCTGTGGGCCACCGGAGTCGCAAGGCCAATGCGATGGCGACGAAGGTGAGAGCGGCGAGGCTGAAGCGCAGTCCGGCACCCCAGAACGGGGCCAGCTCGAGGTTGCTGAAGCGAACTCCGACG
>DATGPZ010000209.1:0-2657 GCA_035304485.1 Acidimicrobiia bacterium | reverse complement strand
TGCGTTCTCCGGCCGGATCGTCGTCTGTGACCGGGGCGTCAACGGACGGGTGGAGAAGTCACAGAACGTCGCCGCCCAAGGAGCGGCCGGTTTCGTGCTGGTCAACGACGAGCCCAACGCCGACTCGCTCAACGGCGACGAATTCGCCATTCCGGGTGTGTTCATCACCTACGCCGACGGCCAGGCCCTGAAGGCGTGGCTCGCGGAGGGAACCGACCACACCGCCGGTATCCGGGGCGGAGACTTCGTGATCGGCGACCAGTACGCCGACTACATGGCCAGCTTCTCGTCTCGGGGGCCGAACCGGGCCGTCGACACCCTGGTGCCGGACGTAGTCGCTCCCGGAGTCGACATCCTGGCCGCACTCGGCACCAATTCCTACACGGTCAACGAGCACGGCTTCATCTCCGGAACGTCGATGGCCAGCCCTCACGTCGCCGGCGCCGGTGCCTTGATCATCCAAGCGCGGCCCGACTGGACGCCTGCCCAGATCCAGTCGGCTCTGATGACCACCGCCCGCAACGACATCCTCAACCACGACGGCGAGGAGGCCAGTCCCTACGCCCAGGGTGCCGGTTTGGTCGACGTCGGAGCCGCCATCCAGGCCGGTCTCCTCTTCGATGAAACGATCGCCAACTACGAGAACGCCAACCCGGCCTTGGGTGGCGATCCCCGGACGCTGAACCTGCCGTCCTTCGCCAACACGAGCTGTGTTGGCACCTGCTCCTGGAGTCGGACGGCCACTGTCCCGGACTCCGCTCCCACCGATGTCACCTGGTCGGTGAGCACAACGACGGACAGCGGCTTGACGCTCGATGTTCAGCTCTCACAGACCACGGTCTCACCCGGTGATGCAATCGACATCGAGGTCAGCGCCGAGGTCGACCCCTCCACCGATGGGGCCACCGTGTTCGGATGGATCACCCTGACGCCGGACACCACCGACGTGCCGACCGTGACCATGCCGGTGGCGGTGGCGTTCTCGGGCGGCGACCTGGTCGACGAGGTCCAGGTCGACACCAGGCGCGATGCCGGATCGCAAGTGATCCCCGATCTGACCGCACTCGAGATCACCGATCTCACGACGACCACCGCGCTCGTCGAATCCGACCAGACGACATTCGACCTCGGCCCGGATTCGACACCGGGCGACCCGTACGACACGATCGCAGACAACGAAGTCATCGTCGTCGACGTCCCGGCCGATACCAGGTTCCTCGTGGCCGAGGTCGCGTCAGCGGCCGTGGGTGATCTGGACCTGTTCGTCGGCACGGGGGAAACCCCAAGTCTCGAATCAGAGGTGTGCAGATCAACGACTCCGACCTCGTTCGAGTCCTGCTGGGTGGAGAACCCGGCCGAGGGCGACTGGTGGATCATGATGCAGTCGTGGTGGAGCGGCACTCCCGCCCCTACCGGTGAGGTGACGATGGCCACGGCCGTCGTTCCCGATGCCGACACGGGCAACGCCGGGGTGGACGGACCCACCACGAACCCGGCTGGCATGCCGTTCGACCTCACCTTCCACTGGGATCTCGACGGCGCCGAGTCCGGTGACCGCTACTTCGGCTTCATCGACCTGGGTACCGATCCCGCCAACGCCGGCAACATCGGGACCATCCCCGTCACCCTCGACCGGCACGAGGACGACGTCACCAAGACGGCGTCCCAGGATCAGGCAGTGGCCGGGAACACGGTGAGCTACGACATCACGATCCAGCCGAACGTGACCCCGAACGACCTGACCTACACGATCACCGACACCGTGCCCGAAGGCTTCACGATCGATGAAGCGTCGGTCACGGGTGACGGCGTCGTCGACGGCCAGACCATCACTTGGGAAATCGAGGTGCCAACCCCTGTCGGGCTCGAGGGCAACTACAGCTACACCACCAACCTGACCGATGCGAGCTGTGTCCCATATTTCGGCGGGTACCTCGATCTGAGAACCGTGATTGACGCCCAGCCCACTCCGGGTGTGGTGGGCGATGTGGGTGTCTTCAACTATCTGACGAGCACACCCTTCAACTTCTTCGGCGAACAACAGCTCGGGCTCGGAGTGACGCCACATGGCTTCGTGCTCCAGGGGGGGACCTATGACGGCACGCCCTGGGTCGCTCAGTCCCTCCCGAACCCGGCGGCACCCAACGGCCTGATCGCGCCTTTCTGGGCCGATACGGAAATCGTTCGGGTGGAAGGAGATCCCGGGGCCGAACGTGGCGTGACGGTCGCGTCAGATCCGACGGCTGCCATTGTGGAATTCGACAACCTCCAGATGTTCGGCGAGCCGACCCAGGTGCTCGGAGACGTCCAACTCCAAGTGCTCGTCGAGACGGACCCGAACGGGCCTGACGCCTGGATCGTGTTCGGTGAGCCCGGCTTCATTCCAAGCGACTTTTCGATTGGAATCGAAGATCTTGAAGGTGACCGAGGTCTGTCGATCGGAGATTCGATCGAAGATCTGTGGCAGGCCGGAAACGTGATCTGCCTGGACTACGAAGGTCCGACCTTCGAGCCGGTCGTGCTCTCCTACGACGTCACGGTTGACAACGATGCCGATTTGGGCGTCTACACCAATCAGGCGGAGCACACCACTGACGATCCATACGCCGTGACTGAGACGGCGTCTTATGACGTCGAAGTGATCGAGACGCCGGACG
>DATGPZ010000208.1:0-2061 GCA_035304485.1 Acidimicrobiia bacterium | reverse complement strand
ACTCGCCGCCCGGTCTTCTCGAGGTAGTAGAGGGCGGCCGCTTCCAATTCTTCGATCGGGTAGCGCCGGTTGAGGGGCACGAGCGAGCTGCGGAGCTCGTCATCGGCGGCATGCAGGCTGATAGCCAGGTTCAGCGGCCAGCCTTCCTCGGCGAGGCGACGGATACCCGGCACCATGCCCACGGTCGAGACGGTCAGCGACCGCGGCGACATGCGCATCTCCTCGATCATGCGGCGGATCGCTTCCCGAACCCGTCGGTAGTTCGCCAAAGGCTCGCCCATGCCCATGAAGACGACGTTGGTCAGTCGATCGGGCGTGTCTGGCATGCCGATGTGGCGGAGGAAGGCCTTGGCGTACGCCACCTGTGCCACGATCTCGCCGGGTTCGAGATGCCGGGTGAATCCGAACTGGCCGGTGGCACAAAAGGTGCAGCCGAGGGCGCAACCCGCCTGCGACGATAGGCACAGGGTCGCCCGTCGCGGATACCCCATCAACACAGATTCGATCTGGGCTCCGTCCGGAGCCTCGAACAGCCACTTGCGGGTCGTTCCACCGTCCCCGACCTGGTCGGCGACCACCTCGAAGGGCCACAGGCGAAGATCCCGTCGCAGATCGGCGGGGAGGTTGGTCATGGCGTCGGCTTCGAGTACCGGGTCGCGATACAGCCACCGCCGCAGCTGATCCGACCGGTAGGAAGGTTGATCCCCGAGCAGCGACGCCAGATCGTCGGGATCCGTCAGGTAGAGCACCGACACTGAGGCTACCCCTCTCGGGAGGGAATTCGACCAGAGAGGGGTACCTCCTGTCAGCCTCCCTAGGGCAAGCCCTCGCAGGCGATGCCGTCGTTGTCCTGGTCCAGACGGGCGATGTCGCCGTAGTAGGGGTAGTACTTGTCGAACCAGGCCTGTGCTTCGGCTTGGGTCTTGAAGTCTGAGCAGTTCTTGGAATCGCCCGGGTTCGGGGGGATGATCTCGGTGGTCGTTGTCGTCGAGGGAAGCGTTGTAGTCGTGGTCGTGGTGGCCCGGGGTGCTGGGTTCAAGGCCTCGAGACCGAGGGAACGGGCCAGGAAGGACGCCATCTGTTCACGGCTGACCGGATCATCCGGGCAGAAGCGGGTGTTCTCTGGCGGGTTGCATCCCTTGGTGATTCCCGCCGTAGCCAAGGCAGCGATATCGGCTTCGAAAGTATGACCGCGGGTGTCGGTGAAGGTGACTCCGCCGCCGGGAAGACCCAAAGCACGCTTCAGGAAGGCGGCCATTTGACCGCGGGTCACCGTGTCATCCGGGCAGAACAAGTCGTTGGCGGGTGGGTTGCATCCCCGCGACACACCCACCGCTGCCAGCCACGAGATGTCGCCGGCGAAGACACTCGCGGCGACGTCCTTCAAGTCGACGTCGTCGACCACGACCGGTAGATCCGGGAGCGCCCGATGGAGGAAAGCCGCCATCTGACCTCGGGTCAGCGTGTCGTCGGGGCAGAACTGGTCGTTCGCAGGCGGGTTGCATCCCCTCGTGATGCCGGCAGCGGCGATGGCTTCGATGAAACCCTCGTGGACACTGCCGTCGTCATCCAGGAAGCTACCGCCAGGCGGTAGGCCGGCCCCGTACGCGATTCCACCGAGCGTCATCACCAGTGCTGCAACTCCGGCAAACAAACGAGAGAATCTACGCATAACACTCCTGGAAAGATCGACTTGCGGGCGAAGCTAGTTCTCCGGGCTGGAAGGAAAACAGTTCGCAGCTAGGACCAAAGACCCCAACTCGGGAGAGGCGAAAAGAGTGTGTGATGAAAACCTCAGCATGCATTCAGCGCCATCGATGCCGGAGTCCTGGTACTTCTTCAGCGACTCTGTGTCAGGTAGAACAAAGGAGCAGGTCAACCCCAGCCGCGAACACGCGGCTGGGCCTTGAGCACCGGCCCCTTCCTACACTCGGTTGGGTGTTTCGAGGCTTCGATCAGACCTGGAGTAGGGAATCCGTCGGGTATCGACAGGGGGAGTTCGGCGAGGGCGAAGCCCTCGCCAGCATCGTGGTCGTGGTCATCGGGGGCCCGGCACTGCTG
>DATGPZ010000207.1:0-6808 GCA_035304485.1 Acidimicrobiia bacterium | reverse complement strand
ATGGCCCGCACTGCCCGTCCGTGGGAAGCCGGGCGCATCGCCGATTCCCTGGTGGCACTGGGCGCGGCGGGGGTTCCGGCCCTGCGCCGGTGGGTGGAGGCCGAGTCGGCGGGCGCCGAACCGCACGTCGAACTCGTGGCGTTGGTCGCGAGAGTGCTCGGCTTGGTCGGTGAGCCTGAGGCCGAGGCGACGCTGATCGACTTGCTGCGCTCGTCCCGCGAGGAGTGGCGGCTGGCCGCCGCATCGGCCCTCGAGCACTGTGGAGGACCGGCTTCGGCCCGCCATCTCCTGGAAGCTTTGGAAGACCGTTCCTGGCGGGTTCGGGCCCGCGTCGCCGTCGCATTGGGCGCGATGGCCGATCCATCTCTGGCTCGCCCCATCTCCGGGCTCCTATACGACGAGAACTGGTGGGTGCGCCAGAACGCTGCCGCGGCTCTTTCGGTGACGCCCGGCGGGACCGACTATCTCCTGGCAGCCCTCGACGGACCGGACCCGTATGCCGCCGACTCCGCCCTCAACCAACTCACCGTTTCGGGTGTGCTGGCCGAAGCGATCGAGCGAGCAGGCAGCGGCGCCGCCACCGAGCGTGATCGGCGCCTGGCGGCGGCGGCTCGAGCATCGTGAACGGATTCCTCACCGGATTCTCTCTCTTCGTTTGGGTCTATTTCGTGGCGCTCCAAGGCGTACTGCTGGCATTGGCGATCGTTTCGTCCCGAGCCCTGCACCGCGAGCACCGCAAGGAGCGCTTCGGCCGGGTAGAGGACATGCTCGCATCCGACCTGGCGCCCCCGGTGTCGATCGTGGTCCCCGCCTACAACGAGGAGGTGGGAATCGTCGAGTCGATCAAGTCGATGGCGATGGTGTCCTATCCCCGGTTCGAGATCGTGGTGGCCAACGACGGAAGCAGCGACACCACTCTCCAGAAGCTGATCGAGGCCTTTGAGATGTATCCGGTGCCGTACCCGATCAGGTCGAACATCGCCACCCGGCCGGTCCGACAGGTGTACAAGTCACGGCTCCCCATCCCCCTCACCGTCGTCGACAAGGAGAACGGAGGCCGAGCCGACGCCCTCAACGCCGCCATCAACGTCGCCCAATATCCCTACGTCCTGGCCACCGATGCCGACGTGATCATCGACGGCTTGGCCTTGGCACATGCCATGCGCGCGGTGGCCGAAGACCGCGAGCGCACGGTCGGCGTCGGAGGCAACATCCGCCCGATCAACGGGTGCGACGTTCGCTACGGGCACGTGGTCGAGCCCAGGGTGCCCGACCGCCTGATCGAGCGCTATCAACTGCTCGAATACGTGCGGGCGTTCGTCGCAGGCCGCCCTGCCTGGTCCGCCATCAACGCGCTCCCTCTGCTCTCGGGCGCCTTCGGAATCTGGCGCCGGGACGTGGTGACCGAGGTCCAGGGATTCACACCCGGCCACTTCGGTGAGGACCTCGATCTGACCATGCGGATCCATCGGCACCTCAGGCGGTCCCGTCGCGACTACCGGATGGTGTACTCGCCGGCCGCGGTCGTGTGGACCGAGGTGCCCCCAACCCGCCAGATCTTGAAACGACAGCGGATCCGGTGGCACTGGGGGCTGATGACGGCGGTGAAGGACTTTCGCTCCAGCTTCCTCAATCCCAGGCACGGACGGATCGGGATGATCACGTGGCCGGTGATGGTGCTGTTCGAGTTTCTGGCCCCGATCGTGGAGTTCCTCGGTTGGCTGGTGGTTCCGACCGCCCTCCTCGTGGGAGCACTGAGTCTCCCGCAGGTGGCAGGCTTCTTCGTCATGGCCCTGCTGGCCGGGACGATCGTCTCGATGCTCGCCCTTCTCCTCGAC
Source organism: Acidimicrobiia bacterium (assembly GCA_035304485.1). GTDB lineage: Bacteria > Actinomycetota > Acidimicrobiia > Spongiisociales > ZC4RG35 > ZC4RG17. Next base: position 4,970 of record DATGPZ010000207.1, on the reverse strand, counting down.
GAGCGGTTCGGCTACTTCAACGACCCGCGCGAGACGCTGAAGCTGCTGACGATCGTCTTCGTGGAGAACCTCGGGATTCGTCAGCTGACGGTCTGGTGGCGGATGCGGGCTCTCTTCTCCGGAAAGGCGTCTCGCACCTGGGGCAACATGGAGCGGCGCGGGGTGACCCGCCTCGCCCGCTCAGCCTGATACCAACTTCTCCGCCTGCTCGGCTGCACTTAGAGCGTCTACGAACTCCTGCAACTCCCCCTCCAAGACATCGTCCAGGCGCCGAATGGTGAGACCGATACGGTGATCGGTCACACGGCTCTCCTTGAAGTTGTAGGTCCGGATCTTCTCGGAACGCTCACCCGTCCCGACCTGTGCACGCCGCTCCCCCGCCACTTCCGCCGCCTGTTCGGCCTGCCGTGCGGCCAGCAACCGGGCCCGCAGGATTCGAAATGCCTTCTCTTTGTTCTGGAGTTGGCTCTTCTCGTCCTGCACCGACACCACCAGTCCTGTCGGAAGGTGGGTCAACCTCACCGCCGAGTCGGTGGTGTTGACCGACTGGCCACCCGGACCTTGCGATCGGAAAACGTCGACCTTGACATCGTTGGGGTCGATGTCGACCTCCACTTCGTCGGCTTCGGGCAGCACGGCCACCGTGGCAGTCGAAGTGTGGATGCGTCCTTGTGACTCCGTCTTCGGCACCCGCTGGACACGGTGCACACCGGCCTCGTACTTGAGACGGGAGTACGCGCCCCGCCCCTTCACTGCGACCACGACACGGTTGTAGCCCCCGGCCTCCGACGGTGAGCTCTCCATGGGCTCGATCTTGAAGCCTTCCGACTCGGCGAAGCGCTCGTACATCCGCAGCAGGTCACCTGCCCAGATAGCGGCTTCGTCTCCTCCGGCGGCGGCGCGGATCTCGAGGATCACGTCCTTGTCGTCGTTCGGGTCCTTGGGGATCATCGCCCGACGTAGCTCCGCTTCGAGGCGCTCCGCCTCCGCTTCCCTCTCGTCGGCCAGACGCTTCAGCTCGGGCGCCATCTCCGGATCCTCGGCCGCCAACTCGAGCGCCTCGGAGCGGTCGGTCATCGCTCTCCGCCACTGCTCGAGGAGATCCACGATCGCGCCCAGCTCGGCATGACGTCGACCCAGCTCCGCATACCGGGAGGGATCCGATCCCGTCGCCGGGTCGGCCAGCTGGGCCTCTACCTCTCGGAAGGCCTCTTCCACCTCCTCGAGGCGCTCGGCCAGGCCGTGATCCATCACCCTGCCAGCGCCGCCTTCCGGGCCGCCAGCGCCGCTTCCGGCACGGGACCGCGGGCGGTGACATCGTCCACGGCCTCGGCATCCAGGGCCGTGAGCATCGAAGCGATGGCGACTTCGATCTGATCGTCGGCAGGCCGGTTTGTGGTGAGTTTCTGGAGCCACATCCCGGGTGCAGCGAGGACACGACTCAGCCATGGCACCCGACCCAGTCCCGAGAAACGCAACAGCTCGTACGACAACCCGGCGATGACCGGGATCCCCAGTATCCGGCTCGCCACCAGCCAGGTGATCCCGGGCTGGTGGATGAGCGAGAACAACACGATCGACCCGAGGATGACGATCAGGAGGAAACTCGTCCCGCAGCGGGGATGCTCGGGGTCGTAGCGGGAGACGGACTCGATCGAAAGCGGCTCTCCCGCTTCGTAAGCATGGATCGTCATGTGCTCGGCACCATGGAACTCGAACACGCGGGCGATCTCCTTCGACCGTCCGATCGCCCATATGTAGCCGACGAAGAGCACGAGACGGACGGCGCCTTCGACGATGTTGAACGCGACGGCCGAGTCACCGGAGGTGAACCGAGCCACGAAGGTCGGTATCAGGATGAACACCGCCATGAAGAAGACGAGGGCGATCGTCATCGACCCGGCGATCTGACGGTTCGTGAGGGGCTCCTCTTCTTCTTCGTCGACCGCCTTCTGAGCGGACCACGCCAGAGCCCGGAACCCCAGGGTGAGCGATTCCCCCAGCACCATGATTCCCCGCACGAACGGGATCCGAGCTGCGACCGAACGCGTCGACAGCCGTGGGAGCTCGTGGTGGGTCGCCTCGATGACCCCATCCGGCCGTCGCACCGCCACGGCCCAGGCTTTCGGGGCGCGCATCATCACGCCCTCGATCACTGCCTGGCCGCCGACGGTGTTGGCGGGATCGATCGCCTGCCGAGGCGCCGGGCCGGACTCGCCGGCGGTCATTCTTCGGTGGCGGCTTCCGCCTTTTCCTTCTTCTTGGTGAAGGTCTCGGTGCCGTAGCGCTTCTTGAAGCGCTCTACCCGGCCGCCGGTGTCTACCAGCTTCTGCTTACCGGTGAAGAATGGATGGCACTCGTTGCACAACTCGACGTGCATGTCGCCGGGCCGTGTGGAACGGGTGACGAAAGTGTTGCCACACGAGCACGTCACCCGCGTCTCGTCGTAGGTCGGATGGATATCCGTTCGCATGGTGGCTCCTCTGGATCAGTTGCCGCTCTTGGCCACGTCGGCCAGGAACTCGGCGTTGGACTTGGTGTTCTTCAGACGGTCGATGAGCAGTTCGAGGGCGGCGCCGGGCTCGAGAGCGAGCAGCACCCGGCGCAGCTTCCACACCTGCGCAAGTTCCTTCTGGTCGAACAACAACTCTTCCCGTCGTGTTCCCGAAGCTTCGATGTCGATCGCAGGGTAGATGCGCTTGTCGGCGAGCTTGCGGTCGAGCCGCAACTCCATGTTGCCCGTGCCCTTGAACTCCTCGAAGATGACCTCGTCCATCTTCGAGCCGGTTTCGACCAGGGCAGTCCCGAGGATCGTGAGGCTTCCGCCTTCCTCGATGTTGCGGGCCGCTCCGAAGAACCGCTTGGGCGGGTAGAGGGCCGTGGAGTCGACACCACCCGACAGGATGCGGCCCGAAGCAGGTGTGGCCAGGTTGTGGGCCCGGGCGAGGCGGGTGATGGAGTCGAGGAGAATGACTACGTCGGTCCCCATCTCGACCAGGCGCTTTGCCCTTTCGATGGCCAACTCGGAGACCTGGGTGTGCTCTTCGGCCGGCCGGTCGAACGTCGAGAAGATGACTTCGCCCTTGACCGAACGCTGCATGTCGGTCACTTCCTCGGGCCGCTCGTCGACCAGCACGACCATGAGGTAGCACTCAGGGTTGTTGGTGGTGATGGCTTGAGCGATCTCCTTCAGGACCGTGGTCTTGCCCGCCTTGGGAGGCGACACGATCAGACCGCGCTGGCCCTTTCCGATCGGGGCGATCAGATCGACGATCCGGGTGAGCGTGGAGTCCTCTTTCCCGTCGACTTCGAGACGAAGACGCTCGTCGGGGAAGAGAGGGGTGAGGTTCTCGAACCGGGGCCGTTCCCGGGCAGCCTGGACATCGCCGCCGTTGACCGAGTCGATTCGGGTGAGGGCCGGAAACTTCTCCTGGGATCGAGGAGAGCGGATCGGTCCCTTGACCAGATCGCCCTTGCGAAGCCCGAACTTGCGGATCTGACCGGCCGAGACGTAGACGTCTCGGTCGCCCGGCAGGTAGCCGGAGGTGCGGAGGAAGCCGTATCCCTCGGGAAGGATGTCGAGCAGGCCCTCGCGAACCTCGGGCTCTCCGTCCTGTTCCTGGGCCTGGTTGCCTTGGCTGCCTCGATTGCGGTTCCGCTTCCGGCGATTGCGGTTCCCGCGGGTGTTGCCGCGGTTGTCGTCGTCATCGTCCTCGTCGTCGGAATCGTCCGACTGCCTGCCGCGGCTGTCGTCGGAGTCGTCGGCTTTGGCGGCGTCCTCCTGGTCGGCGGCTTGCTCGCCGTCCTGGTCGGACTTCTGCTCGGACCCGTTCTCCTGGCTGCGGTCTTCGCTTTCTGCCTCGTCGGTGTTGCGAGGCGTGGCAGCCGGCAGATCCAAGTCGACGGCCGGAGCGGCTTCGCCGTCGGAATCTCCCTTCACGTCCATGATCCGGGAGATGAGCCTCGACTTCTGCAGTCCATCGGTTTCGATTCCCACCGCGGCTGCGATTTCGCGCAGTTCACCGATGGACTTCTCCTGCAATTGAGCTCTCGTGGTCATGTGAACCCTCAGGTGGCGTACCCCAACCACGTAAACGATGTGCCCGGACCGGCGCAGCAACGTGCGGGGTGGGTGTGGATCTGGCGGGGGACCCCCCGCCGTGAGCCAGATGATACCCCAACTCGCCTTCGGTTACAAAGACCGCGCTCGTTGCATGTCCCGGAGCCGCAGCCGGAACCGTTCAAAGGCCGTCTCTCGGCAGTGGTAGGTGGTAAGTGGTACGTGGTAGGTCCCGTCTCTCGCCAGAGATCCACCTCTCCGCACAGAGTCAGGCGGTGGTGAGTGGTAGGTGGTGAGTGGTAGGTGGTAAGTGGTAAGTGGTAGGTCCCGTCTCCCGCCAGAGATCCACCTCCCCGCACGTAAGGACCTGACGAACCAGCGAGGCCAACCGCAACACGGGGCGGAAGCCCCGGCCGACCGGCGTCTGTTCGAACCCGGCAGCGCCGACCACGGCTACCCAAACCGACAGAGCTCCTGGCAGTGGGCTCGAAGTCGGCCGGCAGACACACCGCAACCGACACCACTCACCGCAAAACGTGGCGGAAGCCCCGGCCGACCGGCGTCTGTTCGAGCCCGACAACGCCGACCACGGCTACCCAAACCGACAGAGCTCCTGGCAGCGGGCCGGGCTCGAAGTCGGCCGGCAATAAAGCAGAGCGCTCCCCGGAGGACTCACCGCAACACGACTACCCAAACCGACGGAGCTCCTGGCAATGGGCCGGGCTCGAAGTCGGCCGGCAATCAATACAGTCGGCCGGCAATCAACACAGCGCTCCCGGGAGGACTCGAACCTCCGCACCTGGTTCCGGAGACCAGTGCTCTATCCCCTGAGCTACGGGAGCGGGTGAGAGAGCCCAGTGTACCGGTGGGCGGTTCGGGCACCGAACGGGGCTGACTAGCGTTCCGATCC
>DATGPZ010000206.1:0-2330 GCA_035304485.1 Acidimicrobiia bacterium | reverse complement strand
TCTTACCCGGAACCGAACGCGCCGCCCGACTCGCGACCGGCGAGCTCCTCGAACGCCGCATCCGACTCTCGGACCTGGCAGCCGCCACCGGTGTCGCCCGCCTCAACTCGGTGCGTGGGTGGGAGGCGTGTGAGCTCCTGGGCTGAATCGACCCGCCGGCGTGTCCAAGACCTGCGTCTCGCCACCTAACCTCGCAGCGAGTGCCGACCTCTTCCCCCGCCCGTCAAGCCCTGACAGCCTGGCCTCTCTTCACGGCCGTTGCCCTGCTGATGCTGGGCAACGGACTGCAGAGTCCGCTGATCGGCCTGCGGGCCGACCTGGAGGGCTTCGACGCGGCCGTGCTGGGACTGGTCATGTCGGGCTACTACATGGGGTTCCTGGTCGGCTCACTGTCGACGCCAAAGATCGTCGCCCGGGTGGGCCATGTGCGGGTCTATGCCGGTCTGGCATCACTGGCTTCCGCCGTGACCCTCGCTCACCTCCTCGTCATCCACCCGGTGGCCTGGTTCATCTTTCGCATGATCACCGGTACCTGCCTCGCCGGCCTCTACATCGTGGCCGAGAGCTGGCTGAACGGAGCCGCCACCGACCGCACCCGTGGCCGTCTCCTGGCCGTGTACATGGTGGTCGTGACCACCGCCCTGGCCGGCAGCCAGCTACTCCTCACCTTGGAAGAGCCCGGAGGATTCGTCCTCTTCCTGTTGGCCTCGCTCCTCGTCTCGGTCGCGGTCGTGCCCATCGCGCTGGTGCACTTCCCCGCTCCACCCATCCCGACCATCGGGCCCATCCCGTACCGAGAGATCATGCGAACGGCTCCCATCGGGCTGGCCGGCGCCATGGTGACCGGAGCCGCCAACGGAGCATTTCTCGGGATGGGGGCGGTGTGGGGATCCCGAGCCGGCCTCAGCGTCGACCGCATCGCCGTTCTCCTCACGCTCGCCCTAGTGGGAGCGGTCGTCCTGCAATTCCCGCTCGGTGCCCTGTCCGACCGGGTCAGTCGCCGTCGGGTCATCTTCACGACCACGACCATCGCAACGGGTCTGGCGGTCTGGATGATGTCGATCGAGCCGAACTCGTCCCTGATCTCGCTGGTGATCCTGGGACTGGGCGGCTTCAGCTTTCCCATGTACTCATTGAGTGCCTCCCATGTGAACGACCTGGTGGGTCCGTCGCTGACGATCTCGGCCAGCTCGGCCATCCTGCTCGCCAACGGGATCGGCTCGGTGATGGGCCCGATGTTCGCCGGAGCCGCCATGGAGAGACTGGGACCGGAGGGTCTCTGGGCCACGATCGCGGTGGTCCACGGTGCCCTGGCTGTCTACGCGGCGTGGAGGCTGATCCGCCGCTGGGAGATTCCTGCCCCCTTCAAGGATCGTTTCGTGCCGGTGCCGGCCAGGTCCGGGGGCCTGCGCGGCCTGACGCGACGCCGCTGAGCACTCTGCGAGAACCCGGACGATCCCAGGAGACGGCGAGCGACCGAATCCCCTACCGTTCCTGAGGCCGACGAACACGCGATAGCGTTCGATCACGCGGCCCGGAACAGAGGGAGAAGGTGAGATGGCCAACGTGAGCACCCATGTGCTGGACACCGTCGCGGGACGGCCTGCGGCCGGAGTGGCCGTGACCCTGGAGCGGCTCGACGAGAATGGCAACGAGGTCCTCGCCTCCACCTCGACCGATGCCGATGGCCGCGTGGCCGACCTCCTCGGGGGAAGCCGGCTGAAGAGCGGCGTCTACCGGCTCACCTTCAACACGGCCGCCTACGGAAACGTGTTCTATCCGGAGGTGACGATCGTGTTCCGGGTCTCCGACCCCGACCAGCACCACCACATCCCGCTCTTGCTGTCGGAGTACGGATACACCACCTACCGCGGCAGCTGACCTCCGTTTGAGCTGACGGGTAGGTCTGACGAACTCGCGTGGAGTCGGAAGTCGGAAGACGGAAGCCGCGTCTCCCGTATCAGGCTCGTCGCACGCTCCACTCTCGTCGTCCGACCTCAAGGAGACCCTCCGCCGATGGACGATGGCGTTGCCCTTCGACTCTTTCCATCGACGCGTCACGGGATCAGGTGGGAGCGAACCGGTCCGCTCGTTCGTCGAAGACCACTTCCGTCTTGTTGGGCTCCGGCTAGGCGTCGGGCGGTGGTGGAGCCAGGCGTTCCAGCGTTCGCAGCAGTTCCATCGGCAACGGGAAGATCAGCGTCGAGTTCTGTTCGGCCGCTACCTCGGTCATGGTCTGGAGGATCCGTAGCTGCATCGCCGACGGATGACTCTCGATCAACTGCGCCGCCTCTGCCAGTGTCTCGGCGGCTTCCTGCTCACCTAGGGCA
>DATGPZ010000205.1:0-4511 GCA_035304485.1 Acidimicrobiia bacterium | reverse complement strand
ATGTTGGCCGAGCCGGCAGCGATGAGCGCTGCCAGGCTGCTAGCCGCGGCAAGAATCCGAACGAGCTTGCCCTTCATATTCTGCGACCACCTGTTTTGGTTCAGTTCACAAGGCGCTCTTGCCTTGTGGCACCAATCCGCTCCGCTTTGTTGGTCGGTGATGAAATGGCCGATCGCTTCGCCGGGGTACCCCGCTTGCTCCCGACCTCGAGGGCCGGGAACTCTTGTGGATTGTCAAATGTCCAAGGCCCCTGACTCACCCGCTATCGACTCGTGTAGCCGTCGCGGCCCGAGGGCATGGGTCACTTTCGCGACCCGCCGGAGAATGTAGCCGTAGGAAGGCCCGCTCTCAACAGGTATCGGCCACTCTCGGCGCGAGGTTTAAGGGTATCGAGAACGGGGAGGCGCGTTTACCCTGCGGCGAGATGGATCTCTCATCCCTGCAATCGAAGCTCGCCCGTCTCGACGGAGTCGAGGCGGTGAGAGTGGTCGGATCGGATTCGAAGCTGGAGGAAATCCACGTCCTGGCCCGACGAACGAAGCCCGCCAAACAGGTCGTTCGCGACGTCCAGTCGCTGGCAGCGGCCGCCTTCGGTATCGACATCGACCGGCGCATCGTCTCGGTCGTCCAGCTAGCCGATGGAGACCTGGCAGGAGGCGACCGTCCCGCCATCGTCGACATCTACGAGACCACCGATGGATCCCGATCCACCGTGAAGGTGACCCTCGAATGGAACGACGAGAGCTTGGTCGGCGAGATGGCGGGCGCCGCCGCCACCGCCACCCGGAATCGGCTGGTTGCGGAGGCGGCCCTGGCTGCCCTCTCCCAGGCTCTCCACGCGGAGGCATCCTTTGCGGTGGCATCCGTCGACGTTCCGAACCTGGGTTCACGGAAAGTGGCAGTAGCGCAGATCGTCTTGGTCACCAATCAGACGGAGCGGCTCATGGTCGGGTCCTCTCTGGTCGACGAAGACGAATCGCGGGCGGTGGTTCGGGCCGTTCTCGACGCCTTGAACCGGGTCGTCCCTGACCTTCGACGCTGACGTGGCACGCGCGACGATCCCGCTCCGGCCGGTCCAGGTCGAGGCCTACGGGGGTATGGCCGTAACGCCCCATCACCTCTCGACAGCCGCCGCCACGACGATCCTCTTCCAGGGTGGCAATGCGGTGGATGCCGCCATCGCCGCCAATGCCGTCCAGGGGGTGGTGGCTCCGGAGACGTGCGGTATCGGTGGCGATCTATTCGCCTTGGTACTGGGACTGAACGACCCCGAGCCGATCACGCTCAACTCGTCGGGAAGGGCGGGTAGCCGGGCGGCGGAGTTGGCGGATGATCTACGGACCGCCGGCGTGACCGAGATCCCCCAGGACCATCCGGCGGCCGTCACCGTCCCCGGGTGCGTCGACGGGTGGCTCGCCCTCAACGAGAGGTTCGGGCGGCTCGACCTCGCCACCGTCCTGACTCCCGCGATACGACTCGCCCGCGGCGGGTTCGCCGCCAATCAGGAGCTAGCAGCCGCCTTCGCCGCACGGCGTGAGCAATTCTCGGCCGCCGCTCCGGAGATGTATCCGGACGGACAGCCCCCACTCGCCAGTGCCCGGATCCAGCGTCCAACGCTCGCCCGCACTCTGGAGCGAATCGCCGCCGAAGGCCGCGACGCCCTCTATTCCGGTGAGGTCGGGCGTGCAATCTCCGAAGCCCTGGACGGCAGCCTCTCGCCCGACGATCTGGGACGCTCGCAAGCGGAGTGGGTGGATCCCCTGTCGGCCGAGGTGCTGGGCATGACCGGATGGACCATCCCGCCCAACTCCCAGGGATACATCTCGCTGCTCTCCTTGGCGGTGCTCGAGGCGATCGGAGTTCCTGAACCGGAAGATCCCAGCCTGTGGCACGCAGTGATCGAGTCATACCGGCTCGCCGCCGCCGATCGAGACGATGTGCTGGCCGACCCGGAGTCGATAGAGATCTCAGCCGTCGATTTGCTCGGTGACACCCGGGTGGCATCCCTGGCGGACCGCTACGACCCCAACCGCGCCACAGATCCGACGTCCCCTCCCCCGGCTGCGGGTGGCACCGCCTACATGACCGTCCTCGACGGAGAAGGGCTCGGCATCTCCTTGATCCAATCGAACTTCCACGGAATCGGTTCGGGATTCGCGGTCCCTGCGGGAGGCTTCATCCTGCACGACCGAGGCCGCGGGTTCGATCTCCGTCCCGGCCACCCGAACGAGCTCAGCCCGGGCCGCCGCCCGCTGCACACCCTGTCCCCCACGGTGTGGAGGGATGCCTCCGGCTCGACGTCGCTCCTGGGCACCCGAGGCGGCTTCATGCAGCCGCAGCTGATCGTCCAGATGGCGGTCTCAGCCTTCGGATTCGGTCTGGAGCCCTCCATCAGCCAGGCGTCACCCCGGTGGATGGTCCCGCTGCCAGGCCCGACCCAGTCCAGCGTCGAGGTGGAGCCGGGAACTCCTGAAGACGTCATCGAGGCGTTGGAGGAGCGCGGGCACGCGGTTCACCGGCACGAGATCCCTCAGGCGGGTTGGGGCCCGGTGTCGGTGATTCGCTCCCGTCCCGACGGCCTGGCCCGGGGCGCAGCCGATCCTCGGGTCGACACGGCTTCCGCGGCGGGGCTCTGATGTCCACGCTTCTCGTTGTCCGTCACGGCCAGGCGGAAGGCAACGCCGACCATCGGTTCATCGGGCAGAGCCCTGCGAGACTCACCGAAACCGGGAAGGCTCAGGCGGAGTCGGTGGCTCGACGACTATCGGAACTACCCATCACCCGAATAGTCAGCTCGGATCTGGTGCGGTGTGTCGAAACAGCCGAGCCTTTGGCCCACGCCGCCGGCGTCGAGGTGGAGCATCGCCCGGAATTGCGCGAGATCGACAACGGTGAGTGGACTGGCCTCTTGCCCGCCGAGATACAGGGGCGCTGGCCGGACTTGTGGCACGACTATGCGAACGGTGTCGATGTCGCCCGCCCGGGTGGGGAAACCTGGCGGCAGGTGGCGAACCGTGTCGTGCCAGTGGCCGAGGAGTTGCTCGCCGCCGACGGCGTCACGGTGATCTCCACACATTCCGGTCCGACACTCATCTTGGCGATGTGGGCCTCCGGCATCGAGGTGGAGGGGAACATCTTCAGCGGCCGCTTCGGAGCGCTCCACAACTGCTCGGTGACGGTGCTGGTCCCGGGCCCTCGACTCATTTCCTACAACGACGTGGGTCACCTGGCGACGCTGCCCGACCAGCGCCTGCCGTTCTCCCCGGTCATCCCTTCTTGATGTCAGCGACGATCTGGGACAGAACGTCCCCGTCATTCAGGACGGCCAGGTTGCCGAGGTTGTAGAGACCGACCCGCTGGAGCCGATCCCCGTATCGACGGCGGATCGCCTCTCCCAGCCGATCGATCGGAGCCACTACCCCGATCTCGTGCACCACATCGTCGGGAATCACCGAGGCCATCTCCTCCCACCGTCCGCGTTTGCTCATTGCGGTCAGTTCGGGTCCGAAGTCCCACCCGCTCGCCTCCAACACAGGGGCGTACGACGGAGTGGACGCATAGAACGAGATCTCCGACTTCACGGCCTGGAGCGACTGCTCGATCTCGGAGTCGTTCGAGCCGGTGGCCACGAACACCGTCGAGTACCGCTCGCAGTCGTCGAGGCTCCGGCCCTCGGCTTTGGCGCCGGCGGCGATGTTGGGCAGCACGACCTCGTCCAGGTAGCGGACCGTGTGGAAGGGGTGCACGTGGAAACCGTCGCAGACGGCACCGGCCAAACGGCTCAGGTGCGGGCCGACCCCGGCGATCGCCACGGGAATCTCGGGGTGTTCGATGGGGCCGGGGTCGAAGAACGGCGTCATCAGGCTGAAGCGGTAGAACCCGCCGTCGTACCGCAGTGGGGTGCGGTTCTGCCATGTGTCCCAGATGGCGCGGAGAGCACCGATGTAATCACGGAGACGTGCGGTTGGGTGTCCCCACTCGGTGGAGAAGCGCCGGGTGATGTGAGCCTTGACCTGGGTGCCGAGACCGAGAATGAACCGGCCCGAAGAAGCCGCGGCCAGATCCCAGGCGATCTGGGCGGTGACCATCGGAGAACGCGGGAAGGCGACCGCGATCGCGGTGCCGAGTTCGAGCTCGGTCTCCTCGGCTGCCACCAAGAGCGGCAGGAAGGGATCGTGGCTCGTCTCGGCGGTGAAGAACCCGTCGAATCCCAGGTCGGCGGCGCGACGGGCCAGCGGCCTAGCCGTGAGCGGTGGGCCGGGCGGAAAGAAGAAGTCGACCTTCATACCGTCACCTTAGAGGTGCAGTGTTGTGCGACACCTCGCGACATCGAGGTCTGTATCCATACGCCTTTACCCTGCGCTGAATTGGTTTAGCCTTGGGCGTGTGAGACGAATCGCACGCATATTGGGAGTGCTGGGAGGTCTGGGCGCCATTCTGTGGGCGATGCGAGACCGACTGGTCTCGGTCGCACTCCCCCGTGAGCCTCAGCTTCCGGCCTTCCGGGTGCC
>DATGPZ010000204.1:0-5388 GCA_035304485.1 Acidimicrobiia bacterium | reverse complement strand
TCATGCACGACGTGCAAGGCGTGCGACGAGATCTGCCCGGTCGGCATCGACATCCTCGACCGGATCCTCGACATGCGCCGGTACCTGACCCTCATGGAGTCGAACTTCCCGACCGAGCTGGGCAAGGCGTTCGTGGCGATGGAGAACCAGGGCAATCCGTGGGGGATCTCCCAGGAGCAGAGGGCGGATTGGACCAAGGAACTCGACTTCGAGGTCCCGATCCTGGGCGAGCCCGGCGTCGACCAGGTGGAGTACCTCTGGTTCGTGGGCTGCGCGGGTTCGTTCGACGACCGGAACACCGCAGTGTCCGTCTCTCTCGCCCGGCTGTTGCACAGGGCCGGAATCTCGTTCGCCATCCTGGGCCAGCGCGAGGTGTGCAACGGTGATCCCGCTCGACGGGCGGGCAACGAGTACGTGTGGCAACAACTCGCCCTCCAGAACATCCAGACTTTCGAGGACCTCGGAGTCCGCAAGGTCATCACCCAGTGCCCTCACTGCTTCAACACGCTGGCCAACGAGTACCCCCAGATGGGTGGTGAGTACGAGGTCGTGCATCACACTCAGCTGCTGGCCGAATTGCTGCGCCAGGGCCGGCTGGATCGGGGTGCCGGGAGCGGCAACCGGCGCAAGGTCACCTACCACGATCCCTGTTACCTGGGTCGTCACAACGACATATACATGGCGCCTCGCCACGTGGTGGCGGCGACGGGCGACGTCGAAATGGTCGAGATGCGTCGCCACGGGACCAAGGCGCTGTGCTGCGGTGCGGGCGGTGCTCGCTTCTGGATGGAGGAGCACATCGGCAAGAAGGTCAACATCGAGCGTGCCGAGGAAGCGCTCGAGACGGGCGCCGCCGAGGTGGCCGTGTCGTGCCCCTACTGCTACGTCATGATCGACGACGGCGTCAAGGAGCTGGGGCGGGACGACGTGGTGGTCAAGGACCTGGCGATGATGCTGGACGAGGTCCAGTCGAACGGGGAGGAACTGGGACCTTAGTCCCGAAAACCGATCCAGGGTGGTGACAGAGCGTCCCGGGCGGCTACGCTGAGTGGCGGAAATCAAATGCTGGGAGGCATGAAGTGGGGCAGCGACGCTGCGCCGGTGACCACGATTTCGCGGTCAGCCGGCTCGGAGCTGGGATCGCGCGGATGCAGTGCACGTCATGTGGCGCGGTCATGATCGATCTGGATGCGGCCGAGGATGGACATGGGACCGTCACGGAGCCGGGCTTGTTTCGCCCGGCTCGGCCGACGATCTTCACCGTGCTGGCTGAGGAACAGAGGGCCGAGGCAACGCCCAAACCGGAGGCGGCTGGGCCACGCTACGTCTTCATGTCGGACCGCCCGAGCTAGTCGTCCGGGTCGGATCTCGCCTCCATTACCGTTCTGGAGGATGAGAGTCGGATACCAGGGCGAGGCCTACTCCTATTCGGATCGAGCGTGCCGCGAGCTGTTCCCGGCCGACGAGCACGTCGGCTTCCACAGCTTCGTGGCGGCTTTCGAAGGACTGGCTCGAGGAGAGGTCGAGCGGCTGGTGGTCCCGATAGAGAACTCGACCACCGGCAGCGTGCTGCCGGTGCTCGACCGTCTCCTACCCGGTGACAATCGGATCGTGGGCGAGCATCTGGTCGAGGTGCGGCACGCACTGTTGGGCCTGCCGGGGACCGCACCCGAGCAGATCGAGCGGGTGCTCTCGCACCCGGAGGCATTGGGCCAGGCCGAGGCGATCATCACCCACTGGGGATGGGAGCCGGTGCCGGTTGCCGACACCGCCGGTGCCGTTCGGCAGGTGGCCGAGGCTCGTCGGCCCTCCGACGCCGCCCTCGCGCCCGAGGCGGCTGCCGCACCCCATCAACTCGCCGTGCTCCTCAAGGACGTCATCGATCGCGATCACAACACGACGCGCTTCGTGGTGCTGGCACAGGGCGAGCAACCGATCCCCGAAGACGCCGACAAGACCACTATCGCCTTCACCACACGCCACACACCCGGCGCCCTGGCGCTGGCCCTGGCCGAGTTGGGGCTTCGGGGCGCCAACCTGAGCCGGATCGAGTCACGCCCATCCGACGAGGCCTGGAGCTATCGCTTCTTCGCCGACGTCCATCATTCGGCCGGTCCCGAGGGTGTGGCGGCGATCTTCGACCCTCCGCTTGCCACCCTGTCGGACCTACGATTTCTGGGCACCTACCGATCTGCAGGGCGATCATGACGACCGAGACTCCTGTCAGAGACCCCGACACCGACCAGGACCGGAACCTGGACGACACCTGGAAGGTCGTGGTGTGGGACGACCCTGTCAACACGATGGACTACGTCGTGTACGTGTTCCGGTCGCTGTTCGGGTACGACGAGGTCAAAGCCACCCGACTGATGCTGGAGGTCCACAACGAGGGTCGGTCGGTGGTGGCCGATGGACCCCGGGAGCGGGCCGAGCACGACTGCTATCGCCTGCACCACCACGGTCTCTGGGCCACGATCGAGCAATAGCGTATGTCCGCCCACTTCCGCCTGGCCGGGGACGGGGTGGAGGTGCGTCTCGGGCCCGAGGAGGTCTTCCTGCTCGGCGAGGTGACCCGACTCCTCGTCGGCTTGGGTGATCCGGCGTCCGATCCTGGTGCCGCCCGGCTGTCACCGCCCGTGTACCTCGACGATCCGGAGGCAGACGCCGAGTGGCGCCGTCTGGCCGGATCGGAGCTCGACCAGGCCCGCCGCGCCGACCGATCGGCCGTGGAGACCATCCTGGAAACGTTGCGGTCCGAGCCCGGGTCGGTCACGGTTTCGATCCCAGAGGCGAATGCGATGATGCGGGTCTTCAACGACGCCCGTCTGGCGCTCGGCGCCCGCTGGGGGATCGACGAGCCGGAGGACTACGAGAAGCTCCGGCCCGAGGCAGAAGAGGTGCTCTCCTTCCTGGGCTGGGTCGTTTCCGAGCTGGCGATCGTCCTCGGCGGAGCGCTGCAGCAGGGTCGATAACCCGCGATTCGGGTGTTCCGACGGAAAAGTCCCTGAACCGACGACGAACTCGGCCAGGTCCTGATAGGTTCGGCTGTGCCGTCTAACAGAGGAGGTCGGATGCAGGTCTCGATGTCTATCAACGGACGCAGCGTCACCGCCGAGGTGGAACCACGAACTCTGTTGGTCCACTTCCTGCGTGAGGATCAAGGCCTCACCGGCACCCACATCGGCTGCGAAACCAGCTACTGCGGGGCTTGCACGGTGTTGGTCGACGGCAAGACGGTCAAGTCCTGCACCATGCTCGCCGTCCAAGCGGACGGATCCTCCATCACCACGGTCGAAGGTCTGGCGTCCAACGGCGAGCTCCATCCCGTACAGGAAGGGTTCTGGGAGCGTCATGGCCTCCAGTGCGGCTACTGCACCCCCGGGATGATCATGTCGGCCGTCGGTCTCCTCGAGGAGAACCAGTCGCCCGACGAAGCGGAAATCCGCCACGCCATCGAAGGCAACCTGTGCCGCTGCACGGGCTATCACAACATCGTCCGGGCGATCGAGTACGCCGCCGCCAAGATTCGGGGCGAAGAGCCGGCACCACCGGACTGGGAACACGAGGAGGTGACGGCATGACCACCACCACTAGTGTCCTGGGAGGGTCGATCCGGCGTCGGGAGGATCCCGCCCTCGTGCAGGGAAGGGGTCGGTACGTGGATGACATCCAGCTGACGGGGATGCTCCATGTGGCGTTCGTTCGCAGTCCGTACGCCCACGCCCGCATAACGTCGATCGACACGTCGCCCGCCGCCGGGATGGAGGGAGTGCACGCCGTCTACACGGCTGACGACGTTCGCCACCTGGGGCCGCTCTTGGCGCAGGTCCCGGTCGGCAAGCTCCGCCCGTTGCTGGCGGACGGGGTCGTGAAGCACGCCGGCGAGGCCGTTGCCATGGTGGTGGCCGATACGCGCTACCTGGCCAGAGATGCGGCCGACGCGGTGGTGGTCGACTACGAGCCATTGCCGGCCGTGGTGGACCTGAAGGAAGCCGTCTCCGACACTCACAAGGTCCATGAGGACTTGGAGTCGAACACGATCGTCACCTGGGAAGGTGGCCCCTGGGGCAACGATGAAGGCATCGCCGAGTCGAAGCAGGCCATCGCCGCAGCCAAGGAACGCGACGACGTGGTCGTGGTCAGCCAGGAGATGGTCAATCAGCGCCTTATCCCGACCGCCATCGAGCCCCGGGCCGTCGCGGCCGACTGGCATCCGGGCTACGACCGCTTCGACGTGTACTCGTCCACTCAGGTGCCTCATGCCCTGGCGGGTGCGATCGCCAAGACGTTCGGGCTCGCATCGAACGCGGTCCGGGTGGTTGCTCCCGAGGTCGGAGGAGGCTTCGGGGCCAAGCTCAACGTCTACAACGACGAGATCCTGGTCTGCTTCGCCTCGAAGGAGCTGGGCCGCCCGGTCAAGTACACCGAGACCCGACGGGAATCGCCCAACTCCACCATCCAGGGTCGGGGCTGGATCGGAACCGCCACGATCACCGGGACTCGCGACGGAGAGGTACTCGGGTACGAGCTCCACGCCATCTGCGACATGGGCGCCTACTCCCAGAACTTCACGGTCGCGATCCCGTTCCTCGGGGTGTTCGTGGGCTCCGGCCAGTACAAGTTCCCCATCCACATGAAGCTCGACTGTGTTCACACGAACACCATGACCACCGATGCCTATCGGGGAGCCGGCCGGCCCGAGGCGATCTACTACATCGAGCGAATACTCGATGCCTACGCCGCCGAGATCGGCATGGATCCCGCCGAAGTGCGCCGCAAGAACTACATCCCATCGAGTGAGTTCCCGGGGGCCATGGCTCCGATCGGGTTCGCGATGGACACCGGCGAATACGAGAAGAACCTCGACGCCGCCTTGCGCCACTTCGGGTGGTCCGAGCTGCTCGCCGAACGCGACCGCGCCCGCCAAGAGGGCCGCCACGTCGGAGTGGGTCTCACTTCCTACGTCGAGGTGTGCGGCTTCGGGCCGTCGGCCCTAGTCGACCTCGGTTTCTCCTGGACCACCTATGGGCTCCCCTCCGCTTTCAACGGATCGGGTTTGGTACGGGTGAATCCGGACGGCACGGCCACGGTCATCATCGGCACTGGACCGAGCGGGCAGGGACACCAGACCACCTGGGCCCAGATCGTCTCCGACCAACTCGGCATCCCGACCGACCGGATCCGGGTGATCCACGGTGACACGGGCGAGTCCCCCATGGGAATCGGGACCTTCGGGTCCCGGTCGGCCGCCGTCGATGGTGCCGCCACCTACCAGGCGGCGAGCGAGGTGAAAGAGAAGGCGTCGAGGATCGCCGCTCACCTGTTGGAGGCCTCCGAGGCCGACATCCGGTTCGAGAACGGCGGCGCCCACGTGGCGGGCTCCCCCGA
>DATGPZ010000203.1:0-57244 GCA_035304485.1 Acidimicrobiia bacterium | reverse complement strand
GGCGGTCGTTGACCCAGGCGAAGGGATCGTCCGCTCCCAGCGTCATGAAGACGGTTCCCCGTGGCCCCACGGCTCGATCGAGAGCCGACACCACCCCCTCGGCCCCGTTCTCGACCGGCCCGATCCGTCGTAGGGAAGCATGGACCATCACCGCGTCCCCCTTCTCGATACCCGCCTCCCGGATCTGGTCGGAGAGCTCCGTGATGGTGAGCACAGGAACCGCCTAGGAATCCTTGGTGAGTCCCTCGAACGGATCGTCGGGGACGTCGGCACCCCCGTCGCCGACCGCCTCGGACGGGCGCGTGGCCCAGGCAGGGAAGGGGAATTCCGCCACCAGGGGCACCGGAAGCTCGGGTTGGCTGATCAACATCGTGCCCGGCTTGATGATCGTCGCCCGTTGTCGGTGGACAGGAGGCAGGAACCCGTACTCCTCGCGGGAGGCTTCCGCCGAGTCGAGGCGACCCACGACCCTCACCGAGGAGTTGGCGATGATCCTCCGCTCCACCTCCGACGCAGTCTGTTGAGCACCGATCAGGATGATCCCCAGGCTCCGACCTCGCTCGGCCACGTCCAGGAGGATCTCCTTGATCGGACTGGACCCATCCCGGGGCGCGTACTTGTTCAACTCGTCGAGCACCAGGAAGAGGAGGTCGTCGTCGCCCTGGCGCCCCTGACGCTCCTTCTGCTCGAAGGCCCGACGCACGGTGACCCCGACCACGAATCGCTTGGCGCGGTCGTTGAGGTTGTGGAGGTCGACGACTGTGACCTGATGGTCGTCGGTCCGCACCCGATGCCGCTCCGGGTCGGCCAGATTCCCACGGATCAGCCGATCGAGATGACGCACCGACGAGTTGAGCCGGCGAACGAAGGCGTTGATCGTTCCCCGCCCGATAGCCGTGCCCGCCCAGACGGGGCCGTCGTCCTCACTCGTGACCTTGTCGGTGATCAGGTCGACCAACTGGCGAAACGTCCGGACGGTGGTGCCTTCGATGGCCACGGACCCGTCGTCGAGCGGTGTCGCCCGCTTGAGCTGAGCGGCGACGGAATAGACCACCATCGTGTACTGGGCACGGTCGTCCTCCGCATCGGCGAACAGGAACGGCAACAGCTCCTCGCGGCAGAACTCGGCCAGTGACCAGCAGAAGCTGGTGACATCGGGCCGCGAGTAGACGTCGGCCCGCAGGATCTCCGAATCGACCCGCGGCGGGGCGTAGAACCCGACCGACTTGAACGGGTCGGGAGGGAGCCCCAGGGCCCGATAGCGGACCAGCTGATCCTCGTCGAGGACGGCATTGCGCTTGTCGAGGTGGAGCAGGTCCTCACCCTTGACGTTGAAGATCAAGGCTTTGGTGTTGACGGCCCCCGCTCCCAGGACTGGGCCTGTGAACAGGGCGTGGAGCAGGAAGGTGGCGTAGGTGGTCTTGGTGGCCACCCCCGAGACACCCGAGATGTTGACGTGGGCGCCCCGTTCGCCATTGAGGAACTCGAAGTTGACGAACAGAGGCTCGTCCTCCCGGGTCAGGCCGACCGGCAGCCGCCGCTCCATGCGGTCGAAGAAGAGCGCCCGATCGCGCTCCTCGCCCTCGGCCCGCTCGACCAACTGGCCCGGCCGAGGCGGAACGAAGACCTCGGGCTCGAAACGGGTGGCCGTGATCCGGGCCGCCTCCGACACCTCGGCCGGGAGGACCCCATCGGAGATCAGGAACACGTCGGAGTCGAACCGAGCACCTTCATGCCGTGCTCGCACCTGTGAGACCATCCCGTAGACCCGGACGGCTTCGCCCGTGGGCAGGACCCTTTGGAGTGCCACGACGTCGTCGAGTTGGAGATACTCCCCCGGAGCCACCGCCACCCAGAACTCGAGCGGCGTGGAATCCTCGGTGCCGATCACCCGGCCGACATGGCTCTGGTTCTCCATCGCCGGCGAGAGTAGCGGGAGGGGGTGACACCGAGGAGTGACAGGAGGCAAGTGGATCCCGTCTGTCGTCCGGGCGTGTCCGCTTCGAGCCCGGAGGTCGTGTGTGACCGAGGCAGATCAGCCCACGACCGAGAAGCAGGCAACGGCCACCACCGCCAACCCCAGGCCCGCGATCTGAGCCGGTGACAGGATCTCCGAATAGACGAAGCGAGCCATCAGGACCGTGACCGCTGGATACAGGGACGCCACGACGGCCACCACCGCCAACGGGGCGAGATTGACTGCCGTGACATAACCGACGTTTCCGATGAGGTCGAGAGCACCGACCCCGAAGAGGACGAACCTCACTCTGCCGGTTGGGGTCACGTTCCATCGTCCCCGCATGACGAGCGCCAGCACCCCGAGCAGCACCGTCGTCAGCCCCCGAGATGCCAGGACCGGCCACATCCCGGCCTCGGAGGTCGCCTGGGCGAAGGCGACGAAATGGCCGCCGAAGAAGAGACCCGCGCCCAGGCCGTAGGACAGTCCGGCGGCTCGCCTCCCCACACCGTCGATGGTCGAAGCGAGATAGATCGCCGGCAACGCCGCCGCCACGCCCGTCCAACCCACGGGACCGAGCGGCTCGCCCCCGGCCACCCCCACGGTCACCGGGACGATCGCACCCACGACCGCCGCCACTGGAGCCACTACCGCTGCCCGACCACGAGCGAGCCCCGTGTAGAGGAACAACAAGCCACCCAGTCCCAGGATGCCTGCGAGCAACCCCGCCGATATGTCCGGGGCGAGCGGCCTGCCTCGATCGAAGGGTATCCACGCCCCGATCAGGACGAACCCGACCAGGTGAGCCCAGAAAAGGGTGCCGACGACGTGGAGTCGGCGCGTGGCTGCTCCTCCGAGGAAGTCGCCGACCCCGTAGCCGAGTGCGGCCACCCCGGCCAGGAGAACGCCCAATCCCAGTCCTGTCTCAGGTCACGCCGTCGGCGCCCATCGCGCGGAGCTCGTCCCGGATCGCGGCGGCGGCCGCTTCCAGTTCGTCACGGTCCACGGTCGCGGCGGCGTTAGAGAAATCGAGGTCGTGGACTCCGTCGATCGGAACCACATGGAGGTGGAGGTGGGGCACCTCGAGCCCGGCGATCATCAAACCCACCTTGGTGGGCTGGAAGGCAGCTTGCTGGGCGCGGGCGATCACCTGGGCGACGCCGAACAGATGGTCACGGAGGTCGTCCGGGCAATCGATCCAGTGGTCGATCTCTTCGATCGGAACCACGAGCGTGTGCCCACGGCGGAGCGGGTTGATCGACATGAACGCCACACAGCGCTCGTCCCTCCACACGAACGTCCCAGGGATCTCGCCCTCGATGATGCGGGTGAAGATGGTGGCCATCGGGCCAGGGTACCGTTCCCGGGATGGTCGTTCCCACCCTCGAGCATGCCTCCCCGACCGACCCCGAGGCAATGGCCCTCATCAAGGAGCTGAACACATACCTCGACGGCCTGTATTCGCCCGACGCCAACCACTTCTCGCTGGAAGCCGATGAGGTCACCGGAAGCAGCGGCGTCTTCCTCCTGGCGCGGATCGAGGGACGCCCGGTGGGTTGCGGTGCGGTTCGGATGATCGGCGACACCGAGGCCGAGGTGAAGCGGATGTACGTGCGACCCGAAGCCCGCGGGAAGGGAGTGGGCGCTGTCATCCTCGCCCGCCTCGAGGATGAAGCCCGCAGCCGGGGCGCTCGGAGGATGCTGCTCGAGATGGGCGCGGATCAACCCGAGGCCCAAGCGCTGTACAGGCGATTCGGCTTCAGGCCGGTCCCATGCTGGGGCGAGTACATACGGACGATCGAAACGAGTGTCTGCCTCGGGAAGGATCTGTGACCATCAACGCTGCGCAACGAGGCGGAGCACCTCACCGGTCGTGAGCACGTAGACCTCGCCGTCGCCGTCTATGCCGAAGGACACGACCTGGCCAGGGACGCCGACGTCGTCCGTGTGGTCCTCGACATCGCCATTCCCGTCCACCGACCGGAGGAACCCGCCGCAGTAATCCGAGAAGAGGAAGCGCCCCTCCAACTCGGGGATGGCCGAGCCCCGATACACGATCCCCCCGGTGATGGAACACGCTCCGCCATCCCCTCGCTCCACCTCCGTCACTGGCGCGTGCAACCCTTCGGCGTCGCAATCGGACGCCTCGTAGCAGTGCGATCCCTCCATGATCGGCCAGCCGTAGTCGATGCCCGACTCGGTGATGTCCGCCACATCGACTTCTTCGTATCGGTTCTGCCCGACATCGCCGATCCAGATGGTCTCGCCGTCGATCCAGAACCGCCAAGGGTTCCTGAGCCCGTGATGCCACAGTTCCGCATCGGCTGAGTCCACGTCGATTCTCACCAGACCACCCAACAGGGTGTCGAGGTTCTGGGCGTTCCCGAATCTGTCTCCGCTGCCGCCGCCATCACCCAGCCCCAGATAGAGAGCTCCGTCGGGCCCGAACTGGATCATCCCGCCGTTGTGGTTGGAGGCGGGTTGGTCGACCCGAAGGAGAACACTCTCGGAGCCGGCGTCGACCGACCCGTCCGGTCCGATACGGAACTCGGAGACCACAGTGTCGCCACCCGCGTCGGTGTAGTGGACGAACAGCAGAGTGTCGTCTTCGGGATGGCGGGCGAGACCCAATAGCCCTCTCTCCGAGTCCACGGTCGTCCGATCAGAGATGTCGAGGATGGGATCTCCGAGGTTTCCGCCCTCCAGCCGTCGGACGAGACCACGTCGCTGGCCGAGCAAGGCGTGATCGTCTCCCGGGCGGGCCGTGAGGATGATCGGGAAGTCGACGGTGGCAACGCTCTCGTACGCCAGCGACTTCAACTCCGGCATGGTGGTCGAGGTGGCGACCGAGGTCGACGTCGCATGGGAGGTACTCGGAGCCGCCGTCGACGAAGGAGCGGTCGACGACGGCAGCGTCGCCGACGTCGGCGTGACGGTCGAGATGGACGGTGCCGAGGTGGCCGTCACAGCCGTATCCGTGCCGTCCGAACAGCTCACCGAAACGACCAGCAGCACCGCTGACGCTGCGATGGAACCGGAGATCCTCATTCGCGAACGCTAGAGCGGTCCTGGCACCAAAGTGTCGGCTACGCTCGCCGTCGTGTCCGAGGCCCACAAGAACGATCGCCGGGCGCTGCGGGCATGGGCGTTGTACGACTGGGCCAACTCCGCCTACGTCACCGTGGTCGCCGGAGCGGTACTGCCGGCGTACTTCGTGTCGGAAGTCGTACCCGGAGACACCTACCGCTTCCTGGGACGCGACTGGGCCCCGGACGGCTTGTGGGGCCTGGTGGCAGGGTTCGGGCCGCTGGTCATGTTCCTCATCATCCCGATCCTGGGTGCGATCGCCGACTTCTCTTCTTCCAAACGCAAGTTCCTGATGGCCTTCGCCGTCGGCGGATCCGTCTTCGCCATCCTCCTGGTGCTGGCCGGGCCAGGTCGAGTCGGCACCACCATCGGCCTGTTCCTGCTCGCGCAGATGGGGTTCGTCGGCGCCAACGTCTTCTACGACGGGTTCCTGCCCGACCTGACCACCGACGACACGATCGATCGGGTCTCGTCGCGCGGTTTCGCGCTCGGCTACGTAGGGGGTGGCCTCTACCTGTTGATCGCGGTGGCACTCATCTATCTCGAACCGTTCGGGGCTCTCACGACCCGGATCGCTCTCGGCGGAGCCGGACTGTGGTGGCTCGGTTTCGGGTTGTGGTCGATTCCCCGGATTCCCGAAACCGGCCCATCCCGGCCGCTGCCCGACCGCCTCCTCCGCTACTCGAAGGTGGGTGCGTACCTCCGCATCGGGGTGGGACGCACCTGGGCGACCACCCGTCGTCTGACCCACTTTCCGCAGTTGCTGCTGTTCGTGGTCGCATTCATGCTCTACAACGACGGCGTCCAGACGACGATCAACATCTCCAGCGCCTATGCCGGCAGCACTCTCGACCTCGACCTGAACGTCATCATCCTCGCCTTCCTGATCGTCCAGTTCATCGCCTACTTCGGGGCCCTCGGCTTCGGTCATCTCTCCTATCGGCTCGGCGTCAAGCAAGCCCTCCTCGTCTCACTCGGGATCTGGACCGGCATCATCGTCGCCGCCTACTTCCTTCCCGAAGGGCAGACTCTGCCGTTTCTGTCGCTGGCCGCCGTAATCGGGTTCGTCCTCGGGGGTGTCCAGGCTCTCTCACGGAGCCTCTATGGCTCGATGATCCCGGCCGAGGCCTCAGCCGAGTTCTACGGCTTCTACTCGGTCTTCTCGAAGTTCTCGGCGATATGGGGACCGTTCCTGTTTGCCTTCATCGGCGCCGCCACGGGCTCCTCCCGGAACGCGATCCTCGTGCTCGCCGCCTTCTTCCTCCTAGGCGGCATCCTCCTGTCCCGGGTCGACGTCGACGAGGCCCGAGCTTCTCGCCACCGCTGGTCGTTCGAGGGAGAGTCGGCCTCGGTGCGTTGAATCCCCACTGATGGGGATCGGTTGCCGTACGATCGAAGCATGACCGACCCCTTCGAACCGGTTCAGGACACCGACGAACGGGCTATCACGACGGAACCCGAGGGACCACTCGAGATCCCGTGGCGGTTGGTGGCGGCGTTGGTGATCGTCGCTCTGATCGTCGTGTTCGCCGTCCAGAACACCCAGGACGTGGAACTGCGCTTCCTCGCCTGGTCGTGGCAGCTCCCACTCGTGATCGTCATCCTGGTGGCGGTGGTCGTCTCGATCCTCCTCGATCAGATCCTCTCCGGGATCGTCCGCCGTCGACGTCGGCGACATCGTCACGAGCTGGAGGAACTCCGCCGGCTTCGCGGCGACGAGTAAAGGCGATTCGGCCCATCCGGAGGGCCGTTAGCCTGACGACGCGAACATGCCGCACAGGAGGAAGCTGCCGTGAACCGCGTCTCTCGCCGGCTCACATCGATATCCGAATCGGCCACGATGGCCATCACCACCCGAGCCGCGCAGATGAAGGCCGCCGGCGAGGACGTAGTCAGTTACAGCGCCGGCGAGCCGGACTTCCCCACCCCCGACCACATCGTGTCGGCCGCGGTGGCCGCCGCCGCCGACGCCCGCAACCACCACTATTCGGCCGCCGCCGGTCTCCCCGAGATGCGGGAGGCAGTGGCCGAGGCGACCAAGCTCTACTCGGCCCTCGAGGTGGAGCCCCAGCAGGTATTGATCACGAACGGCGGCAAGCAAGCCGTGTACACGGCCTTCGCGGCACTCCTCGATCCCGACGACGAGGTCCTCCTGCCGGCGCCCTACTGGGTGACCTACCCGGAAGCCGTGTCGCTGGCCGGGGGCCGGCCGATCGAGGTGCCATCCACCACCGAGTCGGGCTACAAGGTGACCCCGGAGGTTCTCGAGCAGTATCGAACCGAGCGCACCAAGTTGCTCGTCTTCGTTTCCCCATCGAACCCGACCGGCGCCGTGTACACGGAAGAGGAAACGGCGGCGATCGGCCAATGGGCCGGAGAGCACGGGATCTGGGTGCTCACAGACGAGATCTATCAGCGACTCGTGTACGGCAACGCTTCGTTCACCAGCCTGCCCGCCGTCTCCCCCGCCCTCGAGGATCGGTGGGTCGTGGTCAACGGTGTGGCCAAGGCCTACGCCATGACGGGTTGGCGGGTGGGTTGGCTCGTCGGTCCCGCCGATGTAGTGAAGGCCTCCATCCGCCTGCAGTCCCACCTCACCTCCAACGTCGCCAACGTCAGCCAGCGGGCCGCTTTGGCGGCCTTGACCGGTACCCAAGAGCCGGTGGAGGAGATGCGGCAGGCCTTCGACCGTCGGAGGGTCCAGATGGTGGAGAAGCTACGAGCCATCCCCGGGGTTCGGTGTCCTGAGCCCGAAGGCGCCTTCTACGCCTTCCCCGATTTCAGCGCCTTCCTGGGTGACCGATTCGGGTCGACCCTCGACCTGGCTGCCTGGATTCTCGACGAAGTCAAGGTCGCTCTCGTGCCTGGTGAGGCCTTCGGGGCGCCGGGCTGCGTACGCCTCTCCTACGCCCTCTCGGACGACGACATGTTGCGGGGCCTGGATCGTCTAGGCGAGGCTCTTTCCTCTATCGAGATCTGATACCGGACGGCGATTTCACCCCCATTTCGAGGGCCTACACTCTCTGCATGGTCGAACTCGGTCATGCCGCCAAGGCCATGGTTCTCGTCGAGCCCCGACAGCTCGCCACCACCAAGATCCCCTCTCAGCCGGTCGAAGCCGGGGGCTGGCTCGCGGTGGAGGCGACGGCGATTTCGGGCGCAGACGTGCAGGCCTGGCACGGTGAACGAAGTGAGGTGCAGTACCCGCTGATTCCGGGCCATCAGGTCGTGGGCCGGGTGGCGGTGGCCGACGAGACCATTCCCTACGAGATCGGGACCCGAGTGGTACTCGAGCCGGGAATCCGGTGTGGTAAGTGCAGCCGATGCAGGCACGGGCTCGCCACGTGCCAGTTCCGCAAGCCGTCGAACACCTACGGTCTGATCCCGTCCACCGAGCCACCCGCCTTGTGGGGCGGTATGGCCGAGTACCTCTACATCGACCCGGCCGCCACCATCCATCCCGTCACCGACGACGTTCCCGCCGAGGTGGCGACCTCTGTCCATTCGCTCGCCACCGGCCACACCTGGGCCGTGGAGTTGCCCGATCTCCGACCGGGCGAAAGGGTGCTGATCCTGGGCCCGGGGCCTCGGGGCCTGGCGTGCGTTCTGGCGGCCAAGGCGGCGGGAGCCTCCTGGGTGGGTGTCACCGGTCTCTCCCACGATGCCGACCGACTCGATCTCGCCTCCCGACTCGGCGCCGACCTCACAGTCGACGTGGAACGGCATCCCGACCTCGCCGGCGTCATCGCCGACGAGACGGGTTGTCGCCCGGACGTCGTGATCGACGTCACCTCCGACGACCCGGAGGCGGTGTTCGTCGCTCTCGACATCGTGCGCAGCGGCGGCCGCGTGATTCTCGCCTCCACCAAAGGCAACCGAGCCCTCCACTTCTTCTCGGATGTCCTGGTCAGCAAACAGCTCACCGTCAAGGGAGCGGTGGGGGCATCGACCGCCGGGTATGCCTGGGCGACCGAGAAGCTCGCCTCGGACGAGAGGGTCGACGACCTGGTATCCCACCAGTTTCCTCTCGACGAAGCCCAGCGGGCGATGCAGGCGGCGGCAGGCATGCTGGGCCACGATGAGCTCATCGCGGTCGCCGTCACCTTCTAGTCTCTCCCTGTCTTGAAACAGACGACCGACCCTTCCCCCCCTGGTCGCCGGGCGACCTGGTCGTGGATCGTCTACGACCTGGCAAACACCATCTTCGCCCTGGGAGTCCTCGGCCTCTACTTCCCGTCTTGGCTGACGGATGCCGGGCTGCCCGATCTCGCCCTCTCGACCGTCGTCTCCTCCTCTGCCGTGGTGGTCGTGTTCCTGGCACCTTGGATCGGGGCCCGCACCGACGCCCTCAACCAGCGGGTTCGCGCCCTGGTCCTGACCACTCTCATCGCGGTCGGTGCGACCGCCACGCTGGCCAGCGGTCCGGTCTGGATGTCTCTCCTGGGTCTGGGAGTCGCCCTCATCGCCTTCAACACGGGTTCGGTGGTCTACGACGCGCTGCTCCCCGAGGTGTCGACCCCCGCCGACCGGGGACGAGTCTCCGGCCTGGGAGTAGGTGTCGGCTATGTGGGCTCGTTCGTCGGGCTCGGCATCGGGGCCGTGGTCCTCGAGGTCCTCGGTGGGGGCTATGCCGCCGTGTTTCGCTCGCTGGCCGCTGGATTCCTGCTCTTCTCGATCCCGATCTTCATCTGGGTCCGCGAAAGGCCCCGCCCCGTCGAAACCCCGCCCCGGGTCCGTGACATGGCGGTGCGCATCGTCGGTGCGTGGCGTCTGGCGACCCGGTTCCCGGGCATGGTGAGGTTTCTCCTCGGCCGCTTCTTGTACACCGACGCCATCAACACGCTCATCGGCGGGTTCCTCGCCATCTATGCGATCCAGGAGCTCGGTCTGGATCCCGGCCAGACCACCACTCTGTTGGGCGTGGCGATCGCAGCCGCCATTCCTGGCAGCATCGTCGCCGGACGGGCCGTGGATCGGTTCGGGCCACTGGCCGTCCTCAAGGCGACGCTGGTCACCTGGATCGTCGCCCTGGTGGTCGGCGTGGCAGCCGGGACGGACGGAGGCACCTCGTTCGTGGCCTGGTTGATCGCCCCTTTGGGAGGCGCCGCGTTGGGTGCGACCTGGGCATCCGACCGGGTGCTGATGACCGAACTCAGCCCGCCCGAGCACCTCGGCGAGATGTACGGGCTCTATGCCACCGTGGGCCGGTTCGCAACGATCCTGGGCCCACTGATCTGGGGGCTGATCGTCGACGTGATGGACCTGCCCCGGACCTGGGCCTTGGGCGCGCTGGCAGTCTTCGTGGGGGTGTCGCTCGTGGTGCTGAGCGGTCTCGACAGGGTCAGAGCGCCCGATGAGGCGTCGAGTAGCTGACCCGCTGCTCGACGGCATAGGGAACCGGCAAATCGGCCAAGTCGACTCTGCCCTCGACCAGACGTTCACCGATGGCCACGAACCAGGTGTCGTTGGGGAAGGCCCATGGCCACCGGCGCGGACCGATCCGGGCCCCGATGATGGCGCCCACCACGGCCGCCCCGTGGCTGCCCGCCACCCGAGCCGCCGTCGTGATGGTGGCGACCGGATCGCGACTGACCGGCGCGGCCAAGACGAGCGCCGTACATCCCCGGCCCAGAGTGTCGTCACCCAAGCGGCCGACGATCGTCTCTGGATCTGCGCCCGTCAGTTCCGTGGCCTCGGCGAGACGATCGATCAGGTCGGCGACTTGGCCCGAATTGGCGTAGCGATCAGGCACGATCCGACTGCGAGTGTCGGCCGCCACCTCGAGGACCGCCATGAGCAGATCTCGTCCGTTCTGGGCGAAACAGCCGCCCGCCACTGCCCCTGCCACCGCTGCCGCCATCACCGCCGACGGGCCGTCGAGATGGGTGACCCGGGCCGCGTCCAAGACCGCCTGGATCAGTTCCTCGGGACTGCGGCGGTACCAGACACCGAGAGGGACGACCCGCACCGCCGGGTCGAGACTGGACGCAGACGCCAGCTCACCCTCGCCCGCCCGGCTCGATTCGAGCCATTTGCTCATATCGGGCGAGAGGTCCCGGTAGACAGATGGCTCGTGGTCGTCCCCGTCGAGTTCGGACAGTTCTTCGGCCAGGGCCGCTCGGTCGATCCGGCCGTGCCGGAACAGGTGGTAGGCGACGACGACCGCCTGCTGCGTGACAGCGGAGTACGCCCCGTCGGTCACGCCGCTAGCAGCGTCGGCCGCCGCCATTCCGAGGATGGCACCTGACCCCTCACCGACGGGCAACGAAAACCGGGCGCCGCCCTCGTCGCTCATCGCGGCCAAGCGTAACGAGTCGACCCGTACCCTCAAGGGTCTTCCGACCTACCTAGTCTCTTCCACGAATGGCGCGTCTGATGCTGGTCGCCAACCCGGCGGCTTCCCAGTTCACCGGTGGCGACCACCGCAGCATCCTGAGGTCTTTGACGCGCCATCACCTGGTGGAAGCCGTCTGGCCGCAGTCGGCGGCGGACGCCCGCACCATCGCCGCCGACGCGGTGACCGCCGGGTTCGACGGCGTCATCGCCATGGGAGGGGACGGGATCGTGCACCAGATCGCCCAGTCGCTGGTGGGGACGGACGTCTACCTCGCCGTGATCCCGGCCGGCACGACGAACGTCTTCGCCCGCCAGATCGGCCTGCCCAACCGGCCCACCCGGGCGGCTCGAATCTTGGCGGGCGAAGTCGAGGTGTCGACCTGGCCGGTGCTCACGATGGACTCACCGGAGATCGGTCGGCGGCACGCCGTCTTCACCGCCGGGGTGGGACTCGACGCCGACGTGGTGGCGGCCGCCGAGACGGAGCCCTACCGCAAATACCGATTCGGTGCCATCCACTACGCCCGCACGGCGCTCGGCCTGCTCTGGAAAGACATCCGGAAACGGAGACCGGAGATCGACTTGAAGAGCGACCGCGGCACCGCCCTCGTCATCGGGGCGATGGCTCAGTTCCACACTGCCTACACCTATTTCGGCCGCATTCCGATTCGCTTCGGGAAGAAGCCCCCGGACCCGATGACGCTGCTGGCGATCCACCGGCTCCCCTCTAGGAGGCTTGCCTCCCTCCTCCGGCATGCCGCCACTGCCACTCTGACCGAGGTGCCGGAACTGGAGGTATGGGAAGGAGTCGAGCGTTTCTCGATCCAGTCGCCCAACGCGGCCGCCGTCGAGATGGACGGCGAGGTGATCGGGCGAGCCCATTCCGCGCACTTCGAGTACCGTGCCGAGGCCCTGTGGGTGGCGGGGCCTCCTCCGCGATCACTCCCCTAGCTGTCGCTCGAGCTCGGCCAGGGCGAGGTTCAGTTCCGTCGCCGCCGCCGTCGCGCCCGCTCGCTGTCGCAGCACCTCCCTGATGCGATTCCCGAGGTGGACGTCCAACTGCCGACCGATCGGCTCCACGAGAGCCTCGATCCGTCGGCGCCGCTCCCGCTCGGCACCCGCGGTCCGGTAGTACGACGTCCACCATCCGACTCCAACCCAGACCGTCACGCCGGCGAGGGCGATCACGATCGGCCACAACAGTCCACCACCGGTGCGAATGGCGTCCACGAGGGCCACGGCGGCGGCAAACACGGTCGCGACCGCCAACCACCGAACCGGCGCCACCCAGCGAGGGGCTGGGGGTGGAGGTGTTCGGCGGTAGGCGCCACTCGCCTCGTAGGCGATGTCCGCCGCCTCCGAGATGACGGTCTCGTCGACCGACTCCCGAAGTCGAACCGCAGCACCCGACCCGATCTCCTCCGCCAGACCCGCCACGAAAGCAGCCAACGTGGCCTCCGACTGGCGCCGGTCACCCGACGCCAGATGACTGGCGGCGACGTTGCGTGCTTCGTCCCATCGGGTGGCGAAGTCGACACTGCCAGACAATTCGGGTTGCTCCCAGAGCCGGGCGGCCGCCTCTCGGAGATCGGTGGTCAGCTTCTCATAGACGAGACGCTTCACGTCCAGATTGTCTTCCAGCACCTCGACGAGGTTCTCTATCCCGACCGGGGGTCCCGTATCCGGATCGGCCGCCACCGGCACCACACGAGCGTTTGTGATTCCGTCTCCCTCCAGCGTCCGACGCAGGTCTTCCACCATCTCTTCCGTCGGTGTCCCGTTCAGCCGATCGATCTGATTGAGAACGAACAGGAACTGGTTCTGGTAGGCCGCCAGCGGCCGAAGATAACGGTCGTGGAGAAGGCGGTCCTGGTACTTCTCCGGATCCACCACCCACAACACGAGGTCGACCCGGGGCAGCAGAGCTTCGACGGTGTGACGGTGATCCACGACCACCGAATCGGTGTCGGGGAGATCGAGGAGCGCCAGCCACGGATACTCGTCTTGGCCGACTCTGTCCTCGACGCCGAGATCGTCGAGGAGCCGCATCAGACCGGGCTCGGGATTGGCCGGGATCCACGCAACAGGGGTTCCGGTGGTCGGGCGCATACCTCCCGACTCGGTCACCACCTCGCCTGCCAGGGCGTTGATCAGGCTGGATTTTCCCGAGCCGGTGCCTCCGGCGACGGCCGCCACCAACGTGTCGCCCAGATACCCGGCCCGCTTCCTCACCTGCGCCACGGTCTCGGCAATCGGGTCGAGGCGCTCCCGGTCGATGATGCCTTCCGTCGCCGCCAGGACCCGGTCGAAGGCGTCGACCACCGCGATCAAGTCACTGTGCATGGAATGCCTCCGATTCGCGTTCCACCGCACCCGCCGCTTCTTCGATCGCCGCTGCCCGCGCCAATGGGTCGGAGGCCGCCTCCAGGATCCGACGGTAGCGATCGGCTTCCGAGTCGAAGATCTGCCCGATCGATCCCAACAGCCCGTCTCGGGCCGAACCCGAAAGCGATCTGGCTGCGGCCCGGCCGAGTATCTGCTCCAGAGCTGCCTGCTGAGCGGCGGCGGCTCCCGCAGCCACCCCCACCTCGGCGCCGCTGATGCCGCCCGTGGCGGCGAACAGGGCGAGGATCGTGCCGACCGCCGCCGCGTTCATCCCGGTCGACGCCACCCGCGCCGCCCGGAATCGGCCCGGCGCCTCCTCTTCGACCAGTCGTGTCAGGGAAGCGAGCCAGGCGTCGATGACCCGCTCGACTTCGGCTTCCGTCGACTCACCGATCACCCGCAGGTCAGGGGTGACGAGGCTCCGGATCTCCTCGTCGACGTCCCAAGCGGTGCTCACCGCTCGAGCCGCCCGACCCAGCCGGGAAGTGACCGCCTGGGTCAACTCGCGCCGGGCCTCGCGCTCCATCTCATCGACGACCGCAGCCGGGCGCCCCGCCAGCCGATCCGCCACACCCCGCAACCACGACGCCGAGCCTCGGATCCAGCGGGCAACCTCGCCCGTGCCGACTCGCTCGCTCCAGCGATCCACGACCTCCCTGCGGACCAGCGCTCCCCGGTCGAGCTCACCTGTGAGCTCTTCTTGGGCGTCGGCGTAGATCCGATCCACCACCGCCTCCAGACGTTTCCGCTCGCTGTCCTGGGCGCCGACGTCGGCGGCGGTGCGGCGAGCCGATTCGACTACATGGCGTGCGGCTCTCTCGGTCACCTCGGACACCACTTCTCGGCGGTGATCCGCCAACTCCCTCAACCGGCCCAGGATCTTGGCCACCGACTTCGCCGGCAGCAATCCCGACTCACCCCGCACCCTCTGCTCCTGGATGGCATAGATGTCACCCGTCTCGAGGCCATGCCGGCGCAAGAGAGCGGCATAGTCCGAAACGGCCCCGGAGGCACGGCGGCTCAACCGGTTGAGCACATAGACGACGACACTCCCCCGTTCGTCGACCTCTCCCAGCACCTGCCACGGGACGGCATCGGCATAGCGCTGGGCCGAGGTGAGGAAGATCACTACGTCGGCCTGGCGGAGGATCCGGGTGGTGAGCCGCCGGTGCTCGGCGACGTAGGAGTCGATGTCGGGTGTGTCGACGAGGGCGATGTCCTCCAATAGAGGGTGATCGTCAGCCACCACCGTGCAGGGGACACCGCCGATCTCGGAGTATCGGTCGGCGTGGCGGGTGTGACACCAGACGACCGGATCACGGGTAGTGGGCCGCAGCGCCCCCGGCGAGCTCACCTCCTTCTCGGCTAGGGAGTTGACGAGGGTCGACTTGCCCGAGCCGGTCGGCCCCGCCACGACGACGAGTAGTGGAGCATCCGGGTCTCCCAGCCGCGGGATCAGATAGTCACGGGCGACCGAGACCGTGTGGTCTCGACGTTCCCGGCGCCCCTCCTGTTCGACGGACGGCAAGCCGAAGGCGACCGCTCCCACCTCGTCGGCGAGGCGGTCGAGGTCGGCGCGCAGCCGGGCGGCCGGAGCGATCGGTGGCGGCATCGGTCCAATTGTGGCAGGGGTGCGATGCCGTCTGGACTCGTCGAAACTCGGTCAGGTGTGGTCGACACCGACTCCGACGCCGAGTGCCGTGGAGGAGATCAGCCCGTCCAACCGCCTTCGGGACGCTCGAACCAGACGTGGACCTGGCCGGTGCCGGTGGCGTTCTCGTAGTCCGAGAACATCTCGCCCTTGGCGGTGCAGTCCCGGCCTCCGATCGCCCCCAACATCATCAGGAAGTGGCCGAAATCGCCTTCGGGGGCGTGCTCGTAGTACTCGTCCATCGTGTCGACGATCCGGTACAACTCACCCGCCTTCATCCATTCCAGCCGCTCCTCATCGGCCGCCCGCGCCTCGGGAGTGATGATGTGGGAGGGGTCCGACGCCTCGTGCTGGGCGAGTTGGCTGAGCGGCCAGAACCGGTGGGTCATGCCCCCACTGGCCACGACTACCACCCGCCGGTCGGACTCATCCACCGCCCGAGCGATCGCTTCGCCCATGGTCATGAAGTCCTTCATCTCCCCCGTCTGGACCAGTGAGATCGAGACCACCCGCTCCGTCGTACGCAGATAGTGCACCAGGTTGATGGTGGCGTAATAGACCGGCAGATAGTCGTCGGTCGAGGCGTGAGTGGGCTGTCCCAGCTCGGCACCGGCCCGGGCGATGGCGTGACCCAGTTCGGGATCCCCCGGATAGTCGTAGGGAATCTGAGCCATACCCCGAGGCAGCTCCGACGAAGTGAAGATCCCCTGGCGCCGCTCGTGGGCGGAGACGATGTGTTCGACGGTCGAGAACCAGTGGGAGTCGATGATGACGATCGTGTCCGGCTGGAGACGGCTCAGCACCTCATCCCGCAGGCGATTCAGACCGGGAACCAGGCTGATCTCCTTGCCTTCGTTGAGCTCCCGTCGCGTCTGCTCATCGAACATGATCGTGGGGGCGTGTGACAGCAGCCCTGCGCCGACGATCTCACCCATGAGACCTCCTCCTTCGAACTAGTTCGGTACCGAACGATAATCCCGATTGCCCGGGGCGGCAATGGTCATTGGCTTCGGGTCATTGGCTTCGGGTCATTCGGCCGTCAGTCATTCGGCCTTCCGGATCACCCGGCGCAGCAACCTCGACAACGTGTCCGCCTCGTCGGGCTCGAGGGCACCTACTACCGCCGACTCGACCCGATTGAACGCCGGAAACAGCTTCTCGATCAGTTCGAGCCCTGATTCCGTTAGAGCGATCCTCACCCGGCGCCGGTCCGCGGTGAGCCGATCTCTCTCGACGAGGCCTCGCCCTTCCAGCGTCGAGACCATCCCGGTCAGGGTGCCTTTTGCCAAGCCGCACTCGGAAGCCAGCCGAGCGGCCTCCATCGGGCCCCAGATCCAGAGAACGAACAGGATCGTGAACCCACCCCACGACAGCCCTTCCGTCGAGAGCACCTCCCGTTCGATCCGGTTGCGCACCGCGGTGGCCGCCCGATAGACGTTGGATATCGCCGTCAAGGCGGGAAAGTCGAGCGGCAGATGACCCAAACGATCGCGGATATCGCGTTCGGCCTGGAGGACGTCTTCGTCGTGACTGTTGAGAGGAGTGGGCATGGGTCGGCGCCACGATATCATTTCGGTGCCTAACGACCCCTGACGATGGGAGGCGCCATGAGCCGAGTCGACATCGCAGGAGTGTCCGTTTCCCCCGACCACTGGATCGGAGGCGAACGGGTCGGCTCCCCGGATCACTTCGAGACCCGTTCGCCCAACGATTGGGATCTGATCCTGGCCGAGGTATCGCGGGGCGATGCCAGCACGGCGGAGGCGGCCGTTTCCGCCGCCGTCGAGGCGGCCCCCGGCTGGGCAGCACTCTCCCCTGCCGAGCGTGGCGACTACCTCTATCGCTTGGCCGACATCATCGACGCCAACGTCGAAGCCGTGGCGAACGTCGAGACGCTCGACATGGCGATGCTGCTCGAGTCGATGCGAGCCAGGCTGGTCCATCGAGGCGCGGAGAACTTCCGCAACTACGCCGACCTCGCCACCGGCTATGTCGAGCGTCGATGGAGCTCCAAGGGCACGCACAACACGGTGATCCGGATGCCGGCCGGTCCCGCGGTGATCATCACTCCCTGGAACGCCCCCTGGATGCTGGCGACATGGAAGGTGGCCCCTGCTCTGGCGGCGGGAAACCCCGTCGTCCTCAAGCCGGCCGAGTGGTCGCCACTTTCGGCCTCGCTCCTGGCCGACTACACGGCCGAGGCGGGCTTCCCTCCCGGCGTGTTCAATGTCGTCCAGGGCTTCGGAGAGGAGGTGGGGGCGGCGCTGGTCTCCGATCCCAGGGTTCGGAGGATCTCGTTCACCGGCTCGCCGGAGACCGGCCGCCTGATCGGAAAGGCTGCCGCCGAGAACCTGGTCCCGTTCACCGCCGAGTTGGGCGGCAAGGGTCCGCTGATCGTGTTCGAGGACGCTGATCTCGAGGCAGCAGCCCACCGTGCCGCCTGGCAATACGACGACTCGGGGCAGGTGTGCCTGGCGGGAACCCGGCTCCTGGTGCAGGAATCGATCTCCGAGCGCTTCCTGGATCGCTTTCACCACTACGTCGGCACCCACGTCATGGGCGACAGCCGCGACCCTGCCACGACCATCGCTCCGATGATCCATCCCGACCATCGCGACCGGGTCCATGGTTTCGTGGAGAGGGCCCGCGACAACGGCGACGAGATCGTGATGGGCGGTGAGCCGGTGGAGGGCGGGCTCTGGTACGAACCGACCCTGATCTACCCCGCTTCCAACGACTCGGAGGTGGTCCAGAAGGAGATCTTCGGGCCTGTCCTCACCTTCCAGACCTTTGCCGACGAAGACGAAGCGATATCTCTGGCCAACTCGACCCAATACGGCCTGTCGGGGATCGTCTTCACCGGCTCGGCGGAGCGGGCCGAACGCGTCGGACGCGCCATTCGAGCCGGGACGGTGTGGGTGAACACGTTCTTGGTACGTGACCTGACGGCCCCCTTCGGGGGATGCCGAATCTCGGGCATCGGGAGGGAAGGCGGAGACTACGCCCTCGACTTCCACTCGGACCTCAAGACTCTCCAGATACTCGACGGATCGTTGGGTTAGTCAGGCTGGCGCATTGGCGAGGGTGGTCTGGTCCGGTCGAGCGACTCGGAGGTCTTTGGGGGTGCCGGTGATGGTCCAACCGGCTTGGTGGGTGAGGGTGTGGTGGTGTCGGCAGAGGAGGATCAGGTTGTCGAGGTCGGTGGGTCCACCGTTCGCCCAGTGTTGGATGTGGTGCGCGTCGCACCAGGGGGCGGGTCTTTGGCATCCGGGCCATCGGCAGTGGCGGTCTCTGAGGCGGAGGACTTTCCATTGGGCGGGGGTGACGGTGCGAGTGTTGCGTCCTAGGTCGAGAATCTCGCCTCGGGGTCCGATGATGAGCCGGCAGACGATGGCGTCGCAGGCCAGTTGACGGGCCGCTTCGGGGGTGATGGCAGTCCCATCCAACAGTTCCGAGTCGCCGGCCCTCGTTCGACCGGTGAGGGTTTTCCAGTCGATGACGGCGGTGAGGTGGGGGCGATTGCCGTGATCGGTCCGAGCACGGGCCGAGTCCAGATAGCTGCGGGCGAGTTGTTCCAGGGCTTGGGCGCGGCGGTGGGAGGCGGCTGGGAGCTCGTGTTTGGGGGTGGTGCAGACTATTTCACACATGAGCTGATCCAACGCCGTGTGAAGGGTCCGACCAACAACAGGTGACAGGTCCCCGTCCAGTCGCCACCGCCCGTCCATGGTCTGAGAAAAGAACACCCGGGACGGTTCCGGATCCGCCGGGTCGTCCGGGTCGTCGTGGAGTTGGCACCACAGATCCAACACATACCGGGTCTTCGCCACGGTGAGATCGGAGATGGCTTCCACCAGCATCGTCTCGTCCCCGACGAACGGTTCGGGATGTTTGGATCGGGCGTGGGCGAGCAGTTCCAGCTGAGTGAGCGAGATGTGACCGGCATAGGCGGACTTGACCGCATACGGCATGTGCTCCAACGACCGCGCCAGGAACACCTCCCGTTTCGCCTCACCGCCACCCATTCCACAGCGGTGCACCAGAAACGCCGTAGTCGACGCATAACCGTCGTATTCGAAACCGCGCTCGGCGTCCAGCTCCGCTATCGCTGACAAGCGCATCAGACGGAACCCCGTCAGCGTCTCGTCCCAATCCACCACCCGAGCCATCACCTGACACGAACCCGAAACACCTACATCATCGAACACACGTTCGCCCATACCCGCAACCTACAACACGCCACCGACAAAAACCAGAGGTCCGAAGCCGACTCCGGAGACGCGATTCAAAGACGCTTGCGGACCCGCCACACTTGCTCGGACGGATACTTGCGAGCCCAGTCGCCGGTCACGAAGAAGTTGACTTCGTCACCAAGTGCCGGTGCCTGAATCTCCTGGAAGTCCACCACGTCGAAGCCGGTCTCCCGGAACAGTCGGAACCATCCCGAGATCGGAAGGGCGAACTCGATCCCGCCCCCGTCTTCGACACCGCGCCAGTCGAGCATGTGGATCGAAAAGTATTCCCGCTCCAAGCGCTCGGTGATCGGAACGGCTCCATCGACGGGACTGCAGAGGGCGGCGAGGGTCGAGCTCGACAGGAAGACCAGCTCACCGCCCGGTCGGAGCAGGCGGTGCGCCTCGGGGATCCAGGCATGAGGATCGCACCAAAGGGCTGCGCCGTATTCGCTGATGGCGAAGTCGAATGAATCGGCCGGCTTGGGCACGTCCTCGGCATCGGCGTGCACCCACTCGATATCGACCTCGTGCTCTGCTGCCAGCCGCTGCGCGGTCGCGAGCTGGCGCTCCGAGATGTCCACGCCCACGACTCTGGCTCCTCGCCGCGCCATCCAGGCAGATACGTAGCCCGTCCCACAACCGAGCTCGATGGCGTCGCGGCCCTCTAGATCAGGAGGGAGCATCCCGAGTTCGCTCTCGGGAATGCCCCAGATCCCCCAGACAGGCTCGACGCTCGCCCAGCGGCGCTCGCCAGGCGCCACCCATTCGTCCGCCTGCTCGTTCCAATGGTCCCGGTTGACCCGGACGTGCTCGGGCGTGGTCATGATCCGGCTCGGCGCAGAGTGGTGCCCTCCCGCCACGAGGTGGCCACCTTGTGGTAGTAGCCGCCGATGATCTCCTGGGGCACCAGGTAGTCGAGCTCTTCGAACGGAGAGGCCCCGAGTTCCAGCTCCGCCTCCGCCGCCCACACTTCGGCGATCTCGCCGTCGTAGCCCCGCATCGTCACGAGTTCGTCCATCGAGTCGGAACCGTCCGACTCGATGGCGGGCCACTGCCGGTGGTGGAGCATCGGATGGGCGTTGACGAATCCGGGCCGCTCCACCGGCTCCGTGAGGCGAAACCGGGCCTGAGCCAAACGGCGCCCCGCCGACGACAGAGTGGCCCCGAAGAGACCTCCCGGCGCGAGGCGCGGACCAGCCTTGCCGATCGTGACGGGACGGGTCATCCAGATGTCTCCCAGCTTCTTCGGATATCCCTGGTGGTAGCCGCGCACCATGGCGAAGTCCTTGTCGACCCAGATGAAGACACACCGCGACCAGTCCTGGTCGTTCCAGCGACATCTCACCACCGCGAACACTTCCTTGTATTGGGCCCGCTCCGGTTCCAGCAGCTCGGAGAAATCAGGTCCGCACGACTGCCAGTCGGCCCAGATCAACGCCACCGCCCCGGGGTCCTCCGGATGGAGTTCCAGTCCCTCGGGAAGCATGGCTGCCACCCGCTCGGGCTCCGTCCGGTACTCGACCGTCAGCATCTCCCCGGAGTAGTGCCAGGGTGGGGCGGGCAGCAACGACGAGCGTCCCTCGGGGGTGCGGGGGAACAGGAATCCTCGCATCGCTAGATGATCCTTCCGGCGTGTTCGAAGACGGGCTCACCGCTGAGGATACGCCCGGGACCGAAACGCGAGAGATCGAGGAACGGCTCTAGACCGAGCGTCTTCTCGGCCAGGTAGCGACCCACGGCGTGGCACTGCTGGAAGCCGTGACCGGAGAATCCGGTGGCCATGTAGAGCCCGTCCAATCCGGGCCACTCCCCCACGATGGCGTTGGCGTCGAGCCGGTTCTGGGCGTAGAGACCCGCCCAGGAACGCTTCACCTCGAGACGGTCGAAGGCGGGCAGTGCCGCCACAAGTTCCGGCCAGATCAGGTCGTAGAAACGGTCCCGATCGGCTGGGGTGAAATCGAAACCGATCGGGTCGTCTTCTTTCGACCAGGCGATGAGGAACGTGTCGCGGTGCTCGGGGATCAGGTACACACCCGAAGGAAGGAAGACACTCGGCAGGTCGAGATCCCCGGCGACATCGGTCGAGACGACGTAGACGGTCCGCATCACCGGCTCCACCGGTATCGAGATGTCGGCGCTCTCCAGGAGCTCGGGTGACCAGGCGCCGGCACACACCACTACGACATCCGATCGCCGTTCGCGGGCATCGGCCAGTCGGATACCTGCCACCCGACCCCCTTGGGAAACCAGGCTTTCGACGTCGGCTTCGACGAACCGCGCCCCCATCGACTCGGCCTTGCGGCGGTAACCGGCCACGACGGCGCCGGGATCGACCGACCCGTCGTCGGGTCCGAGAGTTCCACCCACGAAACGGTCGGATGCCAGCGGCGGATAGCGGTCCGCGATCTCGTCGCCGTCGAGCCATTCCACCCGTGCGCCGAGTCGGCGCTGACGTTCCATCGCCTGACGAGCACCGTTTTCGCCGTCTGCTTCTATCAGAAACAGGTTGCCCTGCTTCTTCATCGCCACATTCGGGCGATGGTCCCCGACGGCCATCTCGTCTCCGAAACGCTCCAACACCTCCAAGGCGTACAGCGAGATGGCGATGTTCTCCTCGAGGTCGAACTGGACCCGAACGTTGCCGTCAGAGCGAATCGTCGACGAGCGCTCCAGTGAGAGGTCGCGGTCGATCACCTCGACGTCGACGGTCGGATCGACCCGGAGCAGGTGGTAGGCGACCGAGGCGCCCATGCACCCGGCTCCCACCACGGTCACCGTGGTCGTCACAGGAAGGGCAGGTACTCGTTCAACTCCCAGTCCGTGGTGTGCCGGGAGTACCGCTCCCACTCCGCCCGTTTTGTGGTCAAGAATCCGTCGACGAACGCGGGCGAGAACTCCTCGACCAGTTCCTTGTCACCTTCCAGGGCGTCCAGCGCCTCACCGAGCGACGCCGGTACTACCACGTCTGTGGAGGCGTTCTCGATGCAATCGAGGGTCTCCGCGGGTGGGCACTCGTGGTCGTTCTCGTACCCGAGCCGGGCCGCACAGAGAACGGCTGCCACCGCCTGATGGGGGTTGGTGGATCCGTCGGTGAGGCGGTGCTCGAGGCGGGTCCTCGGGCCCCGATCAGCAGGCACCCGGATCGTCACCCCGCGGTGGTCGTGGCCCCAGTTCGCCCAGTAGCCGGCCAGCGAGCCCGGCTGGAGTCGCTTGTAGGCGTTGACGGTCGGAGCCAGTAACGCAGTCAGCCCGACGTGGTGATGGAGGATGCCGCCGATCGCCTTCCGCGCCAGGTCGGACAATCCGTCTTCGGACTCCTCGTCGATCAGAGCGTTTTCGGCTCCTCCACCGGCGAACGAGAGGTTGGTGTGGAGGCCACTTCCGCCACGATCGGTGATCGGTTTCCCGAGAAAGGTGAGGAGCAAGCCGTGACGGAAAGCGATCTCGCGCGCCATCACCTTGAAGAGGAAGGCATCGTCGCAGGCCCGGAGGGCATCGGAGTGACGCAGGGTCAACTCGAACTGGCCGTTGTCGTACTCGGAGTTGACGGACTCGAGCGGGAGATCGACTCTCCGGGCGGTGGCCATGATCTCGTCGATGACACCGGTCGGGTCGACCGCCGGGCCTGTCCCGTAGACGTAGGCACCGGGAGTCGAGATGGGTCGCCATCCCCCCTCACCGTCCGGTTCGAACAAGAACGCCTCCAACTCGATTCCGACCCTGGGGTCGTAGCCGTGTCGCTGCCAGGCGGATATCTGGCGCTTGAGCACCTCTCGCGGTGACAGTTCGACCGGTGCCCCGTGACGGCTGACATCGCCGACGACGACACCAGTGGCCTCCTGCCAACTGGGTCGGATGTCGTCGGTCGCGAACGTGAGCTCGACATCGGGCAGGCCCGACAGGACGGCGGCGCCCTCGTGGGGCGTCATCTCCCGATCGAATCCGAGCGCAAACAGGCTTATGCAGTGGGCCGTGCCACGGTCGGCGTGCTCGATGGGCAGGTACTTCCCCCGCGCCAGGCCGAGGTGATCGGGAAACATCACCCGAATCCGGTCGTAGTTGGTGGCCAAGGCCTTCCTCCTCTGCGATCGGCTGGCGCGAGTGTATCGTTAGGCACCGAACGACGTAGGCTGAAACCACGGAGCGCATGCAGACTCCACTCGAACCGAGCCAGTCCGAACGCCACCAGCTCACCGAAGCAGTCTCTGGATTCCTCGATCGGTTCTACGCCGCCCTCGACGACTTGCCTCTCGAAGGTCTCCCACTCGAACCGCAGGAGATCGACCGCCTGGCGACGCCACCGAGCGAGGAAGGACGGTCGATCGACGAGCTCCTGGAGCTGATCGGCCTGGCCAACCGACCCGGTTCCCTCCATCCGTCGGGCGGCCACATGGCTTTCATTCCGAACGGTGGGCTCTTCACCGGGGCCCTGGGGGCGTTCCTCGCCAGCGGTCTCAACCGCTACACGGGCGTCACCCACGGCGCTCCGGGATTCGCTCGCCTCGAGGACTCGGTTCTGAGATGGCTCGCCGATCTCTTCGAGCTGCCCGAACGGGACTCGGGCGGGATCCTCTTGTCGGGCGGGTCGATGGCCAATTTCAGCGCCCTCGTCGCTGCCCGCACCAGCCGGCTCCCGGACGACTTCTTGGCGGGGACGATCTACGTCACCCGGCACGCACACCACTCCATCACCAAGGCCGCCCGCCTGGCGGGCTTCCCTGCCTCACGGGTACGGGTGGTGGACGTCGACGAGGAGCTGCGCATGGATCTCGACGACCTCGCCGCCCGGGTCGTCTCCGACAAGGCCGACGGCCTGCTGCCGTTCCTCCTCGTGGCTTCGGCCGGCACCACCGACAGCGGCACCATCGACCCGCTCTCCGACCTGGCCGCCTTTGCCTCCGACCATGGGCTGTGGTTCCACGTCGATGCGGCCTATGGAGGCTTCTTCCAACTCACCGAGCGGGGACGCAAACGCCTGGTCGGCATCGGTGCTGCTGATTCGATCACGCTCGACCCTCACAAGGGCCTCTCGATTCCATTCGGAGTCGGAGCGCTGCTGGTGCGGGACCGGACCACCTTGCTCGACGTCAACGCCGGCAAGGGAGCCTATCTGCAGGAGGAGGAAGAATCCTCCCTCGATTTCTCGGCGATGGGACCCGAACTGACCCGCCCCTTCCGTGGCATGCACGTCTGGCTGCCCCTGCACCTCCACGGAGTCGCCGCCTTCCGTTCCGAGCTCGACGATGCCCTCGACCTGGCCGATCATGCGTATCGACGACTCCGGGAATTCCCCTGGATCGATCGGATCTGGCGACCCGACCTCTCGATCGTGGCTTTCCGCTGTGATGACGACTCCCGGGCGCGAGACGCCCTGGCCGCGGTCAACGACACCCGCCAGGTCTTCCTCTCCTCCACCACCATCGACGACCGCTTCGTGGCCCGGGTGGCGATCCTGAATCGGCGCACGACACGCCACCACGTGGACACCGCCTTGGATCTGTTCTCGGCCGCCTACGGCGGTCGCGGAGCGAGATCACCCCGCCCGACGTGACGACCACCGAGTACCGTCGCATCCTCCTCGACGGATATCCCACCCGGGTGGTCCGCGAAGGCGACGACCTGGTCGCCCCAGACGGTCGGCGCGTACGTGCAGAGACGGCCGTGCACCTACCTCCCGTCGAGCCCTCCAAGATAATTGCCACCCACCTCACCTACCGAAGCCGGGTAGAGGAGTTCATGGCCCGTCTCCCTCCGGCGCCCACCTACTTCCACAAGCCCACGACCTCGCTCAACTCGCACGGCGGCGCCGTGGTCCGCCCAGCGGGTTGCCGGTATCTCAACTACGAAGGCGAGATCGCCATCGTGATCGGACGGACCGCCCGCAATGTCGCACCCGAAGACGCCATGGACTACGTGGCAGGCTTCACGATCGCCAACGACTTCGGACTCCACGACTTCCGGGACACCGACGCCGGCTCGATGCTGCGGGTGAAAGGCTCCGACACCCTGTGCCCATTGGGCCCGGGCCTGGTCGTAGAATGGGATTTCCGCGACAAGACCATCCGCACGCTCGTGAACGGACAGGTACGTCAGGAGGACACGACCGCCAACATGGTGTGGGACATGCCATACCTCGTTGCGGACCTCGCCCGCACCATCACCCTGCTGCCGGGTGACGTGATCCTGTCGGGCACCCCGGCCGGATCCCGCCCGGTCGAACCCGGTGATGAGGTGACCGTGGAGGTCGAAGGGCTCGGCCGCCTCACTAACACGATCGTCGAAGGACCAACCCCGGTACGGAGTGATGTCGGTGCTCAACCGTCCGAATCCGAAGAGGTCATCTCGACGGCGTTCGGAGGAGACTGGGAGTTCCGCGGCATCCGAGCACCCCGGCCACCCAACTGGGCAGGTGACGAACCGTCGCCCACCGACGGTGATCGCGAACGAACGGAACCAGACGCGTCCTAGACACGTCTGAGTCGAAAGGGGCCAACC
Source organism: Acidimicrobiia bacterium (assembly GCA_035304485.1). Lineage (GTDB taxonomy): Bacteria > Actinomycetota > Acidimicrobiia > Spongiisociales > ZC4RG35 > ZC4RG17. Next base: position 31,101 of record DATGPZ010000203.1, on the reverse strand, counting down.
CAACCCCGCTGCGACCCGTCGCCGGAGACTGGGGCGTGACCCCACCAGCGACGGAAGCCGACCTACAATCCACATCCAGGGGGATGAGGCTCACTGCCCCGTCTGCACTGCTCTCCGTCCCGAGACCCGAGACTGCTAGTTGTCTGCTCAACGCCGCCGTTCCAAAAAACCGCTGCCACTCCTCGGTGTTGCCGCCGTGGTGCTTCTCGTCATGGCCGTCTATGGCCTGGTCCGCTGGACCAGTCAGGGACGGGTCCTCGGTTCGGTGATGGTCCACGACGTCGAACTGGGAGGGATGACCCCCGAAGAGGCCACGGTCGCACTCCTGGAGCTGGAGGAGACTCTCGCGACCTCACCCCTGGAGGTCCGGATCGAAGGTGCCGCAGCCAGCATGCTCCCGGCCCAAGCCGGCTTCGACCTCGACGAGGATGAGCTCGTGGCCTCGGCGATGGAGATAGGACGCAGCTCCAATCCGCTCAGTGACCTCTTCTGGTGGATCGGGCACATCGGGCGGACGACGACCCTCGAGCCGGTCGGCAGCCTCAGTGGCGAAGCGCTCGAGGAGATCCTGACCAGCTTCGAGCAGACTTTCGTGGGCGAGCCGCCGTTCGAAGGCTCCGTCGAACTGGTGGACGGAGAGCTAGTGGCCCGCTATCCCCAGAGTGGCCGCCAGATCGATCGGACCCAGGCTCTCGACATCCTCCTGCGCACGTCGCTCGCCATGCAACGGGACCCGGTGGATCTGCCGGTGGTGGACAAGGACCCGGTACTGACCGGGTCTGACATCGACCGCGCACGAGCCGAGGCCGGGCTGATGCTCTCGGCCCCGGTGGTCCTCACCGCTCCCGACGGGACCGAGCTCACGTTCACGGTCACCGACCTAAAAGAGGCTTTCCAGTCCACGACCCGGGACGATCCCCCGCGGATCGAGTTGGGCTTCGACGTGGAGAAGGTCGAAGCGCGACTCGACGAGGTGCGGCCCGAGTTCGAATCTCCACCGGTGGACGCCCGATTCGAGATAGAGGGCTACGAGGTGAGGATCGTCGAAGGACGCAATGGCACCCGACTCGACGCAGAGGAGGTGACAGCAGTCCTCAGCGGAGCGGCTCGGACATCGCACCGACGGGCCGAGCTGCCGCTCCACGAGGGCGCTGAGCCCGACGTCACGACCGAGGAGCTGGAGGCGCTCGACATCCGCCACCTGGTGTCGGAGTTCACCACCTATCACGATCCTGGCGGAGCCAGGGTCACCAACATCCACCTCATCGCCGACGAGGTCGACGGCGCCATCATCCCTCCGGGAGCGACCTTCTCCCTCAACGACTACGTCGGTCGGCGGACCGAGGACGAAGGCTATCTGCCCGCCGGAACGATCGTGGGTGGCGAGATCGTCGACACGGTTGGCGGAGGTGTTTCCCAGTTCGCCACCACCTTCTACAACGCGGTGTTCTGGGGCGGCTACGAAGACGTCGAGCACAAGCCGCACTCGTTCTACTTCAGCCGGTACCCGGAAGGCATCGAGGCGACCATCTCTTGGCCTCTGCCCGACCTGGTCTTCCGCAACGACGACGACTCGGGGATCCTGGTCAAGACCGCCTACACAGATTCGTCCATCACCGTCCGCTTCTACGGCAACAACGACGGCCGCATCCTGTCGGGCCAACAGGCGAACGGGAACTTGTCGGTGGGTGTCGTCGCAGAGGGCGGGCCGAACGCCCGCAGAGTGAGCGGCGACCGTTCAGAGCGCTACGACTTCCGCGAGCCACCCGAGCCCGAGTATCGAGCCAATCCCGACCTCGGCATCGACGAGCAGCGGGTCGTCCAGAGTCCGCGCGAGGGCTGGACGATCGACGTCACCCGCACGATCACGGTCGGGGACCAAACCACGACTCAGGAGTGGGTCGTCCGCTACCTACCCCAGCAGCAGATCATCGAGGTCCACCCGTGCAAGGTACCGGGCGCCTCCGAGTCGTGCCCGACGACGTCTACCACCACTACGACCACAGAGCCCGAAGACACGACGACCTCGACGACCTCGACGACCGAACCCGAGGAGACGACCACCACGACCAGCGCGCCTCCGGAGACGACGGTCCCAGAGGACGACTGACCGATCTAGTCGTAGAAGCGGAAGAAGCGGGCCACGACGTCGTGCACGCTCGCCTCGGCCTCGTCGGTCCAACCTCCGGAGCGAGTCACGGTCACGGCATTGGACATCACGAAGACGCGCTGGATGGCCGGATCCGACTCGAACAGGCGCTCGGCCAAGCGGGCCGGGAAGGTATCCGAGTTCGATGCCTGTCCCGGGGTGTAGGCCTCTCCGTCCTGGCCGGCCAGGCTGCGGTCGGTGTCGACCACCAGGCTGTCACCGATTCGGCGCGATCCGTTTATCTCGATCGTCTGTCCCATCGCCGGCGATGTTAGTGGTGGGCCGGGCGAGGTCAGACGCCCAGGCCCCCTACCTCCGGTGAACGTCGCCGGCTGCGCTGAGATAGCACGCCGGTTTCGCGCTCACCGATCAGGTGGATCTTCATCAGGTTGGTGGACGAGCGCTGGTTGGGCGGGATTCCGGCCACCATCACCACCAGATCCCCTCGATGGCACAGCTTCTCACGCTCGAGGAACTTCTCGGCCGCGGCGATCTCGTGATCGGTGTAGTCGCGCCGTTCGAAGGGGTAGGCGGTGACTCCCCAATACAGCGCCATCCGGCGCAGCGTCTCCGGTGACGCCGAGAAGGCCACCACGGAGGCGGCCGGCCGGTACTTGGAGATCAGACGGGCGGTGCTTCCCGACTCGGTGAAGGCGACGATGGTCCCGATTCCCAGGTTGGTGGCCGCTTCGGTGGCCGCCTGGGCCACTGCCGAGGCCACCCGGTTCACCGCTCCGACGAACGGCACCGGCTGATCTCGCGCCATCGGCGAGGTCTCGGCGGCGGCGCAGATCCGGGCCATCGTCTCGACTGTGCGGGTCGGGTACTCCCCCACGGCCGTCTCACCCGACAGCATCACCGCGTCGGTGCCCGACAGGACCGCGTTGGCCACGTCCGTGACTTCGGCACGGGTGGGTCGGGGCGCATGAGTCATCGACTCGAGCATCTCGGTAGCTGTGATGGCCAGCCGCCCGGCGGCGTTGGTTCGGGCGAGGATGTCGGCCTGGATGATCGGGAGCCTCTCCAGGGCGAGCTGCACGCCGAGGTCACCGCGGGCGACCATGACGCCATCCGCCTCCTCCAGGATCTCGTCCAGATTGTCGTAGGCGACCTTGAGCTCGATCTTGGCGATCACCGGCACGTCACCGGCGAGTTCCTTGACCTGGCGCACATCTCCGCCAGTCCGGACGAAAGAGGCCGCCACGTAGTCGACCCCCAGCTCGCGGCCCAGTGCCAGGTCTTCGCGGTCCTTCTCGGTGACCGAGGGAGTGCGGAGATCGGTGTCGGGACAGGCGACTCCCTTGCGATCCGTGAGCGTTCCACCCACCTTGACGACAGCCGTCGCCCCGAACGGCCCGACCGAAGTCACCTCGAGCACGATCAGGCCGTCGGCCAGGACCACGCGATGCCCCTCTTCGAGATCCTCGGTCAAGTAGGGGTAGTCGATCGGGATCAGGTCCTCGTCGCCCAGAGACTCGTCGTCGGTCGTGATCGTGACCTGGTCGCCCGGGTCGAGCTCGATCGCACCGTCTGCAAACCGGCCCACCCGGAGCTTGGGCCCCTGTATGTCCTGGAGGACGGCGATGTTGCGCCCGGTCTCCTCAGAGGCGCGTCGAACCCAGCTGAAGTAACGCCGGTGGGTCTCGTGGTCGCCATGGGAGAAGTTGAGACGGGCGACGTCCATGCCGGCACGGCACAGATCCCTCACCTTCTCGTAGGAGTCGGTTGCCGGGCCGAGAGTGGCCACGATCTTGGTGCGTCTCACGGTCCAAACCTAGCCGAGTCGCCGGCGGTCCCGCAGTGGTTCAGCCGTGGGCGTCGATCACGTCCACGACCCGAGTGGCATGGGCGAGGGCGTCGAATCCGAAATAGCCTCGATCGACGGCCACCACCCGCATGCCGGCGGCTCGCGCCGCCGCCACTCCGGTGGGAGTGTCCTCGATCGCCAAGGAGCGGGTGGGGTCGACGCCGAGCAGCTGAGCCGCCCGCAGGTAGACATCCGGATCGGGTTTGGGCCGGGCGACGTCGTCGGCGCTGACCCGTACTCGGAAGCGGTCGGACAGCCGGGCCGCCTCCAGGATGGCGTCGAGCCGCCAGTGCTCGCTGTTCGTGACGACAGCGAGCGGGAACCTGCCCTCCTCCGCCCGCTTCAGGGCAGCCATCGCGTCCTCGTATACCGGGATCGGCTCCTCCTCCAGTTGTTGGAGGAAGAGCTCGGCCGCCCGGTCGGCGAGACGGGACGGCGACACACCGACCTCGGATGAGAAGCGAACCGCGATCGACTGGTCGGTCTTGCCCACCCAGTCGGCGAAGTCTCCGAGGTCGGCCCCGAACTCCTCGAGGGCTCTGCGCCAGGCGGCTTCGGAGATGGGCTCGGAGTCGACGAGGACTCCGTCGCAATCGAACAGGACCGCATCGACCCCCTCGAACCCGAGCATGCGACCCACGACGTCAGCTCTCGAGTCTCTCGCGGAGCAACTGGTTGACCAACCGCGGATCGGCCTTGCCTCCGGTTTCCCGCATCACCTGGCCCACCAGGAAGCCGATGGCCTTTTTCTCCCCGCCCCGATAGCGGTCGGCCGCGTCGGGATTCGCCGCCAGGACCGACTCGACCGCGCCTTCGAGCTCCCCAGCGTCGGACAGCAGGATCAGGTCGCGACCCTCGGCGACTTCGCGGGGACTCCCTTCGCCGTCGACAACGCCTACCAGAACGTCCTTGGCAGCCGAAGCCGAAACCTCTCCGTCCTCCACCAAGGCGATCAGCTCGGCGAGGGTGCCGCCGCTCAGGCCCAACTCCGCCACCGATGTATCGCGGCGCCGGGCGAGAGCTGTGATCTCCCCTGTGACCCAGTTGGCGACCTGAGACGCCGGAGCACCCGCTGCCACGGCATCGTCGAACAACTCGCGCACGTCGGGAGCGGCTGCCGCCAGGACGGTCACGGCCTGTTCGTCGAGTCCCAGAGCGGCGTAGCGGGTCCTACGTTGGGCGGGGAGCTCGGGCAGGGACTGGCGAGCCCGCTCGACCCATTCCTCGTCCAGGACCAGGGGCAGGAGGTCTGGCTCGGTGAAGTAGCGATAGTCCGAGGAGCCTTCCTTCACCCGCATCGAATGGGTCACGCCCGCTTCCTCGTCCCAGTGGCGTGTCTCCTGGATCACCGTGCCACCCTCTTCGAGGGCTCGGATCTGGCGGGTGATCTCGTAGTCGACCGCCCGCTCCAGCGAGCGGAACGAGTTCATGTTCTTGACCTCGACCTTGGTCCCGAACTCCTCGGAGCCCTCCGGGCGCACCGACACGTTGGCATCGAATCGGATGGAGCCCTCCTCCATCCGAGCGTCGGACACGTCTAGCTCGGCCACCACTGCCCGCAGCTCCTGAGCGTAGGCTCTGGCCTGGGCGGCCGACCGGATGTCGGGTCGGGAGACGATCTCGACCAGCGGGACCCCCGATCGGTTGAAATCGAGGAGCGTCGCTTCGGCTCCATGGATGCGGCCGCCATCGCCGACATGTAGCGACTTTCCGGTGTCCTCTTCCATGTGGGCCCGCTCTATCCCCACCAGGGTTCGAGTGCCGTCGACTTCGACTTCCAGGAAACCGTCGTGACAGACCGGTATGTCGTACTGGGAGATCTGGTAGTTCTTGGGGAGGTCGGCGTAGAAGTAGTTCTTGCGGTGGAACACCGAACGGGGGGATATCTCGCACCCCAGAGCGAGACCGATGCGGGTGATCCACTCGATGGCGCGCTCGTTGGTGACGGGAAGTGCCCCCGGCAATCCCAGGCACACCGGGCACACGTTGGTGTTGGGCTCGTCTCCGAACGCGACGGCGCAGCCGCAGAACATCTTCGATTCCGTCTTCAGCTCGACGTGGACTTCGATGCCGATGACTGGCTCCCAGCCGCTCACGGCTCCACCTCCAAGGGGGGCCGGATTTCGAACCCGACAGCTCGCTCGACCGCGGCCGCCACGCGAAACATCGTCTCCTCTTTCAGGGCCGGAGCCATCACCTGGAATCCGACGGGAAGCCCGTCCGTGTCGAGAGCCACCGGGACCGACATGGCGGGGTCGCCGGTCAGGTTGCACGGGAGAGTGCAGACGTCCGCGAGATACATCGACAGCGGATCGTCGACCCGGGCGCCGAGCGGGAAGGCGACGGTCGGGCTGGTGGGCGATACGAGCACGTCACACTGCTCGTAGGCGGCGGAGAACTCCGAGATCAGCTTGGCGCGCACCTGTTGGGCCTTGCCGTAGAAGGCGTCGTAGTAGCCGGCGGAGAGGGCGTAGGTGCCCAGGAGGATGCGGCGGATCGGTTCAGGTCCGAATCCCTCAGCCCGGGTGCGGGCCATCAATTCCTCGGTCGTGGCGCCGGCAACCCGATTGCCATATCTCACGCCGTCGAAGCGGGCCAGGTTGGCGGATGCCTCCGCCGGGGCGATCAGGTAGTAGGCGGAGAGTGCGACCTCCACGGTCGGGATCGACACCTCCACGATTTCCGCTCCGGCGGCGGCGAGGGCGGAGAGGGATGCCTCCATCGCCGACTGCACCGCCTTCTCGAAGCCCTCACCGGAGAATTCCTTCACCACTCCGATCTTCATGCCCGAGACGTCACCGTCGAGGGCAGGAGACAAACCGGGCCGTTCCCCCGGATAGGAGGTCGCGTCTCGGGGATCATGACCCCAGATCGCCTCCAGGAGGATGGCGGCGTCCTCGACACTGCGGGCCAACGGACCGATCTGGTCGAGGGAGGAGGCGAAAGCGATGAGGCCGTAGCGGCTCACACTTCCGTACGTCGGCTTTACCCCGACGACGCCGCACAGGGAGGCGGGTTGGCGGATGGATCCACCGGTGTCGGAGCCGAACGCCCCCAGCGCCGATCCGGCGGCGACCGCCACGGCCGAGCCGCCGGACGAGCCCCCTGGCACTCGGTCTGGGTTCCAGGGGTTCCGGCTCGGCCCGTAGGCGGAGTTCTCGGTGGAGGAACCCATCGCAAACTCGTCGAGATTCGTCTTCCCGACCAGCACCGCCCCGACCTGGCGGAGACGCTCGACCACGTGGGCGTCATAGGGCGGGATCCAGCCGGCGAGGATCTGGCTGGCGGCAGTGGTTTCGACACCGCGCGTGCACATGTTGTCCTTGAGAGCCACCGGGATCCCGTCGAGTGGCCCACGTGAGGACCCTCGCTCGCGGCGTAGATCCGATTCCTGCGCCGCTTGCAATGCACCTTCACGGTCGATCGTCAGATAACTGTGGAGGACCGCTTCGGTCATCGCGGCGCGCTCGAGCACGGCCTGGGTCAGCTCGACGGCTGTCAGGTCTCCTTCGGCGAGAAGGGCAGAGGCTTCGGCGATCGTGATGTCGGGGAGGCTCACTCGACCTCCAGCGCCGGCGGCACCACGAAGTATCCGTCGCGAGCCTCCGGCGCCTGGGAGAGGACCTCGTCGCGATCCAGGGACGGTCGAACCTCGTCGGGCCTGAATCCATTCACCAGCGACAACGGATGAGCAGTGGGTTCCACATCGTCGGTGGCCACCGACTGGACCCGGGCAGCGTGTTCGAGGATGTCGCCGAGCTGCTTGCGATAGGTCTCGAGTTCCGACTCGTCGAGAGCCAGTCTGGCGAGACGCGCCACATGGGCGATGTCGATGTCGATGGGCATGGAGCGAGAATTGTAGTTCTGGCCGTGACACCACTCCGCAGCTGCCCAACCGGCAGGAATTCGGCCCTCCGCTAGCGTGTCGATCGATGCACATCGCACCCGTGGTCCATGTTCCCCACAGCCGGGGCCCGGAGGCCTGGGTCGAGGCCGTCGAGGAGATCGGGGTAGTTCTCGAATCCCGGCCCGATCTGGTGGTGACGGTGCGAATGGCGGGCATCGCGCTGGATCACGTCCGCCAAACGGACGCCTGGCAACGTCTGCCACGGGAGCGCGTCCGGTGGCTGGCAGGCGGAATGTCCGACCCCGTTCTGCCGCTCTTGCCTCCCCGAGCCCGGCAAACGCAGTTGAACCGGGAAGCCTCGGTCATGGAGTCTGCCGGACTGGTGCCCGCCGGGTTGTGGCTGGGCGACGCCTGGGAGCCGAGCCTGGTGGAACTGGCCCGAGAGTCGGGCCATTCCCGCGTATATCTCGATGGATCACTGTTCGAAGGCACGCCCTCCCGCCCGGGAGCGATCGAATGGGCCGGTCAGGTGGTGATCGGGGTGGCACTCGCCGAGGATGCGCCCGAGACCGAGGACGAAGACGGCCTGGCCGTCATCCGGGTCGATTCGTCGGCACTCGCCGAACTCGTCGCCTCACCAGGAGGTCGGCTGCTCGACGTCGATGCCTATCTGGAGGACCACCTTCCGGGCGACCGACTCGAACCGCGTGTCTCGACACCTCGGCTCGCACCGGGAAGAGAGGTCTTCTACCGCCGCCTGCTGCTCCTCACCGCCGACCAACCGCAGCGTCGCTCGGGAGGAGACGATGTCCTGCTACTGCAATCGCGCGAGCACCTGCTGGATCATGCCCCGGATTCCCTGGAGCGACTGTTGGCCGTCCGAACGACACTCGACACGGCTCGGCGGGGAGACACGTGGGTCGACATCCAGGACGTCGACTGGGATGCGGACGGAGTAGCCGAGATCCACGTGGAGACGGCGACCACGTCGCTCATGCTCGACCCCGCCGAGACCGCCCTGGGCTTCTGGGACCACAAGCCAAACGGCTGGGCCATCGTCGAGGTGCCGGGAAGTCGAGCCGCTCATCTCCTCCGTTGTCTCGACGACTCCGACCGGGAAACCGCCTCGGGCCCTCTCCGGGCCGCCGGCCGCACCGAGGGCAGAGGATTCGCCGAACTGCGGATGGAGGGAAGAGACGGGACGGCCTGCCGGATCGAGCTCCGCCAATCCGCCCTCACCATCGAGCTGACCCTCCCGAGCGCCGAACCCATGCGGGTGGGACCGGAATTGCCCGTGAACCTGGCCGGTGCCCAGGTCAGAGCCGACGGCGGTGCCTGGGTAGACGCAGATGAGCCGGTGGCCCTGGCCGGGCATCGATTCCGGATCTCAGACGGCCAGCGATCCCTGGTTCTGGCCACTCCCCGGCCCGCGGAGCTCTTCGTGACCCCGGCGCCGGACGGCGGGTACATCCTCTGGCCTCACTGGGTGACGGCCGACGGAGGCACCTACCGGATCTCCCTGATCCCTTCCTGAGAACGCAATCGACCCGTCGTGCGTTATTGGCACGACGAAGGAGGACATTGACCACCTTGCGAGATGCGACCCAGTTGCGCCAACGCGATTTTCCCGACTTCTACCGGGTGCACCACCAGTCGGTCTTCCGCGCCTTGGCTGCCACCACCGGAGACCCGGAACTGGCTCAGGAGGCGACCGACGAAGCCATGACGCGGGCGTATCAACGATGGTCGACGGTAGCCGACTACGACAACGCTCCCGGGTGGGTGTACCGGGTGGGCCTCAATTGGGCTCGTTCGCGGCTCCGCAAACAACGCCGTGAGCACCTCCGAGAGATCCCACCGGATCAGCCACACCACCAGCCTCTACCCGACCCCGACGTAGAGGCCGCGCTCCGGTCCCTTCCGATCGAGGAACGGTCACTGGTGGTGCTGCGCCACCTGATGGACTGGAGCTACGACGAGATCGCAGCCGCACTCGGCATACCGGTCGGCACCGCCAAGAGCCGCCTCCACCGAGTGATGAACGAGCTGCGCTCCAAGCTGGAGGAAAGACGATGAACACCGAGGAACGGATCCGCCACCATCTGGAGCAGACCACTGCTCCGCTCAGGGCGCCCGATCGTCTCGACCGCGTCATGGCCGAGGGCCGCCGGCGGAAGATGCGCAACCGGGCGGCAGGGGTCCTGGGAGCGGCCGCCTTGCTCGCCGCCGCCGTCGGGGTGCTGGGAGCGCTCCAGCCGGCCACTCCTCAGGTGGCTGACACCTCGAGTCCCACCAGCCTCCCTCCAGATCAGGTCACTTCGGTTCCGGCGACCACCGTTCCGGTCGTCGACTCCGCCCTGGGGGTGGTGGTCGCCGGGCCCGAAGGCATTGAGGTGCTGGATGCAAACGGTTCCTCCCAGTTGCATCTCACCTCGCCCGATCCCTACGGAGAGATCGCTGTCGCCTACCCCGATGGCCGTGGCGGTCTGGTGTACCAACACGCCACCACTCCCTTGCCCTGGGAGCCACAGTCGATTCTCTGGCTCCGGGCGGGTTCGGAATCACCGTCGGTTCTCACGGCGGCACCGGAAGGAGGCAGCCTGGTGATCGTTGGGACGGCTCACACCGAGGAGGGACCGGTCCTCTACTACCTGCAACAGAGCCCGGGCGAAGCCGATCCCGAGGTGCGACTCCTCGCCACCAACCTGGATCGGGGGACGACTACCGAGGTGACGTCGCTGGGCGGCCGCGATGTGACGGCCGGTGGAAACATCGCTGCGCTCATGGACCGCTCCGATCTGTCGTGCACACAGGTCACGTTCGTCGACATCAGCGGTTCGGAGGTCGAGTCCCCGCTCTCCGACGAGTGCCTGAACGTGGCGACCGGGGTGGCGGTCTCCGCAAACGGGAACACGGCCGCGTTCCTCAACGGCGGCCAACTGGTCGTGCGTGTGATAGCCACCGGGGAGGTCGTGCTCGAACGTGAGATCCCCGGTGCATACATGGTCACCGGTGGCCAGGGTGGCTGGGCTGTGCGCACCGAAGAAGAAACCGTCCTGATCGGCTCCGATGGCAGTCTTTCGTCCCTGCCACCGGTCCAGGTCGGCACGGTGGTCCCCTTCGCCGTGCCCTTCGAACTGTCGGAGTCGGCCCGCCTCGGGCCCGAGACGGAGGAGACCGGGCTGCCGTGCACACCGACGAGTGGCGATTTGGTCGACCAGGATCTCCCGGCGCCCGTGGCCGAGACCCGCCAGCAGCTGTTCGAACTGGCGTCCGCCTGTGACTACGAAGGCCTGGCCGCCATCGTCGAAGCCCACGGCGCCAACTTCACCTTCGGCGACAACAGCGATCCGGTCGAACATTGGGTGAGGGAGGGCCGCTCGGGCGAGGAACCGCTTTCGCTCCTCGCCCGCCTACTCCAGACCGAACCCGCCTACGAGGCGGAGTCTGGTCGCTGGGTTTGGCCCGCGGTCTTCCTCGACCCTTCCGACGAAGCCGCCTGGGAACAGGTCGGTGAGTTCTACGATCCCGAGCTCGCGGAGCTGATGCGAGACGCGGGCGAATACCTCGGACACCGGGTCGGGATCGGCGATGACGGTCAGTGGATGTTCTACGTCGCCGGCGACTGAGGGAACAAGAGATCGGTCAACACGGCGTAGCTGCGCTCCAGGGCGGCGAGTGAGACAGACTCGCCTTCCTGGTGCGCCTCGGCCGACTCTCCCGGTCCGTAGTTGACGGCCGGGACTCCTATCTCGGAGAACCGGGCCACGTCCGTCCATCCTTGCTTGGCAGTCGGCGGCACCTCGCTCAATTCCACCAGTCGAGCGAGAACGGGGTGGTCCGCATCCACCCGTCCGGCCGGGGCCGTGTCGGCGACCGCGAACTCGTCGGCCACGGCGCATATCCCCTGGAGCTCGGCCACAGCCTCTTCCAAGGTCATGTCGGGCGGGAACCGCATGTTGACGTTGAGGTCAAACCGGGCCGGGACCACGTTGTTCGCCACGCCGCCTGCCGCCCGGGTCACAGCGAAGGTGCGACGGAACTCGAGGCCGCCGACCGTGTGAGGGCGGGGTTCGAGGCGGTGCATCTCCGCCAGCCACTCCCCCGCTTTCGTCACGGCGTTCTCTCCCCACCAGGGACGAGCCGAATGCGCCGCCCGTCCCAGGAACGTCACTCGGGCATTGACCACCCCGTTGCAGCCGAGCTGGACCTCGCCATCGGAGGGTTCGAGCACGATCGCACAATCCGCCTCACGCAACCACGGGACTTCAGACAGGACGGATCGGAGCTGATTGTGCTCGTGGGGGCCTTCCTCGGCCGCATAGAAGACGCCGATCAGGTCGTAGGGCCCGGTCTGGGATCGTTCCAGCAGGTGGATCATCACCGCCAACCCCGACTTCATGTCGGAGGCACCCAATCCGTAGAGCCGGTCACCTTCGACCCTCGCCGGTCCTTGACCCTGGCGAGGCACCGTGTCCAGGTGCCCGGCGAGAACGACCATCGGGCGGCCTCCAGGTCTCCCGACCACCAGGGAATCCTGGACGCGTTGCTGCGGCAGTCCGGCGAGACGCTCGGCGACCGCCCCACAGATCTGCTCTTCGTCGCCGGTGACGGACTCGATGTCGACCAGCCAGGTGAGTGTCTCGACGAGGGACATGGCGGAGGCAAGGCTACCGGACCGTCCCGTTAGGCTTTGGATCCATGAGCGTAGAAAGCGCGGGAGGCATCGGCCTGGCGACCATCGCCGGCGATGGCACCGTCCTCGACACAGCCTTTCCCCGACCGTGTGTCAGCACTTCCGAGCTCGAGAGATCGGGGTTGAAACCGGGCTCCACTCTCGACCCTGCCGACTCCGCCATCGAGACCCTGGGAGCTTCGGATCTTCTCGCCCGCCGGGGAGACGACCCGGAGAGGGGCGTCACCTTGCGAATCGTGGGGGTCTTGCTCGAAGACCTGGGACAGCCTCCCGCCGACGCCCACGACGCCTACCTGCGACTCCACCTGCTCTCTCACCGCCTGGTGAAGCCGCAAGCGATCTCGATGGAAGGCATCTTCGGAGTGCTCAACAACGTGGTCTGGACCAACCAAGGCCCCTGCCCGGTTCCCGACTTCGAGGCCACCCGTCACCGTCTGGCGGCCGCCGGGCGGGCCGTCCAGGTCCATTCAGTCGACAAGTTCCCTCGGATGACCGACTACGTAGTCCCGACCGGTGTCCGGATCGCCGACGCCGATCGAGTCCGTCTGGGAGCCCACCTGGGCGAGGGCACGACCGTCATGCACGAGGGGTTCGTGAACTTCAACGCCGGCACGCTGGGAGCTTCGATGGTGGAGGGACGGATCTCGGCCGGTGTTGTGGTCGGAGACGGGAGCGACATCGGCGGCGGCGCCTCGATCATGGGAACGCTGTCCGGAGGCGGCAAGGAGGTCATCTCGGTCGGAGAACGCTGCCTCCTGGGCGCCAACTCCGGTCTCGGCATCAGCTTGGGTGACGACTGCATCGTCGAGGCCGGCCTCTATCTCACGGCGGGGACGATCGTGACCCTGCCCGACGGGTCCACCGTCAAGGCGCGTGAACTGTCCGGTGTGGACGGAATGCTCTTCCGGCGCAACTCCCTCTCGGGAAAGGTCGAGGCACTTCCCACCTCGGGAACCTGGCAGGGCCTCAATCAGGCCCTCCACGCCAACTGACCACTTTCAGCCGGAGGCCAGGGCGGGCCGCATCACCTCCAGAGCCCGGTGGCAAGCATCGATGTCGGGGACCAATGCCAGGCGGATGAAGCCCTCGCCGCGGTGCCCGAACACACGGCCCGGTGTGACCACCACGCCCACGTTCGCCAGCGACTCGGTGACGGCGACATCGTCCGCGACCTCGACCCACAGGTAGATGCCGGCCCGTGAACCCACCACTCGATAGCCCATCTCGGTCAGACCGGCGGTGAGGATACGCCGCTTCTCCCCGAAGATCGCCCGGCGGTCGGCCACATGGGCGTCGTCTGACCAGGCGGTCACCGCAGCCCACTGGATCGGCTCGGGAGATGCGGTGCCGGTGGAGGTGCGCAGGCGGTAGAGAGCCTCGATCGCTTCCGGATCTCCCACGATCGCCCCGCTGCGATATCCGGTCATTCCCGACCGCTTCGACAGCGACAGATAGCTCAGCACTCCGGCAGAGCCCGGTCCTGCCGCCTGTAAAACTGACGGGGCGGGCGGCTCGTCGTCGGCGTACAGATCCACGTAGCACTCGTCGCTGCACAGGATGGTGCCTGCCGTCCGACACTCGGCGACGAGACGCTCCAACTCCTCGAGTGGTGTCACGGTGCCGGTGGGATTCGACGGGGTGCACACCCACAACATGACGAGGGAATCCCACGCCCCCGCCGGGACCGAGTCGGCCGTCACCAGGAAACGCTCGTCGGCCTCAACCGTCACCGTCTCGGCTCCTGCCAGGCGCGCACCGCGGGCGTAGATCGGATAGCCAGGGTCGGGCACACCCACCAGATCGCCTCGGGAGCGGTCCACGAACGCCAACGGTGACGAGAAGATCGCCTCCTTGGCCCCCGAGGTAGGCAGGATCTGATTCGCCGGGTCGACCTCGACACCGAAGCGACGACCCACATAGGCGGCGATCGCCTCCCTCAACTCGGGAAGACCTCGTGAGGTGGGATATTGCGACACGACCGGGACGTTGTCGCGCATCGCCTCCCGGATCGGCTCCCAGGTCGGCTCGACGGGATCGCCGATCGAGAAGTCGATGACCTCCCGCCCCGCCCTACGAGCGTCTCGCACTCCCTGCTGGATGGCGGCGATCGGGTGCGAACCGAGGGAGTCGAGCACCGGGTTGGAGTGCATCCCGGGGAGGCTAGCGACCCGTTTCCATCTACCGATCCGAGGGCGGTACCGTCGATGTTGTGGCCTACCGTCTCGTCTACGTAGGGCTCGCGCTACTGGCCGTCGCCGCCATTGCGGTCGGTGCTGCCATCAACCGGGATGGCGATCCAGTAGAACTGCCCGAGCCACTCGAAGCGATCTTTCCGACACCCGGAGACTCCGTCATCCGCCAAGCGTCGGTCGAGGTCGACCTGGCGGTCGGCTACGAGGCCACGATCTACATCGACGGAGTCCCCGTGCCGAACCCGTCCTACGAGCCCGCCACCGGGGTGTATCGATGGGCGCCTTCTCCCGCCTCACCGGTCATGACCGAGTGGACACCGGGATCCCACACCGTTCGGGTGGAGTGGATTCGGGTAGCGGGAACCCCTGCCGTGGGCCATTTCGAATGGAGCTTCCGGGTCAACTGACGTCGTTCGAAGACAAGACAGACGGACCTTCTTCGAGGAGCCGCCGGAACGTGGCCTCGTCGATGATCGGCACTCCGAGTTCGGTCGCTCGGTTCACCTTGGACGCTCCCGGTGATTCGCCGACCACCAGCGCCGTCGTCCGCGACGACACCGACGAGGTGGATCTGCCCCCGGCCGCCTCGATCGCCGCTTCCGCCTCCTCGCGGGTGAAGCCTTCCAGGGTTCCGGACACGACCAGCGAGACCCCTTCCAGGGTGGCGGCCTGGCCCGGTGCTCGCTCCTCTTCCATCCGGACTCCCGCCGCCGCCAGCCTCTCCACCAGGCCACGGTTGACCGGGTCGGACGCCCAAGCCGTCAGCTCACGGGCGATGGTCTCCCCCACACCCTCGACGGCCGCGATCTCGTCGGGTCGTGCATCGAGGAGGGCTGGAATCGAGCCGAACGCCCGCATCAGGCGCCGAGCCATGGTGCCACCCACGTGGCGGATCCCGAGCGCCGTCAGCAGCCTCGCCGGGGGCCGATTCTTGGCCGCTTCGATGGCGTCGGAGAGGTTGGCGACCGAGACCGGACCCCATCCTTCCACGTCGAGCAAGGCGTTGGTGTCGAAGGTGAACAGATCGGCGGGATCGCGAACCAGACCCTTCTCGAGGAGCAGGTCGATCGTCTTGTACCCGAGGTGCTCGATGTCCATCCCGCCCCTCCCGGCGAAATGGAACAACCACTCACGGAGCCGCGATGGGCATGCGAAGCCACCGGTGCAGCGCGCGACCGCCTCGCCTTCGGGCCGGACGATGGGGTTGCCGCAGAACGGGCACTTCTCGGGCATCGTCCATACCCGCTCCTCACCGGTCCGCGCCGAGACCACCGGTCCGACTACTTCGGGGATAACGTCCCCCGCTCGCCGCACCACCACCTGGTCGCCGATCCGAACGTCCTTGAGCGCGACCTGGTCCTGGTTGTGGAGGGTGGCGTTGGCCACGTTGGCTCCCCCGACGAACACCGGCTCCAGTACGGCGTAGGGAGTGGCGGCACCGGTACGGCCAACGTTGATGCGGATGTCGAGCAGCTTGGTGGTCCGCTCCTCGGGCGGAAACTTGTAGGCGATGGCCCAGCGGGGGGCACGGGCGGTGAAACCCAGCAGGTCCTGGTCACCGAGGTCGTCGATCTTCACCACCACGCCATCGGTCTGATACGGCAGATCGTGCCGCTCGGCCTCGGCCCGGGAGATGTACTCCTCCACACCTTCCAGATCGGGCACCACGGCGGACGCTGGGTTGACCGGGAACCCGAGGTCGGCCAGGTATGCCATCGCCTCGGTTTGGGTCGCCAGCGTCGGGCCTCCCTCTATCACTCCCGCCTGGTAGATCCATATCCCGAGCTTGCGCGTGGCCGTGACGCTCACGTCTTTCATGCGGACCGAGCCGGCAGCGGCGTTGCGGGGATTGGTGAACACGCGCTCGCCGGCTTCTGCCTGACGCCGGTTCAACTCTTCGAACGCCTCGAAGGACATGAAGACCTCGCCCCGCACCTCGAGCAGGTCGGGAACGCCCGGTCCGCTGAGACGCTTGGGGATGTCGTCGATGGTCCGAAGGTTGGCAGTGATGTCCTCTCCGACTGTCCCGTCGCCCCGGGTAGCTCCCCGGACCAGGCGGCCCTGCTCGTAGACGAGCACGACCGCCAGTCCATCGATCTTCAGTTCGAGGGCATAACCACCCGGTGGCCGGCCCAACAATCGCGCCGCTCGATCCGCCCAGGCCTCGAGCTCCTGGAACGTCTCGGCGTTGTCGAGCGAGAAGAGCGGTCGAAGATGCTCGACCGGGGCGAAACTCGACGGCGCGATCGAAGCGCCCACTCGCTGCGTCGGCGAGTCGGGGACGATGAGGTCGGGATGCTGCTCCTCGAGGGAGCGCAGCTCCCGCATCAGGTCGTCGTACTCGGCGTCCGAGATGATCGGATCGTCGAGCACGTAGTAACGGTGGTTTGCCTCCTCGATCCGGCGACGGAGCTCTTCGACCCGTGTCTCCAGTTCGCTCATCGAAGAGGCTCGTCCCGGCGGCTCAGTCGAGGAGGCTGGAGAAAGCGGATCGAGCCCGGTCTGCCTCGATCCGCGACTCGATGACCCGAACGGCCCGCTCCACCAGAGCCTCGGGATCCTCTGCCTGCGGATCGACTGCCATCACGGCCCCTGCCACCTTGGCGCCCATCGAGAGTGGAGCGAACGTCACCTTCTCGACATCCACACCGAGATCCGATCCCTTAGCCGTCGCCGGCTCACCCTCTTCGAGCAGGGGAGCCAGGTCGGGAACCCCGTCCAGCGGCAGAATGCCGATGTCCCGCAGGTCGGTGTCGCCGTTCTCGGCTTCGTGGAGCAACGCCGACAGGACCTGACCTCTGAGAGGGTTGTCGATCACGATCGCCAGGATGGTGGCTTTGGCCCGAAGTCCTCGACGGAGGTCGCCCAGGATCGAGCCGATCCATCCCCGCTCCTGTTCGGCCCATCCGAGCAGCGTCGCCCAGGCCGAGCCGCGGTCGACGACGACACCGGTCCCCGGCTGGGTGTCGGTCTCGCCTGCGATGAGCAGCCGGTGTGCTTCCGAGGCCCGCAACCCGGCGTCGACCTGTTGACGGAGCCAGGTGAGCTGGGCGATCTGCTCAGCACTGTAGAGACGCCGTCCGGAGGCGTCCCTCACCGGGACCACCGCACCGTATCGGTCTTCCCACGTCCGGATCGTCGTCACGGACAGTCCAGATTTTCTGGCGGCTGTCCCGATGTTGTAGACAGCCCCCTCGTCGCCGCTTTCCATTGCCGCGTGCATATCTCCCTGCCTTCTCGCCTGCATTTGACCGTTGTCTAGACAGTTTGGGACCCAACCCGCCGCTGTCACCGGTTGTGCAATTCACGGTAGCAAACGTAACGCTCGCTGTGGACTTCTCGGTATCTCCCGAAAATGTCGCCAAGCCCGGTACGCCTCGAAATCTGCCGTGAGTAGGCGCCCCAGCGCCGCGAAGCCATCCAGTGCTTCGGTAGAGAATCCTCTCTCCCCCGTGGCCGCCCCTACGAGGCCCACCCAATGGCCTTCCACATGGAGAGGATGATTGGCCGACCAACGGATCGGGGTGGCCGCATAGCGACGGGCCAAAGCGTCCGGCATCTCGTCGACGTGGGTCACCACCGAACCGCCGTCCTTCCATATCGTCAGATATGGCGTGAGTTCGACGAACGGAATGACCGCCAAACGGTCGGCTCTTCGCCGGAGCCGACGGGGATCGCCTCGGACGTGTTGAACGACGATCGCCCCTGCCGGGCCCACGACCGGATGTACGAAGTTGATTACCACGCTCAATGCCAGGGGTTGCCAGCGCGCAACTGCCCGCTCCAGGACGTCGAGTACCGTGACGCGCTGGCCTTCTACCCACTCCTGAAACGACGCTGCGATCGTGCCGGATGGAGGCGCGTAGGCTTCCAACCTCGGAGCGCCGACCAGCGCGTAGACGTTTCCGGCCATGTCGAAGTGCAGTATGCACCGTGTGACCTTTCGATGCGTCCACCAGGGAATGGAAACTAGTCCCGATCGGTTGGCTACATCTGAGCACCCTGAGGAGACCTCGTGGCAACCGTTGCCCTAAACAAAGACAACTTCACTCAGACGATCACCGACAACGAGACGGTGATCGTGGACTTCTGGGCGGAGTGGTGCGGACCGTGTCGCACCTTCGCACCCACGTTCGAACAGGCGTCCGAGAAGCACGACGACATCGTCTTCGCCAAGGTCGACACCGAGGATCAACAGGAGTTGGCCTACTCCTTCGGCATCCGCTCGATCCCCACACTGATGGTCTTCCGCGACCAGATCCTGCTCTACAACGAGCCCGGCGCCCTGCCGCCGGAGGTATTCGAGGACCTCATCGGTCAGGTCAAGGCTCTCGACATGGACGACGTCCGGCGCCAGATAGCCGAGCGCGAGGTCGAGGCCGAGGGCTGAGCCACGGGACGGCTCAGCGCCGCGTCGAAGCGATGATGCCGCCGCCGAGCACCTCGTCGCCCCGATAGAAGGTGGCGGTCTGTCCGGCCGCCACCGCCGTTTGAGGCTCCTCGAACTCGACTTCGTCCCCGGTCAGCACCCCTCCGACCGTTCCGCCGTGGGCGCGGTACTGGACCTGCACTCTCCCGGACAGCGGGTGACCGTCGACGCTGGTCACCGACTCCAGCCGGATACCCGCCACTCGGAGGTCTTCACGCCTGCCGATGGTGACGGTGGAGGTGGAGGCGTCGATGGAAGTCACATACCGCGGCTCGCCCACGGCTACCCCGAGACCGCGACGCTGACCGACGGTGAATCCGACCACGCCGTCGTGCCGGCCGAGCTCGTTGCCATCACCATCGACGATAGGACCGGGCCGAAAACCCTCCGGTGCCTCTCCGCGGAGGAATTGGCGGTAGTCGCCACCCCGGACGAAACAGATGTCCATCGACTCGGCCTTGTGGGCGGTGCGGAGCCCGAGTTCGGCCGCCAGTGATCGGGTCTCGGCCTTGGTCAGCTCGCCGACCGGGAACGCGATCCGACCCAGCTCCCTCTGGGTGAGCATCGACAGGACGTAGGACTGGTCCTTGTCCCGGTCTAGTCCCCGCAGGAGCTTCCACGTTGCCCCCTCCCGGCGGATCCGGGCGTAGTGGCCCGTCACCACTCGATCGCAACCCAGTTCGGCGGCGTGATCGAGGAGAGCCGAGAACTTGACGGTGCGGTTGCATTCGACGCATGGGTTGGGGGTCCTGCCGTGGAGGTAGTCCTCGACGAAGCGGTCGATCACACCTCGCCCGAAATGGTCCGTGTAGTCGACGACGTAGTAGGGGATGCCGAGCTGCGCCGCCACCCGTCGGGCGTCCTCGGCGTCCGAGACCGTGCAGCACCCCGATGTGGGCGCCTCACCGTTGGGTCCGGACCACATCTTCATCGTGACTCCGACCACGTCGTGGCCTGCCTCCACCATCAGGGCGGCGGCGACCGAGGAATCGACTCCTCCGGACATGGCTACGAGCACGGACTCGGACATCACCAGAAGGGTACGGCCTCCGATCGCCTGTCGGTAGCGACCTAGCGCTCGCCGAGGGCGTAGAGGCGACCGTCACCCGAGCCGACGAAAACCGCTCTCTCGACGACGGCGGGCGAGGAGCGAACGAAGTTGCCTGTCTGCCATCGCCACAGCTCCTCACCGCTGTCGGCGTCGACGGCGATCGCGAGCCCGTCCTCGGTGCCGAAGTAGACGGTGCTTCCGGCCACTACCGGGGCGCCAGAGATGGCGCTTCCCGCATCCACGGTCGACGCGGGCCAAACGTGGCTGTTGTCCCGCAGATCGATGGAGTACAGGAAGCGGCCGGCCGGCAGATACATGCGCTCTCCCCGGATGGCCGGTGCCACCTCGACCGCCGTCTCGGTGCCGTAGAGCGGGAGACGGTCGGCGACGCTGCCGGGGGCGCATTCGCCGAGGGGACGGACGAAGATCGTGTTGCCCCGGGTCGGGAGGTACATGGCCCCGTCGGCGATCACCGGGCTGGAGACGATGCCGGCGCCGGCGTCGAACTCGCAGATCGCCTCGCCGGTCGTCGAGGCGATGAGATGCAGGACACCGTCCGCTGTCCCCGCGTACACGATGCCTTCGTGGTAGGCGAGTGGCGCGCTCACCATCCCGAGGCTCTCCCCCTCTTCCGGATAGCGCCATGCCTCTCGACCATCGCCCAGACCGAGAGCGTGCACCGATCCGTCGCTGGTGGCGACGAAAACCAGTCCTTCGGCGATCACCGGCGACGAAGTGATCCGCGATCCCAGTTGGACGGTCCACGTCTCGGTCCGCAGGTCGCTCAGGGCGTCCCGAGCCCGCACTACGCCGTCGTCGCCGGCCAGGACCAACAGGGCGGACGTCTGGCCCTCCCCGCTCTCGCTGGTGGCTATCTCGGGCGTGGTGGTGATACGACTGTCGGTTCGCATCGTCCACACCTGGTTGCCGGTCGTCTGATCGAGCGCGTACAGGGTGCCGTCGGTGCTGGCGACGTAGATGTTGCGGCCATAGGCGACCGGGGTGGACTCGATCGGACCGGCGGTCGTATACCTCCAGAAGAAGCCCTCCACCGACCGTGGCCCGGCCGCCTCGAGCACCCCGGTACGGGACGTCCCACCCCGAAATGGCGCCGAGCCCGTGAGTGGCTCGGGAGGCGCTTCGAGCTGTGTCTCCTCCAGCGAGACCGATGCCGCGGTGGTGACGGGCACCTCTCTGACCACCGTGACGGGCGGCGGGGACGACGACGGCGAGGCGAGCAGTCGGGAGACGCCGAAAGACGTGCCCGTTGCCAGGGCCACCACTACGAGTCCGGCTGCCACCATCTGGACGACGGACAGCCGGCGACCGGTGGGCACCAGGCCTCCGCTTCGTCGCTGGGCAGGGCTGAGAACGGTGTCGGCGCTGAGGCCGGTGCGGCGCAGTGCCTCTTCGAGCACTCGCCGGCTCTGTTCCGTACCCGAGTCGTCGCCTGGCTCGGCAACCTCGAGAGCCTCGGCCACACCGGGTCGACGGCGCCAGTCCTGCTCCCATTCGTCCGGGACTCGGGTGGCCATCGCCCGGATTGCCCGGACGACCGGGGCGGCCGCCGGACTGCGCCACAGCCGTCCCGCCTGAGCCGCGCGGGCCGCCAGCATCGGATTCCCGATGTGGGTGGCGAGCGCCATCGCCTCGGCGGCGAGAGAGCCATTACGACGCTGCTCGGCGATCACACACATCAGTTCTGCCGCAGACCCGTAGTAGCGAGCCTGCAACAACGCGTCGGAGAGGTCGATCGCTTCGCGATGACGCAATCGGCCCTCGGCCGCATCGATCTCGTGGGCGATGGCGGCGAGACGCGACCTCAGGCGCCAGCCATCGGCACCGGCGGGAGTGGCGGCCACGGCCGCGTCCAACTCGGTTCGGGCGGTGCCGACGTCTCCGGACCGAAGACTGACGAGGGCACGCAGTCCCCGCACCACGTTCTCCCAAGCCGGCAGCTCCCGCTCCACGAAGTCGAGGGCGCTCTGGGCGGCAGCCTCCGCTTCGGCCAGCCGCCCGTAGGCCAGCCCACCCTCGACGAGGGCGAGTTCTGTCAGGAAGAGCGGCGCCTCGACTTCGGCCAGGTCGGCGTGGTGGCGGGCAGCCGCCACCGCTTCCAGCGCCGCATCCGGATGGCCCGAGGCGAACAATGCCCGTGCTCTCATCGCCTCCTTGTCGGCCCGGCCGGCATGGTCGTCAGCCGGAGTGATGTCGCGTAGGTGGGTGAACTGGACCTCCGCCCGCGTCGCCTCGCCCCGGTCGAACGAGATCCACGCTCGGTTGTTCTCCCCATTCGCCGTCTGCTCGGCGGAGGCGCGGCCCAGATCCAGCCACTGCAGGCCCTTTTCCACCATGGCGTCGGACTCGTCGGCGAATCCCAGACGGTTCAGGGCCCGGCCCCGGAAGGTGGAGAGGGAGCCGAGTTTGGCGAGAGCGCCCAGGCGGTGAGCTTCCCACTCCGCCACCGCCAGCAGACGCTCGGCCTCTTGAGGTCGTTGGCGGTCGTCGGCCACGGCGGCGGCGAACCCGAGAGCGTCGACACGTGTTTCTCCATCGAGGAGGGCCACGGCTGCCTCCAGCTCGGTGGCGGCTTCCTCCGAACGACCGGCGCTCCGGAGATACTGGCCGCGTATCAGGTGCAACATCCCCTTGTCTCCGGTGTCCGCCTCGACGCGGTTGGCCGCATCCAGGGCAGCACCGGCCAGATGATGAGCCTCGCCGAGGACCGACCGCTCTCGGGCGCGTAAGGCAGCGGCCAGGAGGTGCGGGTAGGCAGCAGCCGGATCCCCGGCCGCCAGCCTCAGCAATCCGACGACCTCCGACCCAGAACCCGTCTCTTCGAGAACCGAGGCCAGCCGCGCCGCCACGTGACCCTTGCGTGCCTCGCCGGCGGATATCGGACGGAGGCAGATGAACCCGCCCCGAGCTTCAGTCAGATAGCCGGCGGTCACCATCGATTCCGCCAGAGTCAGCGTGTCGGCCTCGCTCATCGCCAAGACACGAGCCAGCACGGAGACTGTGAGCGGCTGGTTCACCAGGCTCGTCGCTATGACGAGATCGCGGGCGACGGCATCGGAGGGGGCAGGGAGGGGGTCGACGTCGAGCGCGATCTCGTGAATGGTTCCGTGACGTCGAGCGCTCTCCGCCACCTTTTCGATTCCCCAATGCTCACCGAGGCGATAAGCGAGGACGACGATCAAACCGGGGATCTGACGGGTGAGGAGACGCTGCAGACGGCCGAGCGATGAGGCGTCGGCCCATTGGGCTTCTTCCACGACATAGGCGCCAGGAGTGGGATCGGCCAAGCCGAGTTGTTCGGCGATCGCCCCCGTCACGGCCCGCGAAGCCTCCGCCGCCAACGCCCGTTTGACCAGCCGAACACCGGATGGCAGATGGTCGACCAAATCGCCGACCGACCCGTCGGCGCTCTCGACGAGAACCAGCGTGGGACCTCGCGCCGGATCGATCGCATCCAGCGCGTTCTGCCCGGTATCCATTTGTGTCATGCCTGCCCCGAGTTCCGTCCCGGGGGCCAGGTTACATCGCCGGGATCAACGGTGTGCTTCGGCCGCAGACACCAGCGCGTCCGCCAGATCGTCGCCGTCCCTTGGGCGGGTGGTCCATCCGAAGGAGAACCGGAGACACTCGCGAGCCTCCTCAGGCGAAAGACCCATCGCCATGAGGACGTGGCTCGGGGAGCTCGCTCCTGATTGGCAGGCGGATCCGGCGGAGGCGGCCACTCCGGCCCGATCGAGCCGGATGAGGACCGTCTCGTTGCGGATACCGGGGATGCGCACGTGGCTGTGCTGGACGAGTCGGCGGTCGAGCGGAGCGTTGATGACGACATCGGGGAGCTTGTTGGTCAGGCGCTCTTCGAATCGCCGCCGCGCCTCACCCACGTCGCGCCGGAACCGCTCCCGGTCGGCCGCCGCCGCCTCGAGAGCGGCCGCGAGGCCGACTGCCCCGGCCACGTTGTGGGTACCCGAACGACGGCCCAACTCCTGGCCGCCTCCATGGACCACCGGCTCGAGGGGCACACCATTGCGGACGATCAGCGCCCCAATTCCCTTGGGACCGCCGAGTTTGTGGCCGGCGACAGTGAGCAGGTCGAACCGGTCGAAGGTCACCTCCTCGGAGATGACGGCCTGCACGGCGTCGGTATGGATCAACACCGAGTCGGAAACGCGTCGGACGGCGTCAGCCACTTCGGCGACCGGCTGGATGACACCCGTCTCGTTGTTGGCCCACATCACCGAGACCAACCTCGTTTCGTCGGTCATCTCCGCCGCTACGGCCTCGGGATCGACCAGTCCCCATCGATCGACGCCGAGGACCGCGACCGGGCACCCCATACGGGACACGAATTCCACCGATTCCAGCACCGCTTCGTGCTCGGTCGCCACGGTCACCACACCACCTCGGTGACCGGAGGCGAGGGCGGCGCCCTTGATGGCGAGGTTGTCGGCTTCGGTGCCACCACCCGTGAACACGACCTCCAGTGGCTCGCACTGCAGCACCGCCGCCACGCGTTCGCGTGCTTCCTCGAGAGCGTCCTTGGCGCGGCGAGAGATGCCGTGCACGCCGGATGGGTTGCCGAACAGGTCGGCGCCGAACGGCTGCATGGCCTCGATGACCTCAGGCCGCATCGGAGTGGTGGCCGCATGGTCGACGTAGAGCATCGGCTCAATGTTCCCACGCCGGTCGAGCCAACGACCACCGTCTACGCTGAGTTGGTGCCGCCCGTGTCGGTTTCGGTCCTCATCGCGGCGCCGCTCGATGCCGTATGGGAGGCGGCGTCCGACCTCACGTCCCATCCGGAATGGATGGCGGATGCCGAGTCCATTCGATTCGCCGACGAGCAGCGTCGCGGGGTGGGAACGACGATGGAGGTGGCCACTCGGGTCGGCCCCTTTCGGGTATCGGATTGGCTGGTCGTCACGGCTTGGGAGGACCGACGCCTCATCGAGATCGTCCACGTGGGCTCTATCAGCGGTTGGGGGCGCTTCCGGTTGGACCCTCTGGCCGGAGGCATACGCTTCACATGGACCGAGCAGCTGCACTTCCCGTGGTGGCTGGGAGGCCCGGTGGTCGCCTACGGGGCCCAGCTGGTCCTGTCTCTGATCTGGCGGCGCAGCCTGGCCCGCTTCGCATCCCGGGTGGAGGACTCGATCAGCGTCCGTTGAAGGTGGGTTTGCGCTTTTCGAGGAATGCCGCCACGCCTTCTCGAGCGTCCTCGGTGCCGAAAGCGGCGGCGAACTCCGCTGCCTCGATCTCCAATGCCTTCTCCATCGGCTGACCCCACCCATGGTTGAGGGCACGCTTGGCGGCGGCGAGGGCCCGGGTGGGACGTTCCGCCCACTCGGCGGCGTCGGCCATCGCCACGTCGATCAGGTCGTCGCCGGCGAGGACCTTGTCCGCGAGGCCGATTGCTCGGGCTTCCTCAGCACCTACGTGACGACCGGAGAAGACGAGCTCTTTGGCGACCCGATACCCCACGAGACGCGGCAGTCGCTGGGTGCCGCCCGCTCCGGGGATGAGCCCCAACAGGATCTCTGGCTGGCCGACCTTGGCGTCTTCTGCCAGATAACGGAAGTCGGCTCCCATCGCCAGCTCCAGGCCGCCTCCGAGCGCAAAGCCGCGGACGGCAGCGATGGTCGGCTTCTCCAGTCGCTCCAGTGCCCAGATCGCCTCGGTGAGCGCATCCGCCAAGGGCTGGTCCTTGCCCTCGTCGAATGCGGCCTGGAACCCGGTGATATCGGCACCGGCGGCGAAATGCGGATCGCCCGTCACCACTACGGCGCGGATCCCCGGATCCTCACAGTCGCGGAAGGCGGCAGCGAGCTCCGCCGACAGCTCGGTGCTGAGGGCATTGACGGGCGGCCGATTCAGCGTGACCACAGCTACGGCACCTTCACGGGAGACGTCTACGAGCGGCAAGGAACCTCCGGTGGTTGCATTCGCCCGACTGTAACCGACGCTCAGGAGGTGACCGAGGGAAGATCCGCCAGTTCCGGGCGGTTCGACGGTGGGATCGGAGCCACCCGCATGCGAGCGTCGACCACCACTGTCCCGTCCCCGGGTCCCAGCACCTTGACCGGGTTGAGGTCCATCTCGACGATCTCGGGAACCGCGCTGACCAGGGCGGAAACCCTCAAGAGCGCCTCCTCCAGGGCTTCGACGTCTCCCGGAGGGACGTTGCGGTAGCCCTCTAGCAGTGGGAAACCGCGCACGGCTCTCACCATCTCGGAGGCGTCCACATCGGTGAGCGGGTGGATTCGGAAGGCGACGTCTCCCAGCAGTTCGACTGTCACACCGCCCAGCCCGAACACGATCAGGGGCCCGAAGCTGGGATCCTCGGTGGAGCCGATGAGGACCTCGTGACCGGCAGGGACGAAGGATTGGACCAGCACCCCTTCGGGATCGGGAACCGCCGACATGACCTTCCGGTATGCCTCGCGCACCTCCTCGTCTCCGCTCACGTCGAGGATCACTCCACCCACGTCCGACTTGTGGAGGGCCGACGGGGAGATGACCTTCAACACCGATCGGCCGATCTCGGCCGCAACCCGGACCGCCTCGTCCTCGCTGTGGACCACCTCGGTGACGGGAACCCGGAGGCCGACAGATTCGAGGAGGGCGGTCACCTCGTCGGGCTCGAGCCAGCCTCCCTCTTCGCCGAGACGGTCGAGGGCCGGGTCGACCACGTCCCGGGCCTTCTGCTGGTCGATGCCGTCGAGCGCAGGCACCACACCGGGATCACGGTTGCGCCACCGGCCGTACTCGACGGCCCTAGTCAGGGCCAGAGCCGCCTGCTCGGGGAACTGGTAGGAAGGAATGGTTCGGGAGCCTTCTTCCCCCTCCAGGAGTGCGGCGGCATCCTCGCCTCCCATGAAGACGGTCAGGAGCGTGACGTCGCCCATGTGCCGGTCCTGACATTCACGCAGTGCTCCTGCGACCGGAGCCGCGAAGCCTGGAGTCACCTCGACGTTGATGACCATCACCGAATCGACCTCCCCCGACTCGATGAGCGACGAGACGGCGTGGTCGAACTCGGCAGGACCGGCCGAGGCGATGAGGTCCACCGGGTTGGAGGTGGCGGCTTCGGCCGGCAGCTTCTCCCTCAGCATTTCCTGGAGCTCTTCGGACAGCGTAGGAAGTTCCAGGCCGTTGGCTTCCAGGGCATCGGCGGCCAGGATCCCGGGCCCTCCGGCGTTGGTGACGATGCCCACCCGATGGCCGAGGGGGATCGGTTGGTCGGCCAGAAGGCGGCCCACCCCGAACAGCTCCTCGATCGTGTCCACCCGAATGACCCCGGCCTGGCGGAACAGTGCTTCCACCGCCACGTCAGACGAGGCGAGGGCGCCCGTGTGTGAAGAAGCGGCTCGGCTTCCGGCCTGAGTGCGACCCGATTTCACCGCCACGATGGGCTTGCGACGGGCGATCCGCCGCGCGATCCGGGAGAACTTCTTCGGGTTTCCGAACGACTCCAGATAGAGGAGGATCACGTCGACGTTGGGGTCGTCCTCCCAGGCGAGCAACAGGTCGTTGCCGGAGACGTCGGCCTTGTTGCCCACCGACACGAAGTGGGACAACCCGATCCGGGCCTCCCGGGCGTAGTCGAGGATGGCGATTCCCAGGGCGCCCGACTGACTGGACAGGGCGAGGTTGCCGGCGGGCGGGTACACCGGGGAGAAGGTTCCGTTCATGCTCACGCTGGAATCGGTGTTGAGCAGACCGAGGCAGTTGGGACCGACCATCCGGATACCGGCCCGACGCACGATCGAGAGCAGTTCCCGCTCTCGGGCGGCGCCTTCCTCCCCCACCTCGGAGAATCCGGCCGAGATGACCACGATCCCCCTGACGCCCTTCTCGGCGCACTCGCGCACGACGTCGAGGACGACGGCCGCCGGAACCACGATGAAGGCCAGGTCGACGTCGTCGGGGATGTCCTTCACCGAGGGATACGCCCGCACCGAGTTGACCACCCTTGCATTCGGATTGACCGGGTACAAGGGACCCGTGAACCCCTCTTTCAGCAGGTTCCGGAAGATGCGGTTGCCGATCGAGACCGGGTTGGTGGAGGCGCCGACCACCGCCACCGACTTCGGGACGAAGATCGGCCCCAGAGAGGCCGTAACCGCTCGCCGTTCCCTCTCGCCCCACGCGGCCATCGAGTCTTCGGACTCCTCCACGGGAAAGTCGACCGTGTACATACCCTCCTCCAGGCTGCGGGTGAGCTCGTAACCAGAGTTGCGGAACACCCGCATCATCTGTCGGTTCTCGGGGAGGACGAAGGCGCGGAACCGCTTGACGCCGCGACTGCGGGCGTAGGACGTGAGCAGCTGCAGCAGCTCGGTGCCCACTCCCCTGCCCTGATGATCGTCAGCGACGGCGAACGCGACCTCGGCGGTGGAAGGATCGTCCTCCAGAGCGTCGTAGCGACCCACTCCGATGATGCGGTCCTGAGCGAGCGCCACCAATGCCATCCGCCGCTCGTAATCGACCGTGGTGAAGTACTTCAGCTCCTCTGGGTCGAGGGACCGCTTCACTCGGAAGAACCGGAAGTAACGACTCTCCGGTCCGAGGCGCTCGAACAGGTCGAGCATCAGCTGGTCGTCGTCGGGCCGGATGGGCCGAATCGAGATTCCAGCCCCATCCCTCAGGACTACGTCGAACTCGTACTCGGTTGGATAAGCGGCCACGATTCGAGGCTAATCATTCCCTCGGGCCAGACGGGCCCGCCGTTCATAGGGAAATACCTCGATCAGCTCGCCGCGCTCCACCCTCTCTTGCATCGAACGCCACCATCGATGATCGAACAGGTCTGCGTGATAGGCGGTGAAGGCGTGGCGGATCTCGCCCTGAACGCCCAAGAACGTCGAGAACTCGCTGGGAAAGACGTCGTTCGGCCCGATCGCAAACCACGGTTCCGCCGCCGGTAACTCGCCGGGCTGTTCCGGCATCGGGCGGAACTTCACGTCGTCGAGGGGCGAGATCTCGTCGTAGTCGTAGAACACCACTCTGCCGTGGCGGGTCACCCCGAAGTTCTTGAGCAACAGGTCCCCAGGGAAGATCCCCGACGCAGCCAGATCACGAATGGCGCTGCCGTAGTCGACGATCGCCTCCCGGGCCAGGGTCTCGTCCGCCTCCCGGACGAAGAGATCGAGAGGGATCACCCTCCGCTCGACGTAGCAGTGCCGGATCGTCACCGTCTCCTCCCCCACCTCGACCGATCTCTCACACTCCCGGGTGAGGACGTCGAGGACCTCGGGTTCGAAACGCTCCTTGGGTAGGGCGAGGTAGGCGAACTCCTGTGCGTCGACCAGACGCCCCGCCCGATCGTGGTTGAAGACGTACCTGTACTTCTCCTTGACCTGGGATCGGGTGGTCGACTTCTGGGGCGGGAAGCGGTCCTTGATGACCTTGAACACGACATCGAACCCGGGAAGCGTGAACACCACCATCACCAGTCCCCGGGCTCCCCTCGCCAACGTGAACCGATCCGGGGTGGTGAGGAGATGGCGCCGCAGTTCGCGATACAGAGCCGTCTTGCCGTGCTTGTTGTGGCCGAGGCTGATGTAGATCTCGGCGGGACGTTTCCTCGGCATCAGCGTTCGCAGGAAACGCACCAGCTCCCATGGTCGGTCGACATCGACGTGGAAGTAGCTGCGGGTGAACGAGAAGAGGATGGAGAGTTGGTTCTCGGTCAGCAGGACGGCATCGATCACCACCCCCTCGGGTGGATGCAGCAGTGCCAGCACGATCGGCATCACATGCGAGCCGGAGTACAAGCGCCCGATCACATAGGCACCCTTGCCCCGGAAGAAGACCGCATCGATGATCTCTGCCCGATCGACCACCCGGAGCGCGCCCACCGAGGTGAGATGCTCCGAGATCCGCTCGGCCGCCAGCCGCGCGTCCCGATCGAGATCGGCGAATGGTGCGCCCAGACCGGCGTCCTCGAGTATCGCCGCGACCAGGTCGACCAGGCCCATCGAGGGATACGAGCGGTACAACGGCGCCATCGCTTCAGTGGGCGGGCTGTCGAAATCGGTGTCGACGAACTCGATCCGGGGATCGACTCCCACCGTGGAGAAGATGCGGCGGGTCACCGAGTTGAAGAAGGTCTCGGCCAGTTCCCAATCGTGGCGCTGCATGATGAGGCCCGAGTAGACGGCCTTCATACTCGCCCAGACCATCTGATCTTCGGTGCGCTCTCCCAGGGTCTCCCGGATGGTCACGGCCGTGGCACTGGCCGCCCCCTCGTAGAGGGCGAGCCGTTCCCGGGCGTCCGTGGCCATGCCGACCCAATCGCGTTCGGCGAAGCGGATCCGTGCCCGACGGGTCACGATGCGGAAACGGCTCTCGAAGCGTTCGTAGGCGTCGGCGATCAGCCGGGCTCCGAGATTGGCGAGCCGTGAATCGGTCAGCGCTGCGGGTTCGGTCACCGCGTGGACGATATCGCGGCCTGCGCGAGTCGGAGAGTCGGAAGACGGTGAGTCGGAGAGTCGGAAGTCGGAAGTCGGCTCGTCGCCGGCACGTACCCGCGCGCTCTGGCCGGTCCGCTCGGGGCGCCGGGCGTACTCGCGTCGGGCCCCGGCCTAGGGACCGAGAGGCCGGATGGCCCCGACCAGACCAGTCAGCCAGCCACGCCCAGCCCTGGGTCTGGGGGCATCGACCGACCACCTCGCCCTGAGACAACGCCCAGGACGCGGACCGAGAGGCCGGATGGCCCCGACCAGGCCAGTCAGTGAACTGCCCCGGGTTTCGTAGAGGCTTTGATGTTCCCTGCCCCGAGTCATCGTTTCTTGCTCAGGTCTAGGTTGTGGTCCTGAGCGAAGGAGAGGCGATGGCGAAGCCATCGAAGAAGACGACCGATCAGAAGCTGCGAGTGGTGCTGTCCGTTCTGCGGGGGGAGCACTCGGTGGCG
>DATGPZ010000202.1:0-62500 GCA_035304485.1 Acidimicrobiia bacterium | reverse complement strand
TCGGTGGCACTCTTGGACCACCTCGACGCACTGGGGATCCCAATGGCCGTCGTGTCGTCCTCGGCCAACGCCGAACAGGTGCTGGAGGCGGCGGGGATCCTCGACCGCTTCCCGGTGCGGATCGACGGAGTGGTGGCGGCGGCCGAGTCGATCCCTGGAAAGCCCGCCCCCGACACCTTTCTCGAGGCTGTCCGTCGGCTCGGCACCGAGCCGAGTCGAGCGGTGGTGATCGAGGATGCCGTCGCCGGCGTGGAAGCAGGAGTCGCCGGCGGCTTCGGCGCGGTGATCGGCGTCGCCCGGCACGGAGATGGGGAGGCCCTCTCCAACGCCGGCGCCGACGTCGTAGTCGACGACCTCGCGGAGTTGGTGCCATGAAGAAGACCGAGATCGCACCGGAACTTCCCCACGATCTCTATCCCATCGACCGCTGGGCGATCGTCGAAACCGCCTACACCCGAGAGCTGACCTCCCTGCTCGAGACCGTGCTGGCCCTCGGCAACGGTCGCCTCGGGGTCCGGGGGACGTTCCACCAGGGGGCTCCCGTCCACCAGGGCGGCGCCCTCATCAACGGCTTCTACGAGACATGGCCGATCATCTATCCCGAGCCGGCCTATGGTTTCGCCACCACGGGCCAGACGATCGTCTACGTGCCCGATCCGACCCTTCTGCGATTGGCGGTCAACGGAGAGGTGCTCGACTTCGACGACGCCCAGATCAGCAACTGGGAACGCCGCCTGGACTTCAAGACGGGGATACTCACCCACCGCTACCACTGGGAGACGCTCGGCGGGATCGGAGTCGACGTCGAGGCGAGCAGGCTCGTCTCCATCGTCCAACCGGACCTGATCGCTTGCCGCCTCGCCATCACGGTGGACGCGCCCGCCAACGTCGTCGTCGTTTCCGAGCTCACCAACCGCCAGGACACCGACTACCTGGAGCCGGCGACTCCCGAGCTGGATCCCCGACGGGCGAAGAACTTCGGACGGCGTGTCCTGGAGCCAACCGGGCTGCGGCTCTCGCCCGAAACGCTCTCCGTCGCCTATGAGACGGTTCGGTCTCGACTCAACCTGGCCGTCTCGAAGGCTCACCGGATCGACCGTCCCCACGAGGTGGAGCTCTACGAGCATCCCGACCGCCCCCAAGCGACCTTCTCCATCGAGCTGGACGCCGGCGAACAGGTCACGATCGAGGCCTTCACGTCGTATCACACGAGTTCCGACCGCGGTATCGACGATGCCGAAGACTCGTCGGCGCTGGCCGCAGCCGCCGGCTTCGAGGCGATGGCGCACGCCCAGGAAGCCGCTTGGAGCTCCTTCTGGGACGTGGCCGACGTCCACATAGGCACCGACAAGGCGGTCCAGCAGGCAGTCAGGTGGATTCTCTTCAACCTCCACCAGGCCTCCGCTCAGATCGACCGGACCGGCATCCCGGCCAAGGGTGTGACCGGCCAGGCCTACGAGGGTCACTACTTCTGGGACACGGAGATATTCGTCCTCCCGTTCCTGATCTACACCTCACCCAAGGTGGCGGCGTCCCTCCTCCGCTTCCGGTACGACATGCTGGACGAAGCCCGAGAGCGGGCGCGCGTGCTGTCACTGCGGGGGGCACTGTTCCCCTGGCGAACCATCAACGGCGAGGAAGCGAGCGCCTACTACGCGGCAGGGACCGCCCAGTACCACATCGACGCCGACATCGCCTATGCCATCCGCAAATACGTGGAAGTGACGGGCGACGATGAGCTCCTCTGGGATTTCGGCGTCGAGATCCTGATCGAGACAGCGAGGATGTGGGCGGATCTCGGTTTTCACCGCGACGGCGCCTTCCACATCTACGGCGTGACGGGGCCGGACGAATACACGGCTCTGGTCGACGACAACGCCTACACCAACCTGATGGCGCAGATGAACCTGCGCTATGCCGTCACTTGCGTGGAACGGATGCGATCCGAACAACCCAGCCGCTGGGAGAGGTTACGCGCCAAGGTGCAGCTGGCCGACGAGGAGATCGAAGAGTGGCGTCGTGCCGCCGACGACATGTACGTCGGCTACGACCCTGGCTACGGAATCACGAAACAGGACGAGAGTTTCCTGGCCAAGGAACGATGGGATTTCGACGCCGTTCCCGCCGATCGGTACCCGCTGCTGCTGCATTTCCATCCCCTCGTCATCTACCGCTACCAGGTGCTCAAGCAGGCCGACGTGGTGATGGCGATGTTCCTCCTCGGCGATCAGTTCTCACCCGAGCTCAAACGCGCCAACTTCGAGTACTACGACCCTCTGACGACCGGCGACTCGTCACTGTCGGCCTGCGTGCAGTCGATCATGGCGGCCGAGATCGGCCACGCCGAACTGGCGATGCGCTACTTCCGCACGGCGCTCTTCACCGACTTGGCGGACCTGCACGGCAACACGACCGACGGGATCCATCTGGCATCGGCCGGTGGAGTGTGGATGGCGGTCATCTACGGGATGGCCGGCATGCGTGACACGGGAGGCGACATCAGCTTCGACCCCCGTCTCCCCGAGGAATGGCGGGCGATCGTCTTCAAACTGCTGGTACGGGGAGTGCGTCTGTCGGTGGACTTGGACCACGAGCGAATCGCCCTCTCCACCGATGAGGGAAAGCTCGACGTCACCGTGCGAGGAGAAGTCTTCACGGTCACGCCTGAAGGTGTGAGCGTTCCTCTCGCAGGTAACGCAGGAAGAGCATCCGATCCCCTGACATGACCCGCTCGAGCCGGAAACCCAGTGGCACGGGCGGTGTTTCGGCAACGAGCGGGAAGCTGGAACCCCCCACGATCACGGGCGACAGTGCGAGGTCCAGCTCATCCACCAGCCCGGCACCGATGAGACCGGAATTCAGGGTCGGCCCCCCTTCGCAGAGGATGGTCCGATGCCCGAGCTCCAGCAGATGCTCGATCACTTCCGCCAGATTCGCCTCCTCCCGGCCCATCGGTACCACCCGGGCACGATCTCCCAGCGTGTCGGCACGCGGAACCGCCGCCCGGGCCGTGAACACGAGCGGTCGCTGGGCCGGATCGGAGAAGAGGCGGGCCGTCGGCTCGAGGCGAAGGCTGGCCGAGACCACCGCCATCTCGGGTATCGGGCTCAGCCCCCTGCGTTCGCGGGCTCGACGAGCGGCCTCGGTGAGGCGGACCGGCCCGTAGTCTTCCGCCCGCACGGTGCCCGCTCCCACCAGGATCACGTCACTGGCGGCCCGGAACGCCTGGAACAGGGCCTGGTCGTCGGAGTCGGACAGAGGCCCGGACCGCCCCCTGACGGCGGTGGCGCCGTCGAGCGAGACGACCATGTTCAGCATCACGAGCCGCCGGTCCAGGCGATGTGACTCGAGGCAGAAATCGACCAAGTCGTCCAGCGGGATCGCCGAAGACCCTTCGAGGAGCCGGATCATGCACGCGAGCCTATCCTGGCGCCTCCCGATCCGGATCGAGGGATGTCGATGTCAGACCTCAACCAGTTCTTGCATTCATCCATGCCGCTGGCCGCCACCCTCGGAATCCGAGCCCGGGATGCCGGCCCCGAAGGGGTTCTGCTGGAGCTGGATTGGGCGCCCGAGTTGTGCACGGCAGAAGGCATCCTGCACGGTGGGGTGATCATGAGCCTGGCGGACACCGCCGGCGCCACCTGTGCCTACCTGGCGCTACCGGAGGGTGCGGCCGGCACGAGCACCATCGAATCCAAGACCAACTTCCTCGCCGCCGTCCGCTCGGGGACGGTCTTGGCCCGGGCATCGATCCTGCACCGCGGTCGCAGCACCATCGTCGTGGAGACCGACTGCTCGGTCGGCCACGGCGATCTGGTGGCGAAGACGCTCCAGACCCAGTCGGTCCTCTGGCCACGCGATTGACCGCCCTCAGCGATGTAGAACCGAAGGGCCCCGGCATAGCCGGAGCCCTTCGAGGACCGCAAGAGTGCTGTGGCAGGAAGGGTGTTCAGCCCTCGACGATCACCTTCGCCCGCATCCACGGGTG
Organism: Acidimicrobiia bacterium; assembly: GCA_035304485.1. Taxonomy (GTDB): domain Bacteria; phylum Actinomycetota; class Acidimicrobiia; order Spongiisociales; family ZC4RG35; genus ZC4RG17. Next base: position 58,509 of record DATGPZ010000202.1, on the reverse strand, counting down.
GGGACTGCAGAAGTACTCGTACTCCCCCGGCTCATCGAACGTGTAGGAGAAAGTGTCTCCTTCGTTCAGGAAGCCCGAGTCGAAGCTGCCGTCGGCGGCTGTGACCGTGTGCATCATGCCGTCCTCGTTCGTCCAGGTCACGGTGGTCCCAGCCGGCACGGTCAGCACGTTGACGGAGTAGTCGCCGGGGCTCTCCGATTCGGCGAACTCATCGGGGGCATCGGCATCCTGGAACGTCGAGCTGCCCGGGAGGATCGAGACCTGCTCACCGGCCGAGGGAGTGTCTTCGGATTCGCTCGGCCCCATCTGATGGGTGCCTCCGCCCTCGGATTCGGTGTCCTGGCCGATCGCTTCATAGATCTCCGGGTTCTCGTCGCCTTCGACGACGATCTGACCGACGGCGCCCTTGTCGAAAGCTCTCGCCAGCGCATGGTCGACGAGGACGATCGTCTCCGGGACTTGGCCGACGAGCTCGACCACGGTCCCGCCGCCGGCCGGGACCAGTGTGGTCTGGGAGCCGCGTAGAGGCGGCGACAGCAGCGTGGCCTCCGGGTAGACCTTGTCCCAGTGAGAACCGATCGGATGGAAGTTCGAGTCGAGGTTCAGGCCCGCGTTGATGAAATAGATCCGCGCCCTCTCCCCCACCTCCATTTGGAGAGCGTTGTCGCCGGTCAGCGAACCGACCGCTCCGTTGAACACCACATAGGACGGGTCTTCGTCTGTGACCGCTCGACGATCGAACTCGACGACCCCGGGTTCCTTCGAAGCCGTGTAGTACTCGGACTGGACCATGTACCACTCGTGCTCGACCTGAGGAAGCGGCTCTTCGGGCTCCACCAGGATCCCCCCGTACATCCCGTGGCTGATGTGAGCGGGGACGTCGTCGTAGGCGCAGTGATACATGAAGAAGCCGGGATAGAGCAGTCGGGCTTCGATCGTCTTCGTCTCTCCCGGAGCGACCGTGGTCGCCTCGGCACCACCACCGGAACCGGTGACGGCGTGGAAGTCGACGTTGTGGGGGTGGCTGTTGCCCTCCGGATTCGTGATCGTGAATCGCAGAACGTCGCCTACACGTGCCCGAATCACGGGACCCGGCGTTCCGGCCACGATCTGGTCGCCACCGCCGTCGACCAGACGGTAGCCCCAGGTCTCGGTCTCCACACCGCTAGCGGGGTCGATCGTGTTGACACCTTCCACCACCTCGAACTCCACCTCCACGATGGCAGGTGTGGTTCGCCCGGTCGGAGGGGGCATGGACGGGGCGGTGGCAACGGCCACCTCGGACGCAACCGGCAGATTCGCCTTGGGTACGAGAGCGGGAATCACGTCGCCGGTGGCCGCGCTCGCTCCGGCCTCAGCCAGATACTCGTCCACGCGCTCGGCGACGAGCGCATCGTCGACGGAGTTGCGCCCCGCGGTTATGCCCAGGGAAACGACGGCCAGGATCACGGCCGCCAGCGTCCCGAGTACCCCCAAAGCCACCAGCGTCCCGAGCACGTAGTGCGGGTGCTCCGGGACCGCCTTCTCAGCCCTCGAAGGTGGGCGGTCGGAGACGGGTGGACGATCGATGACCTGGGTCATGGCAATCCTCTCTCGCGGTCGTGCACACCACGAAAATGGATCACCATCCTCTGGACCAGGGTCCAAAGTCCTCGTTGAAAAGGACCTCCGGGAAGATCAGGAGGCAGAGGGCAGTTTCGGGTCCAAGCGCTTGACGGCTTCTTCCAGGGCACGGAGTACGGCGCCCGCCCGATGGTCGTTCCAGCGAACCTTCGGCATTCGCCGCACCCACCAGATCTGGGCTGCTCTCAGATCCTCGACCCCGAACGATCCGGCCAACCGGCGAGACACCTCCGCCGGCTTCTCCCCCTCATCGACCAGGCGCAAGGCCTCCTCGACCGGTCGGGGAGGTGGAGTCGCCCGGGCCACGGTGCCGGGAGCCGGTCGGGGCAGAACCGAGGTCACTGCAGTTTCGTTCGTCACGCACGCCTCCATGCGAAGTATCCCTCGTCGTAGCTGAATCGGCCACGATCTGGGTCCCAATCGTTCATCTTCGGCACGAGTATGTCGCGGTCCGACCAACAGGCTGATCCGAGGTGGGCCACGACCTCGTCGGAGTACGACTGGAAGACACCGGCGGCCAGAGCCCTTTCCCCTGCCCCGAGACCGCACCGGTTGGCATCGGTCACCCGGCCGATCCAGGCGGTCATCTCGTCGAGAGTGAACGCGGTGCCCTCTCCGGCGTCGATGGCGAAGAAGCGGTCGGCCAAGGCATCCGTGCCGAGTTTGCATGGTGGGCATTGCCCGCAGGATTCGATGGCGAGAAAGCGTGAGAGCACCGCCGCCACCGCCACGATGCAGGCGGTGTCGTCGTAGACGATCATCCCTCCGGATCCCAGACCGGATCCGACCGCCTGCATGGACCTGAAGTCCATCGGCGTGTCGAGCAGGCGATCGGGAAGCGGCCCGTTGGAGACACCCGGAAAGACCGCCTTGACCCGACGACCGGCTTCGAGCCCTTCGCCGATGCCGTGCACCAACACGGCGAGGGGCGTCCCGAGTGCCAGTTCGGCCACTGCCTCTCGGCGAACGTCGCCGGAGATCGTGAACAACATGTGGCCAGGACTGTCCTCGGTGCCCAGAGAGCGAAACCAGTCGGCGCCCCGCGCCAGGATCGGAGGGACGTTGGCCAGCGTCTCGACGTTGTTCACCACGGTGGGATTGGTCTGCTCGTCCCATCCGGACGACGCCGCTCCGACGCCGGAGGGCATCCCTGTGTGCAAGCCGAGGATGTAGGGCGGGTACCAGCGCGGAAAAGGTGGCCGCCCTTCGATCGCCTCCAGGAGCCCTTTTTCCTCCCCGAGTAGATAGTCGTCGGGTCCTGTGACCACCCTGATGGGTACCTCCCCCAACATTCCGGCTTCGGCGAGCTCGGTAGCGGCCGTCTCGAGTAATTCGATCTCGAGACCGTATTTGTCTTTGATGCCGATGTATGCCTCCTCGGCTCCGATGGCGAAGGCGGCGATGGCGATCCCTTCCAGGACCTGGTGGGGGTTGAATCGCAGGAGAGCCCGATCCTTGAACGTCCCAGGCTCGCCTTCAGCGGCGTTGCAGACGAGGAACCGGCGCTGAGCGGGATCGGCGCCCGCCACTCCCTTCCACTTGATGCCGGTCGGGAATCCAGCGCCACCACGGCCTCGCAGCCGTGACGCCTCCACTTCTTTCAGGGTCGCCTCGGGGCCGATACGGAACGCACGGGCGATTCCCTCGCCCCCTCCGGCGGCGCGGTACGCGTCGACGTTGGTCACAGCCTCTTCGGGGAGCAGATAACCGGCCATGTTCCCGAGCCTAGATGTAGGACCGTTGACAGGCTCAGATTTTCACGGTGAAGTTCGGAAGAACTATAAAAGCGGGTGATGAAGCGGATCATTCCGCTCGTGTTCCTGGTCGCAACCGGATTCGGTGTGTGGCTGCGGCTCGGACTGGCCGGCATTCCGACGGGTGTTCCGTTCGATCATCTATTGCACGCCCATTCCCACGCTCTGTATTTCGGTTGGGCGGGTCTGGCAGTCCTGGTGGCGGCCGGAACCGGGCGTCGCTGGTTGATCTGGGGAGCGGGTCTCCTGGTGCCGATGACGGCCGCCTTCCTCGCTCAGGGGTATGGGCCGGTTTCGATCGCTGCCTCGGCGGCGGTGATGGCAGTCTGGTACGGAGCCACCTTCACCGTCTGGAGAGGGACACGACCGGTGTTCCGCTGGTCGCTGGCCTACGTCATCGTGGCGTCGTTCGGCGTGCTCGTCCTCGGATTCCTGCAGGCCACCGACTCGGGAACTCAACTCGCCCGCTCGCTCGCCGTCCATGCCTTCCTCTCCACCTTCGCCTGGTCGTTGGTGCTGGGGACGCTCGGCGTTCTGGCTCGGCGAGAGGCACTCGACGGTCGCACGACTCGCTTGGTCACCTGGTCGATCGGGGGCTCGGCCTGGTTGCTCTTCCCACTCGGCGTGGCCGGTGGACCTGAGTTCACCGGCTTGGGACCGATCTCGAGGGTGGCCGCGTTCGTCACGTTCGTCGGGGTGGCCGCCCTGGCCCGGGCGGTCTGGCAGCGCCACCGTTCGGCGCTCAGGGCTGCGGTGGCATGGCTCGTCGTGGCCGCGGCGGGATTGGTGGCGGTAGGGATCGGCGGCAGCGCCATCCATTCCACAACCGGGCGGGCCGGCGTGGTGATCTACCTGCATGCCCTGCTGCTGGGCTACGTCTCGACCGTCCTGGTGTGGGGGCTCGCCGAGGGCCGCCCTATCGAGTTGCCTCTCCTCGCCCACCAGGCCGGTGTCGCCATCATGCTGGCCGGAGTGGCCCTTCCCTGGCTCACCGGCGGCCGGACAGGCCCGATCCTGGCTGCAGTGGGAGCCGTCGTCGTGTGGGTGGCGGCCCTGGGGTGGGTCCGCCCGGTATGGAGACCAGCTTGAGATACGACATCTGGAGCCTGATACGTTTCCTCCACGTGGGCGCGGCCGTCCTCTGGGTCGGCGGTCAGCTGACCCTGAGTCTGGTGGTCCGTCCGGTGACCTCGCGGCTGATGAGCGACGACGATCGCCGCCGGCTCGTGTCGGCGCTCGGCTCGAGGTTCGGCCGTCTGGCGGCGGTGGGCCTGGTCCCGGTCCTCCTGGCGAGTGGGCTCGCACTCACCTACCACCGGGGCGTCACACTCGCCGGCTTCACGGTCGGTGGCTACGGCACGACCCTGGGAGTCAAGATCGGGTTGGCCCTGGTCAGCTTTGCCCTGGCAGCCGTGCATGGCATGTCAGCCGTCCGATCCTCGGCCCGTGCAGTCCGCTGGGTGGGGATGATCGGGAGCATCGTGTCTCTGGCGGTGGTGGCCCTGGCCGTCACCCTCGTGCCATGAGACCCGACCGCAATCGCCGCGTGGTCGAATCACACACACTGGCGCGGGCGGCCTTTCGGCTGGCGGGGGTGTTCGGGGCGGTCGCCGCAGGCTGGGCCATCGCCGTTCTGGTACGCGGTGGTTCCTGGTGGGGTCCTCTCCACTCGTTCCTGGCCGGATCCGTCTTCCTGGCCATCTCGGGCGCCAGCCAGATGTTCACGATCACCTGGGCAGCCGCCCCGGCACCCCCGGGCAGAACGACCTCGCTGCAGCGGTGGACGGCAGCTGTCGGCGTGGCCGGGATCCTCCTGGGCGTAGCCTCCGGGATCGAGTGGCTGGTGTGGCTGGCAGGCTCCCTCGTCGTCGCCTCCCTGGGGTTGCTCGGGTGGTCGATCGCCTCCGCGGTCCGAGCCTCGTTGCTGCGGAGGTTCGACCTCTCTTCCCGCTTCTACCTCACCGCCTTCGCCACCGCCATGGTGGGGGTGGCCCTGGGGATGGTCCTCGGCAGTGGCCGGGCCGGAGACGCCTACCCCACGATCCGGCTGGTGCATGCGCATCTGAACCTGGCAGGGTTCGTCGGGCTCACCATCGTCGGGACGCTCCCCACGTTCCTGCCCACCGTGGCCCACCACCGAGCCGTCTCGGGCAGAGAAGCGAGCGTCGCCTGGTGGGCATCCTCCCTCGGCGTGCTGACGATGGCCGGCGCTCTGACAGGGCAGCACTGGCTCGTAGGAGCGGGCACACTGCTCGTGGGAGCCGGCGCGTCGCTCGTCCTGGGAGGAATCGTCCTCCGACTCTGGGCGAAAGGGCGCAACCGCTCGCCCTTCCTCCAGATCACGGCGGGCACCCTGTGGCTGATCGCCTGGGCCGCCGTGGACGGTGTGTCCCTCCTCGTCGGCGGTGCGGCGATGCACTTCGCCCCGTGGACCGGAGCGGTGGTATTGGCCGGCATCGGACAGGTTCTCGCGGGCTCTCTCGGTTACCTCCTGCCGGTACTCGCCGGTCCGCCTCTGTCCGAGAACTCTCAGCGAATGACCCACCGGCCGTGGTTGCCATTGGTCTGCGCCAATCTGGCGGGAGCCGCTCTCCCCACCGGCCTCACCGAGGTGGCCATCGTCCTGGCGGCGATCTGGGTCGGAGACTTCGCCGTGCGGATCGTCCGCTTGCGGTCCTCCTCGGCCGGGGACATTGGTCCCTAGAGGGAAGGGGACTTCTCCGACTCCCGGAGGGACCTTGGACTCTCGGCGACACAGGGTGCCTTCACCGATGATCACGGCATCGGCAGTTTGCCAAACGAGAAAGGAAGGCTACCGATGACTGCCATCGTCACCGACCGAGTCGCCCCAGAACAGGCGACCACACTCAAGAAGAGCTGGCTGCTCCTCACCGCCGCCGTCCTGGCGCTCACCGTCGGGTTCGGTGCCATTGCCGGCGGTGTCTTCGGAGCCTGGTACACCTGGGATCAGGCGGCAGCCCAGAAGATCGTCACTCCCGAAGATGCGGCCATCCCTGAAACGGCCGTCCGGGGCCCGTTCACGATGTGGGCGCAGGCCGACATCATCACCCACCATCAGCTGGACCGGACCGGCGGCCTCTACTACTCCGAGATGGAACGGATGGTCCCCGCCGTCGACGAGAACGGTCAACCGGTCCTCGACGAATCCGGCGAGCAGGTGATGGTCCCCAACGAGGCCCGGGCCTCCTGGCTCGATGCCACCACCCTCACCACCGCCCTGAGCGTGGGAATCCTGTCCTATGCCCTGTCGGCGATGGCAGTTGCGATCGGACTGACGCTGGTCTTCATCGGCTTCGTCTTCCTCCGCATCCGCAACAAGGCCGTGCTTCTCTGAAGACGACACGGCGACCGACGAGAGAGGGCCGGACCCCCAAAGGGTCCGGCCCTCTCTGTGTTCCTACCGACCACCTCGAATCGGGCATGTCAACGAGCCGCGACCCCCAGCTTCTCGGACACGACCACCTCCTCGGGCAGGTTCCTGACCTCGATCCAGCCGCAGTCCGGACAGGTCACCCGTTCCAGACCGAAGTTGGTCGTCCGGTTGGCGTTGGGATGCTCACAGTGCTGCTGACGCCGCTCCGCGCGTCGCTTGAACATGCCGGCGGTCCTCCTTGTCGAGTCGGGCTATGGCTGATCTGAGGTGACGGAGGGACGAGCCAGGGTCGGGACGGGCCTCCGCCATGGGAACCATCAGGATGAAATGCGTCTCGCCTCGCACACGTCGATGGGTCAGTTCACCGCCCATCGCTTCTGCGAGCCGCCGGGCCACGTACAGGCCCAGGCAGATGTCGTCCCCCTTCGCCAATGGGTCCACGCCCTCACCCAGGCCCGGCCCATGGTCCACGACCTGGCAGAGATAACGTTCACCGAACTGTCGACCCCGGATCTCGACGGGTGGGAGACCGTGCCGTAGAGCATTTCCGATCAAGTTCCGCAGGACGTGACGCAGCGCCTCGGGATCAGCGAGGACGACGGCGTCGTCACAGTCGACGAACACGGGGTCACCTCCCAGCGAGGAGAAGTCCACGGTCGCCTGGACCGTCGCCAGCATCTCGACCTCCATGGTCTGCAGACGGAGCTCATCTGCCTCGATCCGACCGGATACGGTCAGATCGTCGACCACGCGGCTCAGCTGGACCGATTGCTGGATCACCGTCCTCAGCGCCTCCGCATTGTCATCACCCGACTCGGCGGGATCGACGAGCTGCGCGTACCCGACGATGCCAGTGAGGGAGGTACGCAGCTCGTGGCTCAGCCGGGCGGCGAATTCACTCTTGTAGCCGGCCACGGCCCGCTCCGCCTCCCGGTGGGTCCGCCGCCACACGTGATCGATGCCCCAGCTATAGGCCAGGGCGATGGTGAGGATCACTCCGAACGTGACGAGAAAGACCACCACCTCGACGTCGGCGCGATGCATTGGGAGGAAGGGCCCAATCACCACGAAGACCACCGCAGAGCCGATTCCGCTCGCCACCACCGCAGCGATGCCGGGCGCGGGGCCTTCCAGACGTGACAGTCGGTCCATGTGGTGACCATCGGCCCCGAGCGCCTTCGGGCTGGAGGCCCATCCCGAACACCCTCCCGTGGACTAGTCATTCGGGCTCTCGCGCCGGGTGCCAGAATCGAGACCATGACCAAGATGGCGGAGAGCGCCCGCAACCACCCAGTCCTGTACAGCAACGGAGCCTTGGCGGACACGCGCGCTGGGCTCCTGAGGCTCGGCACGGACATCCTGGTGATAGGCGACGTCATCGCCTGGATCGCACCGAGTGGGGAACGCCTCCCTCCCGAGACTGCTCGCATCGTGGATTGCGACGGTGCCACATTCGTTCCGGGCCTCGTGGATTGCCACAGCCACGTGACCGGGCCTGGTGGGGCCAACTGGATTCGACGCTTCAGCGACCCTCCTTCCGATCTACTGGCGGTGGCCGAGCACAACGGAAAGATCGCCTTGGATGCCGGCGTCCGGTGGATGCGCGACGTCGGTTCGCCGATCGGACTTGATCCCGAGGACGGGCGAGAGCGGGCTCTGGCGCTGACTGTTCGCGATCGGTGGGAAGGTCGCTTCGACCGACCACACATCCGGGCGGCCGGATCCTGGATCTTCAAGGAAGGCTCACAGCCGATACCCGAGACGGTGACGGCGGCCGATGGAGACGAGCTGTTGGAGGCGGCCCTGGCTCAGCTCGCAGATGGGGCCGACCTCATCAAGCTGTACATGGATGGGCCTGACCCTGACACGTCGCCTTGGACCGAGCACGAGGTGCGAAAGGTGGTCGAGGCGGCCCACGCCAACGGAGGCACGGTGGCAGCGCATTCCAGCCGGCTGGCTGGTGCACGGGCCGCGGTCCTCGCCGGAGTCGACTCGATAGAGCACGGGTTTGAACTGGACGAAGACCTAGCCCGGACGATGGCCGACGGCGGCACATTCCTCGTGACGACGCTGGCCGTAATGCGGTCGTGGCTGTCTTTCGCTGACACGACCAACCACGAGCGATTCACTGCGGAGGGGGGACGCGCCACGATCGAAGCCAGAATTCGTCAGGCCGAGGAATCGGTCCGGATCGCCCACCGGGCAGGAGTGGCATTGGCCACCGGCAGCGACTTCGGGGGAGGCTCCTTGCGGGCCAACCAGTTGGCGTGGGAGGTGGAGAGTCTCGTTCACGCCGGCATCGAACCATCCGAAGCCATGGCCGCGGCGACCTGGCGAGGGGGCGAGTTGTTGGGCGTGGCCGAGGCGGGCGTCATCGCCGAGGGAGGGCCGGCCGACTTCTTCCTCGTCCACGGAGACCCCTTCAGCGATCCTGCTTCCCTGTGGCGGGTATGGCGGACCGCCTGGAGCCCCTAGCGCTCGCCCAAGTCGCGCTCGTTCGACGCCGCGTCGTCGGCCTCCTGCTGATGTTCCTTGCAGTACCGGGCGTCGGGGCGGGCCTGGAGCCGCTCGGCGTCGATCTCCCGGCGGCATACTTCGCAACGACCGAATTCGCCGCGCTCGATTCGGGCCAGAGCGTCGTCGACATCGGCCAGGCGCTCATCGATTTGGTCCTCGACCGCCAGCTCCTTGGTGCGCTCGAAGGTCTCGCTGCCGACGTCACCAGGGTGTTGGTCCACGTTGGAGAGGGTGCCGGTGGCTTCCGCCAGGGTGTCGTCCAGACCGGCCGAAGCCTCCTGGCGGTCCCGTAGGGCCACCAGTCGGTCCCTTTCCGCTTCCAGCTTTGCGCGAGCTTCCTGAGTATCCATGGCGCCCGTCTACCCGCTGTCCTGGAGGTGGAACCTCGTTATCCCGACGAGGCGCGGGTGACCAGCTTCTTCAGCTCGTCCGCCCACAGGACGACGCTGGCCAGAGCGACACACACCGCCCAGTCGAGGAGCGGTAGCGGGGTGGTTCCGAACGGCTCATTCAGGAACTGCAGTTGGACCACTGCCACCTGGAGGACGATCGAGAGACCGATCGCCCCCCAGAGCAGCGGGTTGGTGAAGAGGTGATCGAAGGCGCTGTCCCGGTCCGAGCGTGAGTTGAACGTGTTGAACAACTGGGCGAACACCAGGGTGGTGAAAGCCATGGTCCGGGCGTGCTCGACGCTCTCTCGACCCTCGAACAGGCCGCCGGGCAGACGCAGGTCGAGGGCGACCAGGCTCACTGCCGCCATCACGAAACCCACGAAGACGATCCCGCTCCACATCCGCCGATCGATGATCCGGTCGGCGAGCCTGCGAGGTGGTCGACGCATGACGTCGGGAGGAGGCGGATCGACTCCCATCGCCAGGGCAGGACCGGTGTCGGTGAGGAGGTTGATCCAGAGGATCTGGGTCGCCAGAAGCGGGACCGCGACTGCGCCACCCGCGTCTTCGAGCCCGATCACCCCCGCCAGGACGACCCCAAAGAACATCGTCATCACCTCGCCGATGTTGGACGACAGGAGGAACCGCAAGAACTTGCGGATGTTGGCGAAGATCCCCCTCCCCTCGCGGATGGCGCTGATGATCGTGGCGAAGTTGTCGTCCGTGAGGATCATGTCGGCCGCCTCCTTGCTGACGTCGGTGCCGGTGATCCCCATCGCCACGCCGATGTCAGCGGACTTGAGGGCAGGGGCGTCGTTGACGCCGTCGCCGGTCATCGCCACGATCTGATCGAGGTCCTGGAGGGCATCGACGATCCTCAGCTTGTGGACCGGTGCCACCCGAGCGAAGACCGACACCTCTCTCACCGCTTCGCGTAGCTGGTCGTCGTCCATGGCCTCGATTTCCGCCCCGGTCAAGGGAGACTCACCGCTCCCGATCCCGAGATCGGAGGCGATACGCGCCGCAGTGCGGGGGTGATCGCCGGTGATCATGATCACCCGAACCCCGGCGGCGGTCGCCTCGCGGATGGCGTCTCGCGCCTCGTCGCGTGGCGGGTCGATGATCCCGACCATCCCGACATACACCAATCCCTCTTCGACACCCTCCTCGTCGCCCGGAGGCTCGGTGTCGGGAAGGGTGCGATAGGCAACCGCCAGGGTCCGGAGGGCCCGATCGGCCAAGCGATCCACCGTCGTCAGGTGGAAGCGACGTCGCTCGTCGGTCAGGGGGACGACCTCGCCGCCGACGCGTTCGAGTGCGCAACGAGCCAACAGCACGTCGGGAGCACCCTTGCTGACGACATCGATGCGGCCGTCCCGATCGGCGTCGGCCTCGAAGGTCGTCATCAGCTTGCGTTCGGAGGTGAAGGGAATCTCGCCGACGCGGCGGAACCGGCGGCGCCGGTCGGCGTCGACCCCGAGCTTGGCTTCTGCCACCAGGAAGGCGGCTTCCGTCGGGTCGCCGAACGCCACCCACTCGCCGTCCTCGAACCTGATGGAGGCGTCGGAGGCCAGGCTCCCTCCGCCCACCACCATCGCCACTTCCTCGATGAGGGCCGGATCTTCGAGCCGCTTCCCATCGACCAGGAACTCGCCCTCCGGCCGGTAGCCGGAGCCGGTCACTTCCACCTCCTGGTTCGGGGTGACCACCGTCTCGATCGTCATCTCGTTTCGGGTGAGGGTGCCGGTCTTGTCCGTGCACACGACCGAGGCGGAGCCGAGAGTCTCGACCGAGGAGAGTCGCTTCACGATGGCGTTCCTACGTGCCATCCGCTGCACACCCAGGGCCAAAACGACCGACAGGATCGCCGGGAGGCCTTCGGGCACGGCCGCAACCGCCAGGGAGACACCGACGAGAAAGATGTCCACCACATCGGAGGCGGATGTGATCTCGCTCGTGAGGAGAATGGCGCCTACCACGATCGCCGTGATCACGATCACAGCGATGCCCAGCGCCCGACCGACGTGGGACACCTCGGCCTGAAGCGGGGTCACGTCTTCTTCCGTACGTCCGAGCAGTCGGGCGATCTGACCCATCTCGGTACGCATGCCGGTGGCCGTCACCACCGCCTTTCCGCGTCCCCGGGTGACGGCGGTGCCGCTGAAGACCATGCTCGCCCGGTCCCCCAAGTCGGTCGATTCGTCGACTGGGGTGACGACCTTCGCTACCGGTTCCGACTCTCCGGTGAGTGCGGCCTCGGCGACGGTCAGCGAAGCCGATTCGATCAGCCGGGCGTCGGCGCTGACGGCGTCCCCTTCGTTGAGCAACAGGATGTCACCCGGGACCACCAGCGCGGTCTCGATCTCCTGCTGGCGGCCATCCCTCACAACGGTGGCGGTGGGCGCTGCCATCCGCTGCAAGGCGGCCACCGCTTGGGCGGCCCGAGCCTCCTGCACGTATCCCAGGATCGCGTTCAAGAGAACGATGACGGCGATCACGATCGCTTCGAAGGGGATTCCTTCGGATCCCTCGAGCACCCAGACGGCGAGCGAGACCGCCACCGCCGCCAGCAGCAGATAGATGAGGGGGTCGGAGAACTGGGCGAGAAACTTGCGCCACTCCGGAAGTGGATCCTCTTGTGTGAGCTCGTTTCGTCCGAATCTCTCGAGGCGCTCCTGCGCCTGGTCGGCAGTCAATCCCGATTCGAGGTCGGTGGACAGGAGTTCGGCCACTCGGCCGGGCGCCTGGGACCACGGTGCGTCCACCGACTCCGGGCCGATCGGATCGGCGGAGGTCATGACCTCTTCACTCGATCGGCGATTCGGAACCGCCGGGGAGGTGACGACCCAGTTCGCGGACGCGGAAGCCCACGATCACCAGCAGGACTCCGAGCACCACCGCGTGAGCTCCGATCAGCCATACCAACGCCAGGGCGCCCGAGCCCGGCTGGATCGCCAGGATCCCGCCCACCAGTATCGACAGCACACCGGCGACGATCAACACCCACTCGTTGTCGATCTCGCGCCGCCAGGTGATGGCGGCCGCGATCTCGGTCGCGCCCGTCACGATCGCCCACGCCGCCACCACGTAGACGAGCACCAAGGCGCTGATCCCCGGCCATACGAAGACGATCACCCCGGCGGCAACCGCCACCAGCCCCCAGATCACGAGCCACCAGCGGATCGATTCTCGTCCCGTGAAACCGGCCAGGACGGCCACCACCCCATCGACGAGGGAGAAGGCCCCGAACAAGAGCACCAGCGCCAGCAGCGTGATCTCGGGCCACACGAGTGCGGCCAACCCGAACCCGACGGCGACCAGGCCGCGAAAGACGAACGTCCACCACGTGCGGGCGATCCCTCTTCGCAGGCTCGTCCTGAGCCCCGATGACGACTCGTCAAGCTCCGTCATCTCGCTCCTCTCTACGGTTCTCGCACGACGCTATCAGGCTGGCGTTCCATATCCCTGCCCTCCTCGCAATCCGCCACGCTCGCTGGTTAGGCTCCAACCTTGCCGGTGCCCAACGAATCGACCGGGAGGTTTCGCCGTGAAGTTCACCCAGCACATCGTTGTCGAGGCCACCGACGGCGACGCACTCCTCAATCTCGTTCGGGACGACTCCAGCTCTTTCCCCGACGGGTTGACCGGCATCCGCTTGCTGCGCTTCCGGGACAAGCCCAACAAGTACGTGATCCAGGTCGATTTCGACTCCTGGGACCACGCCGAGGCGAGCAACGCCCGACCGGAGACCCAGAGCTGGGCGAAGCGACTCGCCGAGATGGTGGACGGCAGCCCGAAGTACGAGAACCTGAACGTCCTCTACGAGAAAGTCCTCTGACGGCAGAACCACCCGGCGAAAGATCAAGCCGCCTGAGCACGTTCGCTGTCGTAGCGCTTGACGCGCGCCTGCGCCCAAACGCCTACCAACAGAGCGGCCGCTGCTCCCACGGCCAAGCCGACGCGCGGTCCCAGGTGTTCACCGATCCAACCCACGAGCGGCGCACCGAGCGGGCGAGCGCCGAGGATCGCCACCGCCCGCAAGGCGACGACCCGGCCCCGCATGGCCGGCGTGCACTCGAGCTGTAGGACGGAGTTGCCCAACGTGAGAAAGCTGGTGGAGGTGATTCCCACCGCCACGAGCGTGACGACTTCCAGCCACAGCCAGGGGGCGAAAGCAGCCGCCGCCACGGCTACAGCCAGGCCGTAGCACAACCGGATCAACGCTCGACCCGGTCTCTCCCCCCGGGTCGCGGTCCACAGGCCTCCGATGACAGCACCCACCCCCATGGCTGCGAACATCAGGCCGAAGGTGTCGGCATCCCCTCCGAAGGTGAACCGGGCCATCAGCGGCAGCGTCACTTCGAATTCGTTGGTGAACAGGCCGACCACCGCCATCATCGCCAAAGGGACCGCCAACACCGGTTCGCTCCTGACGTAACGAAAGGCCTCCCTTAGCTGGCCTTTCTTCCGGCGCTCGGGGACAGGGCGTTCCATCTGGTCTTCCCGCATGAGCATCAGGGCGACGATCAACCCGAGGTACGAGGCGGCGTTGATGAGAAAGCAGGCGGCGATCCCGACCGTGACGATCAGGACACCGCCGACAGCCGGCCCCAAGATCCGGGCCCCGTTGATCAGGACCGAATTGAGGCCTACCGCATTCGTCAGGCGCGACCGGCCCACGATCTCCATCACCAGGGCGTTCCGGGCTGGATTGTCGAAGGCATCGACGAGGCCGAGGGTGAGGGCAAGGGCATACACCATCCACAGCTCCACCTTCCCCGTCAGGACCAGAGTTCCGAGGATCAACGCAGTCAGCCCGGCGAGAGACTGGCTCAGGTAGAGGACACGGCGCTTGTCCATCCGGTCGGCCACGAGCCCACCCATCGGAGCGAGCAGGAGGATGGGCAGGAATTGGAAGGCAGTCACTCCCCCGACCGCGGATCCGCTACCGGTCAATTCGAGCACCAGCCAGGATTGCGCCACTCGCTGCATCCAGGTGCCCGAGACCGACACGACCTGACCCACGAAATACAGCCGGAAGTTCCTGACCGAGAAGGCGGAGAACGTCCGCCGTAGGAGAGCGGGTGACCTCAAATCTCCTCCTGCAGTCGGTCGAGGATCTCGATCGCCTGGGCCACGATCCGACGGTCTTCCTCGCTCAACCTGGTTATGTGCTCCAGGAGGTAGGCGGTTCGCTCCCGGCGGCCTGCTTCCAGCATCTCCCGGCCCGCCGCGGTCAGGGCGACGATGGCCGATCTCCCGTCTTCGGGGTTGGGGCGGCGCTCCACCAGTTCCTTCTCGGCCAACCGGCTGATGATCCCCGTCACGGATGGTGCCGAGATCGTTTCGATCTCCGCCAACCGGCTCATCGTCATCGGGCCGTGACGGTCGAGGGTGGCGAGCACCGACCTCTGGGACGGAGTGAGGCCACCCACGGAATGCTGGCGGAGACGCCTGGCGAGGCGACCGATGGCGAGGCGCAGTCGATCGGCCAGGACCACCTCGTCGACGTTACTTACCATAGCTAAGCAATCTAGGCCGGTGCAGAGGCCAGCGGAAACCCGACCCGGTCGAACAGGTCTTTCGGCCCTGATACCAGGGACCTTGTCCCCGGGACACGCCTTCGGGGATGACAGACGATGGGTGCGACCACGAAAGGAGCACCGTGATCGTCGAGGAACTCATCGGCGGAGAGGTCGGTACCTGTTCTCCGGACACCACCCTGAAGGACGCTGCCGCCCAGATGGTCGAAAGCGACGTTGGGTCGCTGGTGGTGATGGACAACGGCAAGCTGGCCGGGATCGTGACCGAGAGGGACCTCGTCCGCTCGATGGCCGAAGGCGTCCGAGCCGACCGCACCGCCGTCGAGGCGGTGATGACCCCGAGACCCGATTCCATCGCACCCGACGTGGAGGTCGAGGAAGCCGCTCAATGGATGATGGCGGCCGGCTACCGGCACATGCCGGTGATGACGAACGACCGCCTGGTCGGAGTCGTCAGCATCAAAGATCTCCTGTGGGCGATCAGCGAGAGCCGCCTGCCCTCAACGGAGATGTAGCGATGGCGACGGGAAACCCAGATCGAAGCCGTATCCGGGTCGTGGTGGTCGACGACCATCCGCTGGTGCGAGACGGCCTCAAGGCAGTCGTGGAACGAGAGCCCGAACTCGAGGTCGTTGGAGAAGCGGGAACGGTGGCCGATGGCATCCGCCGGGTGGCGTTCGAGGAGCCCGACGTCGTGACACTGGACGTGGACCTGCCGGATGGCTCGGGACTCGACGCTTGTCGCCCCATCAAGACCATCTCACCCGAGACGAAGATCCTCATCCTGACCGCCTACGCCGACACCCGACTACTCCGAGACGCGAAGGCGAACGGAGCCGACGGATTCGTCCTCAAGCGAACCGGCGACCTGCAGCTGATCGAGAAGATCTACCGCGTGGTCGGAGGCCGTCAGGCGTTCGACGACGTGCCGGATGTGGACCCCGAATCGGACGGCCTGGGAGACCTCACACCTCGGGAGGTATCGATCCTCGAGTTGATCGCCGAAGGCAAGACGAACCGGGAGATCGCCGAGGAGCTGTTCCTGGCCGAGAAGACCGTCAAGAACTACGTCTCGAACCTCCTCTCGAAGTTGGGAGTGCGGCACCGTTCGGCAGCCGCCGCCCATCTGGTGCGACACCGAGCCGCACGCGAATACAGCTTCCCACCTTCCGATTGGCCGGTGGCGGTGTCCTGATCGTTCAGGCGAAGAACCAGGCCGCTTCCTGGTAGCGCTCCAGATCGAGAGCTCTGGGAGGAGCCGAGACCACGTCGAGAGGCACCGGTTCGATCCGGTCTCCTCGCACCGCCACCATGACCCCGGTCCGCCCCTCGAGTGCCAGTTCGCCGGCCGCGATGCCGAGCCGGGTGGCGAGGATCCGGTCGTAGGCGGTCGGGGTTCCACCGCGCTGGAGGTATCCGAGGGTGGTCACCCGACACTCGTATCCGGTGCGCCGCTCCAGTTCATGAGCGATGACGTTGCCGACCCCGCCGAGACGGGCGAAACCGTAGGCGTCGACCCCGCTCGTCTCCTCCTCCCCCTGAGGGTCGGGTGTGCCTTCCGCCACCACGACGATCGAATAGTCGTGACCTGAGCTGTGGCGAGCCCGGAGCCGGTCCGCCAGGTCGTCCAGGTCGTAGTCGACCTCGGGGACGAGAATCGCCTCCGCTCCCCCCGCCAGACCGGCACAGGCTGCGATCCAACCAGCGGTTCGACCCATCACCTCCACGACCATGACCCGGTTGTGCGATTCGGCCGTGGTCGTCAGACGATCGATGGCATCGGTAACGACCTGAACCGCCGTGTGGAACCCGAAGGTGACCTCCGTCCCGGGTATGTCGTTGTCGATGGTCTTGGGGATACCCACCACCGGCAAGCCCTCCTTCTCCAGGCGAGCGGCGGTGCGAAGGGAGCCGTCTCCTCCGATGACGACCAGCAGGTCGATTCCTTCTGCCTCTACCGTGGCTCGAACCGAGGCGTAACCGTCCCCGTGCACGTAGGGATCCATACGGGAGGTGCCGAGGATGGTGCCCCCCTCATACAGGATGCCCCGGACCTGATCTCGACCCAGGGGGCGGGCCAGGCCCTCCATCAGGCCTCGCCATCCCTTCTGGATCCCGACCACCTCTTCACCGGCGGCGACCACTCGGGCGACCACGCCCCGGATTGCGGCGTTGAGCCCCGGACAGTCGCCGCCCGCGGTGAGAACACCTATCCGCATCTCGGTCCTCGCAGATCTCGCAACTCCATCCTGCCGACGGTAGAGACGTCGACGCGACGATGCCACACCTGCACACCGAGAACTTCCCCTCCGTTCGGGCCTAAAGCCCCTTCCGCCATCCACGCGAACTCGACCATGCTGGGGACGTGAGATCATTCGAGCCGCATTCGGGCTTGTTCCCCGATTCGGCTTCAATTCAATCGAGGGGCCGTGCCGAGTGGCACCGCGACCCTGACACGAGGAGGATCGACAAATGCCGATAGTCGCCGCGGTCGACAGTTCACCCGCAGCACGTCACGTGACCGAACGGGCGATCGCCCTGTCCGAGACGTTCGGCGAGGTCCACCTCGTCCACGTCTTTCAGCCGCCCTCGACCGTGTATCCCGTCCAGGGTTTCTACCCCTTCGACGACGAGGAGATCGAGCGAGCAGACCACGGTCACACCTGGGAGACGCTCGCCGCCACGCTGGCGGACGTGCCTGCGGTGTGGAAGCAAGTGGAGCGGCGGGGCTACCCGGCCTCCGAGATCGTCGACTACGCCGCCGAGGTCGATGCCGATCTCATCGTGATCGGTACCAGAGGACGGGGCGGCTTCGCTTCGCTGGTGCTCGGTTCGACGAGCCAGGCGGTGATCCATGACGCCCCATGCGACGTACTGGTCGTGAAGATCCCCGACGATGAACCTGAGCCCGACGCAGAGTCGGAACCCGGTACAGAGGTGAGCTGACCTCTAGGCTCGGTGTTCACCTCCTGAGGAGGCGAATGTCGCGTCGACAACTCCCCCACACCGCCGACACCGGCGTCGAAGCCGAGGCTCCGAATCTTCCCCGCCTGATCGTCGAACTGGCGCTGGCGATGTTCGAGTCGATGGGCGAGACGGCCGCAGAACCGGTCGAAGAGGTGACCGTCGTGGTGGAATCGGAGACGATCGAGGACCTCATCGTCGACGTACTCTCCGAGTGGCTGTTCATCGCCGAGACGAGGGAGCTCCACTTCACCAGCTTCGATGTGGAGTCCCTCGACGGGTCGAACATCCGGATGCACGGCAGCGCGGTCCCTCTGAGTCTGGTCGAAATGACCGGGCCCTCCATCAAGGCGGTCACCTACCACGGTCTGGTCGTGGGCGAAGAAGGAGGGCAATGGCACGGGAGGGTGTACTTCGATGTCTGAGCGAATCGAGTTCCGACGGATCGACGAGGTCACGTGGGAGATCCCCCGAACGGGAGGAATGCGGGTCCCGGGTCGGATCTTCGCCAGCGATCGTCTGATGGAGCTGGTGGAGGAAGACCAGGCAGCCCGCCAGGTCGCCAACGTCGCCCATCTACCCGGAGTCGTCGACGCTTCCTTCGCAATGCCCGACATCCACTGGGGTTATGGCTTTCCGATCGGAGGGGTGGCGGCCACGGACATCGAGGCAGGTGGCGTCGTCTCGCCGGGCGGTGTCGGGTTCGACATCTGTTGCGGCGTACGTCTGCTGGCCTCTCCGTACGACGAGACCGACTTCGATCGGTACGGGAACCGGCTGATGGACGAGTTGGAGAAGCGCATCCCCAAGGGTCCTGGAATGGGCAGTATCGCGCCGGCTTCTCTCGTCCCCGAGGTACTGGCGCGCGGTGCGGAGGCGGCGCTAGAGGCCGGATACGGAGACGAACGCGACCTGCAACGCTGTGAGGAGGGCGGGGTGTCGGCCGGCGCCCGTCCAGAAGCGGTGAGCGAGCGCGCATTGGCGCGCGGCAGCGGCCAACTCGGGAGCCTCGGGTCCGGCAACCATTTCCTGGAGGTGCAGGTGGTCGACCGAGTGGAGGACACCGACACCGCAGCCGCATTCGGGCTAGCCGAGGGGATGGTGGTGGTGATGATCCACTGCGGCTCTCGTGGACTGGGGCACCAGGTCTGCACCGACCAACTCCGTGTGATGGGGAAGGCGATGCAGCGCCACGGCATCTCGGTTCCGGATCGCCAACTGGCCTGTGTACCGGTTCGGTCCCCCGAAGGGGAGGAATACCTGGGTGTGCTGGCCGCGGCGGCCAACTTCGCCTGGGCCAACCGTCACATCCTCGCCCATGCCACGCGGGAGGCGTTCGCGTCCGCCTTCCCCTCGTCTGAGGCCGGGATCGACCTGGTATTCGACGTCGCCCACAACCTCGCCAAGCTGGAGGAACATCGAGGACGCTCGGTGTGCGTCCACCGCAAAGGTGCCACTCGTGCGTTCGGCCCTGGCCACCCCGATCTCCCCCCTGATCTGCGCCCCCACGGCCAGCCGGTCCTGGTACCGGGCTCGATGGGGACCGCATCGTGGGTCTTGCGCGGTGTCGAGGGCAATCCCGCTTTCGACTCGGCGGCGCACGGGGCGGGTCGGGTGATGAGCCGCCGCCAGGCAAAAGGCACGCGGTCGGGCAGGGACGTACGATCGGAACTCGAGCTCACCGGCGTCGACGTGCGGGCAGGATCCATATCGTTGCTCTCCGAGGAAGCACCGTACGCCTACAAAGACGTCGACGAAGTGGCCGATGTCTGTCATCGGGCGAAGCTCGCCTCGCCAGTGGCTCGGCTTCGACCCCTCGGTGTCGTCAAGGGCTGATTCCAGTCGGACTCACCAGCCGTTCGACCTGGCGCAACGCAACGACCAATGGGCTCACGTCTTCGACGGAGACGGCGGCGAGCGAGTCGATCAGCTCGTGGACTCGCCGCAGCTCGTCGCCGCGTGAGGCGAGAAACCTCTCGACCGCTGACTCGGCCGACTCGGATTCCGACAGCGCCAGCGCCGCCTCGGCCAGGGCCCGCCTCGCTCTCAAGAGGTCGTCCTCGAGGGTCTGGAGTGCCCACCGCTGCCAATGATCGGCCAGGGCCGATGTCGCCGCCAGGCGCTCCAGCTCGTCGAGCCCCGCGGATCTACCGAAACGATGGAAGACCGAAGCCACATCGGTCAGCGACCTGTGGGCGGCTTCGGCCACTTCGTAGATGTCGGGAGCGTGGACCAATTCGTCGGACACGGCGGTTCTCAGGGCGAGCTCACTCGGGAGCCCGGCCGATCGGAGCCGCTCGTAGCGAGCTCTCCTCTCGGCGCGGCGATGCAGCGAGCCCCACTCCAGTGCGTGCTCTTCGAGGATCCGCAGTCCGTCGGCCATCGCCTCGATCTCGCATGATGCCAGCGATCCGCGTCGCAGGAACCAGCGAGTCAAGGTCCCCACCAACCTCGAGTCCGACACGATGGCTTCCCGCCACACCTCCGGTGCGACCTTCCCGAACTGGCTCTCCATCTCCGATCGAACCTCCGGTCCCGCCACATAGCGTGCGGTTCTGTAGGCAGAGACGACTTCCGCTGCGGTGACACCCTGGCGACGCACCAGCCGGGCGACGAAGGTCGGGCCTTGGGAGTTGATCAACGCATTTGCGGCGACAGTGGCCGTGAGTTCTCGGCGAAGTGGATGCTCATCCACCAGGTGGCCGAATCGCTCGATCACGCCGGGAGGGAAATAGGCCCGAACATCTTCGAGCATCTCGGGGGAATCCGGGAGGTGCGAAGCGGCGATGTCGTCGGCCAATGCCCGCTTCGAGTGGGCCAGAACCACCGCCAGTTCAGGGCGGGTGAGGCCGATCCGTTCACGCGCTCTCCTGTCCATCTCCCCGGAATCGGGAAGGCCGTCCTCATCCCGGTCGAGGTAGCCCCGTGTCTCGAGGTCGGCGATGAGCTGCTCGTAAGCGTCGATCCGCTGGGCAGATTCGGCTTCGTCGAGCGCCAGCCGATGGGCCTGAGCGAGATTGTCCGCCAGGATCGCCGCTACGACCGCTTCGGCCGATTCCGCCAGCAGTTCGTCCCTCCCTGGCCGGTCGATCTCTCCTCGCTCCTCGGCGAGGCGAAGGAGGATCTTCAGGTTCACCTCCCGGTCGGAACAATGCACGCCGGCCGAATTGTCGATGAAGTCGGCGTTGACGAGGCCTCCTTTGCGGGCGTACTCGATCCGCGCCCTGTGGGTGAGGCCGAGATTTCCCCCTTCGACGACGACCCGGGCCCGGAGGTCGGTGCCGTCGACACGGACGGCATCGTTGCTCCGATCCCCCACTTCCTCGTGGGTCTCGTCGCTCGCCTTCACATAGGTTCCGATGCCTCCGTTCCAGATGAGGTCGACCGGGGCCTGGAGAACCATCTGGATCAGCTCCGCGGGCGTGACCGTGACCGCCTCGACATCGAGGACCCTGCGAGCCTCTTCCGACAGTTCGATCTTCTTGGCACTCCGCGGGTAGACCCCACCACCTGCCGAGATTGCGCTCCGGTCGTAGTCATCCCAGCTCGATCCCGGTAGCTCGAACAGGCGGCGACGTTCCTCATACGCCCGCTCGGGGTCGGGATCGGGGTCGAGGAAGATGTGCCGGTGGTCGAAGGCGGCCACCAGGCGAATCGACCGCGACTGCAGCATGCCATTGCCGAACACATCCCCCGACATGTCGCCGATTCCGACAGCAGTGAACGAATCCCGGTTCGGGTCGATCCCCAGCTCGAAGAAGTGGCGCTCGAGTGATTTCCACGCACCCCGCGCCGTGATACCGAGGCCCTTGTGGTCGTAGCCGGTGGCACCGCCGGACGCGAATGCGTCGTCGAGCCAGAACCCGTACTCGGCAGCGATACGGTTGGCGGTGTCCGAGAGGCGGGCCGTGCCCCGGTCGGCCGCCACTACGAGATACGGATCGTCACCGTCGTGGGCACGGACCCAGTCGGGGCGCACCACCTCGCCATCGACGAGGTCGTCGGTCACGTCCAACAGGGCCCGGATGTAGTCCTCGTAGGCGTCCTGCACTTCTTCCGGCGTGGCGGTGCCCGGGCGGCGTACGACAAAGCCTCCCTTGGCGCCAGTCGGGACGATCACGGCGTTCTTCGTGACCTGCGCCTTCATCAGGCCCAGAACCTCGGTTCGGTAGTCCTCCTTGCGCTCCGACCAGCGAATGCCTCCCCGCGCCCGGAGACCGGCGCGGAGATGGATCCCTTCCACCTCGGGAGAGATCACGAACGTCTCCACATGGGGCCGGGGATCGGGGACATCGGGGACATCGGCGGACCGCAGTTTCAGAGCCAGCGCCCGCCGGTGCGGATGGTATGCGTTGGTGCGCACTGTGGCATCGATCAGCCGCAGAAGCCCCCGCAGAATTCGATCCTCGTCGAGGGAAGGCACCTCATCCAGCAACTCGAGAAGGGCGTCTCGCTCATCGGCGTACTCGGTCCCGTCCTGATCAGGATCGAAGCGGAGTGCGAAGAGCCGAGCGAGGCCGGCGGTGACGCGGGGATGGCTGGCCAATGCGTCCTTCACGTAGTTGAGCGTGAAGACAGGGCTGACCCTCCGCCAGTACGTCTGATAGGCGCGGATCACCTCGACTTGTCGGTGATCCAGCCCAGCCGACAGGACGAGTGCGTCCAAAGCGTCGGTTTCGGCTCCTCCCGCCCAAACCGCCTCGATGGCCGCCGCCACCCGGTCGCCGCAGTCGGCTACGTCGAGCATGTGGCCGTCGGCATCTAGAACCCCGAAATCGTGCATGAACAGCTCGTCTTCGCCGGCGACTCGGGTTGGGACCTCCTCCACGACGGTCAGACCCATGTTCTCGAGCGCAGGAGCCAACTCCGAGAGGGGACGTTTGCCGCCCCGGGAGTAGAGGGTGATGCGGGTGAGGACATCGGGGCCGCTGCGTTCGTTCTGCAGAGCCACCAACGCCGCTCGACCCGACGCCTCCAGGCGTTCGAGGTTCGAGATGTCCCCAGCGGCTATCACGGGGGCGGTCGAGGCCTTGTAGTAGTCGGGGAGCCGTCGGGCCCACTTGTCGACCAGGGCCCGTTCCCCTCCGCGAGCCAGTATCTCGTCGGCGACGCGCTCGTTCCAGCTGCGGGTCAGCTCCAGCACCTCTGCCTCGAGAGCCTCGAAGTCGACCTCGGGCGCGGCAGGCCCCTCCACCCACACCGTGAAATGCAGCCGGGCGAGGTCGCTGCGGTCGAGGCTGAGGTGGTGGTCGGCATCCGACCCCCCGAAGCGCTCCACGAAGAGGTCCTGTAGCCGGCGCCGCAACTCAGCGGTGAAGCGCTCCCGCGGTAAGGCGACCAGGATGCGGACACCTCGATCGAGCAGATCCCGCCGCACGAAGAGTCGTACCCGCGCCCTCTCTTGCAACGCCAGTAGGCCCAAGACGACCTTGCGCAGGTCCTCGGTCGGCAGCCCGAACAACTCGTCTTTGGGGAAGGTCTCCACCAGAGTCACGACTGCCTTCTGGTCGTGTGAACCCTCCACCAGATCGTCGGACTCGGCCACGGCGGCGAGCTTCCGTCGCAAGATCGGGATCCGGGTCACACTCTCCATGTGGGCTCGTGAAGTGAGATGGCCCAACAATCGGAGCTCACCAATCGTGCGGCCGTCGTCGGACAGCAGACGGACGCCGACATAGTCCATGCGAGCCCGATGGTGGACGGTCGAGAGCCGGTTGGTCTTCGACAAGACCAACAAATCCCCTTCCCGATAACGTGCCTGCACTTCTTCGGGGAGGCTGGAGAGGGGTACGGGTTCGGCGGCGCGAGAAGTGGATGGATCGGAGAGAATGCCGAGCCCGGAGTCGGGCTCGACGACCAGACCGGGCTCACCATCGACCGGCACGATTCGGTACTCTCGGTACCCGAGGAAGACGAAGTTGTCTTGGGTCAGCCACTCCAAGAAGGCGATCGCCTCCTGGATCTCTTCATCCGAGTAGTGGCCTGCAGCTCGCGCCGCCGCCTCGGCCATCTTGGTGGTGACCGCCACCATCTCCTCGAAATCGGCCACTGCCGCCAGCACGTCTTCCACCACGGTGCGAATCCGGCGCTCGATGTGACGGCGTTCGGACTCGTCGAGCTGACGGTCGAGCACGTAGTGCTGCACCGATTCCCGAAACTCCGATTCACCCGGCCGGGTGACCGCTATCAGCTCTCCGGTCGCGTCCCGTTCCACACCGATGACCGGGTGGAGCACTCGCACGACCTCGATCTCGTTGGCGAGCAGCTCGGCCGTGATCGAGTCGACCAGGAACGGAGTGTCGTCGACGTGCACCTCGACCACCGTCCCTGGAGAGGAGTATCCGTGGGTCGCCTCGTCCGGATCGAAGACACGAACGTCGATCCGCGGGCCCCGGGAACGGATGAAATCGAATAGCGAGATCACCTCGCGGTAGGCCGGTTCCGGAGCCATCCCAGCGTCGTAGGGCAGTCGCTGCAGATAGACCCGGGCAAAAGATGCCAGGGCCGGAGAGCCGTCGCCGATGCGGTCCAGGACCTGCTCGAGGAGGAAATCCTCGTTCACCGAGGCGTCTCCAGACACGATGCCAACGCTAACACGCTCTCATCCGAGGGCTCTGCCATGAGATGTGTCGGAAGCGGCTTCGATGGCGCGCTCAGGAGCGGGCGGCGGCTTCCGCCTCGACGGGTGCTTTCAACCGCCAGGGGGCGGGCACCACCAGGACCGGAACTCGTGAATTGCGGACTACCCGTTCTGCGACACTTCCGAGACGCCACCGCGACATGCCGGTCCGGCCGTGGGTAGCCATGACGATCATCTCGACGTCGTCGCGTTCCGATCGATCCAGGATCGCGGCGGCCGGATCGGAGCCGTGGAGGAGATCGGTGGTTGCAGGGACGTCGACGCCGCGAGCCCGACTCCGCAGGTTGAGCTCGAGTACATCGATCGGGTCGTCACCCTCGGCGAAGGCCAGCTCCTGGATCGCATCGACCGTGTCGCGGTCGGCGACCGTCACCAACAGGAGGGACTTCCCGAGGGCGATGGCCAGCTCTTCCGCCTTCGGGAGTGCAGATCTCGACACCTCGGAGGTATCGAGTGGGACCATGATGCTCAAACTCTGTCCTTTCTTCGCGTCAGCGTAGAGGCCCCCGACGCCCGCCGCCACGAGCACTCATGACACACGGCGTCCGGTGATGTCGTCGAGCCGTATCCGGATCCACAGGTCGGTCCCCTCTCCATCGGCCCACGGCTCCAGGCCCAGTTGCCGTAGTTCTGCGATTTCGTCGGCATCCTCCACCGTTTCGCCCCATCCATGCGCCAGGACACTCCATCCGGTGCGAGAGCTCTCGTCCCAGCCGTCGATCTCGAAGGCGAATCGACTACGCATCTCGGCCGCTTCCATCTTGGAGCCCGCCGTGGTCCGAATCACGATCGTGTTCTGGTGATAGCGATAGTTGACCGGCAGGATGTGGGGGTCGCCGTCGGACAGGAAGGCGACCCGACCGATCGGCGTCTCCGCGAGTAGTCGGTCGCACTCTTCTGTCGTCATCACCTCCGAACCCCGGTGATCACTGGGGCGAGGGGTTTCGTCCAATTCACCGCCTCCTTGCTTCCTCTTTCCATGGTGACACACGCCTGCCGCGAGTGCAGCGGCCATTCGGCCCTGGCTGCACCGAGGGACCACACCCAGAACGGGACCGGATCCCCACTCCGTGATCCGACACGAATGGGCCGATACTCGCTCTGGAGCCCTTCCTACTCCGCCGAGACCGGCTGGTAGACGGCGAGGATGTTCCCTGAACCCTCGTAGGTCTCGGTAGAGACGAGCCGGAGAGAAACCGGTGGCCGACCGGTGAAGAGCGGTATCCCCTCACCACCGATGACCGGGAAGATGGTGATCTGCAGCTCGTCGACCAGACCGTGCAAGAGGAGCTCGTTCCACAATTGCCGTCCTTGGAGGATGAGGATGTCCCTCCCTGGCCGCTCTTTCAGAGCGATCATCTCGGGGACGAGGTCTCCACCACGAACGATCCGCGTCGTGTCGTCCCAAGGAACCAGATCTTCGGGCTGGATCGTGTTGGAGACCACGACCTTCTCTACCGTGCGCATGAGATCGGCGAAATCCCGCCGAACTTCGGTCGCCTCGGGATCGTCGGGCACGCTCGTCCAGTAGTGCTTGTTGCCCAGGAACGATTCACGGCCGCTGATGATCAGGGTGTCAGAGGCTCGGAGCAGATCCCGGTTGTGGATGTCGAAGGCGTCGTTCCGCCCGTACTCGGGGAGGAAGTATTCGAAGAAGCGATGGAAGGTCTTGTCAGCCGATTCGTAGTATCCGTCGAGAGTCTGGAAGTTGCTGACGATGAGCTTTCGGCGCATCCGGCGATGCTAGGACAGAGCGGGCAGGCCGACCGTGACCCGCAAACGGTCTTCGAGCTCGGCCGATCTCATCCGAGCCCGGCCACCAGTAAAGCGCTCACACGTCACACGGTGAGAGGGAGCGGACACGTCTACCTCGAGAATCGCGGCTCCTCCGCCAGTCGTCACACGACTGAGTCGACGCGCTCTGTGGCGGCCCAGCGGAACCAGAGCACTGCGATCGTGCCCCAGACGATCGGAATCGAACCCAGCTTCATCACGATGCCCGCCAACTGCTGGTCGGCACGGGCCGTGAGGGATCCGATGCGAGGAGCGAGCTCGTAGATGCTGTAGATCGGCATCGTCGTGAACGTCAGGAAACTGGCCGGAATGACGGCCACCAGGCTGGTCGTGATGAACAGGTAGGCCATTCGGCCGGGGAGACTGGTGCTGCGGAGCCGAGCAATGGGCGCCAGCACGGGAAACCAGAGGATCAACCCTGCCACCAGCCACAGAACGTCCATCACGAACGACCCGACCTGGCTGGTGCGGAACAGCGAGACGACCCCAGGGGCGTGCGTCGACACGAGCATCAGGTTGTAGATCACACCTGCTCCCACCAGCGACCCTCCCAGCCAGCGAGCCACCCTCCCCAGACGCAGGCGAGAGATGATTCTCTCTGCCATCCACTCGGGAGTGCCCAACATGAGCAATGGGGCGGCGCCGAGGGTGTACAGCAGGAACTGCGCCATGTGGGCCGATGCCAGATACCCGGCACCCAGGGTCCCCAAAGGCCAGTCCGTGGCGATCCACAGGATCAGCATCCCTACCAGGAACTGCACCTTCTGGCGGCGCGTCGTCGGGCGATCGCTACGTGAGATCGTGCGGAAGTACGCCACCAGGGGCGCAGCCATCGCCACCCAGATCCCCGGATAGGCGATCCAACGCCAGCTCCACGGCTCTTGGAGCGCAACACACCACCAGGAGATCACTCGAACACCTCCGCCAGCTCGACGACGGTGGCGGTCACCGGAAGAGTACCGAATCTCTCGAACTCCAGTTCCAATGTCACGGTGTCGCCCGCCTCCAAGGGCTCGACGTCCATCAGCATGAGATGGGTCCCACCCGGTTCCAGGACCACCTCCTGACCGGCGGGGAGGGCGATCGCCCCGGTCGGCTCCATCCTCACGCTCCCATCGTCTTCCGTCGCCGTGACGTGCAATTGCACTTCCCGGGCCACGTCGGTCGCGGCCGCCACGAGGCGGTCGTCGGCGTCGCTCTTCAGCGTCATGTAGGCGGCGGCGTGGACACCGGCCGGCTCACCGATCCGGGCGTTGCTCACGTCGATGCTCCGACTATCGGTGGTCGCGGCACAGGCCGTGACCCCGAGTGCGACCACGAGCAGGGCAATTCGGGCAGTCATCCTGGTCGGCTCTCGATCTTTGCCAGGAGCTGGAGATCGTTCACCCACGTCTGCTGACGGGTGCCGAACGGATACTGGGCGTAGAGGAGCCCGTCGGGCCCCCAGGCGAACACCTGGCCGGCGTGCTGGACCGTGTAGTCCTCCCCCCCACCGTCTTTGAACGCCGGTGTCACACCGACCGCCTCCTGGGCCGCCTTCAGCTCATCGGGCGTGCCCGTCAAACCCACGAACCGACGGTCGAAGCGATCCAAGAATCGCCGAAGTACCTCGGGTGTGTCTCTTTCGGGATCGACGGTCACGAACACGACCTCTGATTCGGCCGCCACTCGCGGTAGTTGGTCGAATGCCTCGGCGATCTGGGCCAGATGGACAGGACAGATGTCAGGACAGTGGGTGTAGCCGAAGTAGAGCAGGGTGATCTTGCCCTCGGTCTCTGCGACGAAGTCGTAGGGCCGGCCCTCGGTGTCGGTGAGGGTGAACGAGGGTTTGGGGGTCGGCTCAGCGACGGTTGCGCCCTGCAGGTCGGCGGCGGCCGCCCCACCGTCGCAGGCCGCCAGTAGGACGCAAACCAGCACCAACAGGAGGGAACGCGGCTGCATTCTCGGCCAAGGCTATGGCGGATCTCGGGCGATCCAAAACCCGGTGCGAGGCCCCGAATCGTCGCTGGATTGGATCCTCAGATCCTGTCGGCCAGGGCGTCCAAGAACCGGACCACCTCACCGACATCCCGCAGTGAATACTCGGCCAGGGTCGGCCTGTGGTCGGTGCCGACCACGATCCCGACGCCCGAACCGTCGGCGAAGGCAGCGAAGACGTCCTCGTCGGTCTCGTCGTCGCCGATGTAGAGAGGCCGCCAGGCAGCACCGCCCACATCCAGGACCTCGATCAGCCAGGACACTGCGCGCCCCTTGTTCCAGTCGATGTCGGGGCGGATCTCGACGATCTTCTTCCCGCCGGAGATCCGAAGCTCGTCGAAGTCCGAGGCGACCCGATCCGCAGCATCCTGCACCTCGGCCGCTACCTCCTCCGCTCCCTCCCGGTAGTGGATGGCGACGGCGAAACGCTTCTCCTCTACCCACACACCCGCCAGATGGTCGACCTCGTCGCGCATCTGCGCGGCCGCCCGATGGAGATCAGGCCGGAACCGCTCCCCCTTCACCTCCCGAAAGCCGTCGGGCCCTGAGATGTCGAACCCATGGGATCCTGCGTAGTAGACGCCTTCCACGACGAGGAGCGACTCGATGTCGGCCCGATCCCGTCCACTCACCACCGCCACCGGGAAACGGGAGGCGAGCGCGGCGACGGCTTCCGTCGCTCCGGGAGCCGGTTGCGCATCGGAGGCATGAGCAACGATCGGCGCCAGAACGCCGTCGAAGTCGAGGAAGATCGCCGGCTTGCGGCCGTCTAGCTCCCCGGCCAGGGCGTCGAAGGCCGAAGGCAGATCCGGGATGTCGCGGAGCCTCGATCGCTGCACCCTCTCATCGTGGCACGGCGCGGTCCGAATCGTTCAGTCCCGACGGCCCACCACCCAGGCCACCGCCCCCCATCCCAGTACGAGCCAGATCCCCATCACCGCCAGCGATTCTGCAGTTCCAGTACCGAGGCCCTCCACGACGCTGGACCGGATGGCGTTCGCCATGTGGAAAAAGGGCAGCACGCGATGGGCCGCCTCGGCCCAGTCGGGGAACCGCTCGATCGGAACCACGATCGG
Organism: Acidimicrobiia bacterium; assembly: GCA_035304485.1. Classification (GTDB taxonomy): domain Bacteria; phylum Actinomycetota; class Acidimicrobiia; order Spongiisociales; family ZC4RG35; genus ZC4RG17. Next base: position 28,835 of record DATGPZ010000202.1, on the reverse strand, counting down.
CGAGAACATGAGAACCAGGAAGACGATCACGTTCACCAGTAGGTTCGTGATGCGGGGCTCGGGAATCGCCATGGCCATGCCATAGCCGACCGAGGTGCCCATCAGCGACACGAGCACCGCCACCGGCAAGGCGGCGGCGCTGAGCGAGAGATCCACCCCGAACCGACCCGCCGCCACCCAGGTGGCGACCGCAGCCACCGGGATCGATATCGCCGCGAACACCGTGAACGTGGCGGCCACCGGCGCCAGGCGAGCCACCGGCAAGGACCAGGTGTATTCGTGGGTTCCTCGAGCCTTCTCCTGTATCACGAGGATGGGGACCATCACGAAGCCCACAGGGATGATCGACAGGGCCGGTATCCCAGACACGAGGTAGGCGGCGAAGGTCCCATCGACCTCCCCGATGTAGAACCGATACATGATGGCCGCACCCACTCCCATCAGGACTTGAGCCCCCAACACGACGCCGAACAGGAACCGGTGTTGGGTCAGGACCCAGCGCAGCATCGACCAGTAGGAGGTCCACCAGAAGCGGGGCCCGCGTCGAACGATCGCCGGTGGTCGCGTAGTCGAAATGCTCATCGCCGTCTCCCCAGATGAGCCGCGGTCACCAACGCCGACGCTACCGCCCAGATGAGGACGATCGCATAGGACCTGGCGACTCCGCTCACGAGCCCGTCGGTGAGCCCGGCCCGGACGATCACGCCCATGTGATAGAAGGGCAAGACCTGATGGATCGACCCCATCCACTGCGGCAGGTTCTCCAGCGGGTAGGTGATCGGTGTGAATCCGAATATCCCGAACGCCAGGATCTGGGTCAGGATCTGGGTCAGGTTGGTGTTCTCGATGGCGTGAGCGAAGGCGTAGCCGATCAGGGTTCCACACACGACCACCAGAGCGACCGCTGGGAGAATCGACCAGTCCAGCTCGTAGTCGAGGCCGAGCCGCCAGGCAGCGACGAACAATCCAAGGACCATGGCCGGGAGACTCACGATCGCCGACACGACAACCCAGGCTCCTGCCGCCGCCGAGCGCGGCACCGGCAAGGACCAGGTGTACTCGTAGGTGCCAGCCTCTTTCTCGGCGGCCACCAACTGGGGGGCGACCACCAGCCCGACCAGGATGAGGCTGACGATCGAGGCCCCAGAGCCGAGATACAGCGCCCGCCGGGGGTCGATGTCGTCGAAGAAGATGCTCAGTCCCACCGAGATCCCGGAGGCGGTCAGGAGTTGGACCATCACCATCACCGGCAGGACGAGACGCATCGATGCCAGCTGCCACCTCAGCATGGCGCTGAAGCTTCGCCACCACTCCCCCGGCCCCGACCTGAGGGTCGCCGTCGGCGAAACCACCGACACCGTCATGCGGCCACCTCGGGCTCCTGTGACACGTGGCCGGTGAGCCGAATGTAGGCGTCCTCCAGTGTGGTGGCTCCTAGGGCGTACTCTTCGGCCGTACCCGCCTCCATGATCGCCTGCGCCCATTGGATCGCCTCTCCGGCCCTCGTCTCGTCGATGACGCCGATGAGGTTGTTTCCCACTCGCGAATGTTCCCTCACGTAGTCCGGCACGGGCGGTGTCGGGACCCCGGGAGCCAGCATCACCTGGAGTCGGAGACGCCCACGATCGGCCTGCTTGAGTGACGACGGGGTGCCCTCCGCCAGCACCTGCCCGTCGGCGATAACCGCCAGGCGATCCACCGACTTCTCCGCCTCCAGCACGTTGTGGGTCACCAGGATCACGGACACGCCCATCGACCCGAGACGGCGAATCTCGTCCCATAGAAGGCGTCTTCGCAGCGGATCGACGTCGTTGGTCGGTTCGTCGAGGATGACCAACCGCCCCGGCACGACGGTGACCATCACGAAACCGACCAGGCGACGAACGCCGCCCGACAACCTGGCGCCGAGGGTGCTCTCCCACTCCTGGATCTGGAGTGACTCGATCAGCTCGGCGCCACGGGCCTCCACATCTCGGCGACGGCCGCCTCGGATCTCGCCACTCAGGCGCACCGCCTCTTTCATCCGGAAAGCCTCGATCGGCATCGGCGCCTGGGGAAGGTAGGAGCACAGCTGACGCGCCGCCGCGGGATCGGCGACCAGGTCGTGCGGACCCAACCGAATACTCCCTGAATCGGGCTTGAGGAGCCCGATGATCTGTTTGACGAGCGTCGACTTCCCCGCTCCGTTCGGCCCGAGGAGACCGTACACCTCGCCCGGCTCGACCCGGATCGAGACGTCGCGATTGGCGTAGGTCTTGCCGCCGTCGTAAGACTTGGAGACGGCTTCCGCCGTGAATGTCCACTCGGTCATGGGGTTTCTCCTCTCACTGGTGCGACCATCGGAAAGAAGACGAACGAGAAGGCGTACTCCTCGCCGTCGGGGTCCTCTCTGGTCTCGAGCTCGGCGACCAGATCCTCCAGCTTGCGGGTGAACTCGAGAGCCGCTTCCCGGCTGATCGGCACCATCGTTCTGCCGAGCGTGCCGGGAACGGGCTCTCCCTGCTGGTCGCCGAGATGGCTGAGCACCCCAGCGGTGGCGTCGAGCCGTGCACCATCGAGAACCGTCGATGCCACCACCTCGGCGACGCGAGGCGGGTCGGGCGCCTGGAACAGGCTCCGGCCCGGCTGGAAACGGGTGGCCACCGCCCGATACACCCGCTGCAGCCGTGCCCCCGACTTGCGGGTGTCGACGACTTCGATCAACCCCACCGACTGGAGCTGGTCCAAGTGGTAATAGAGCCGGGTGACGGGCACATCCAGACGCTCCGCCAGCTCTTTGACGGTGCGGGCCTCGTCCCCTAGCTGGTACAGCATCCGGAGCCGCAGGGGGTGGTTGATCTTGTCGAGGACCAGCACGTCCTCGATTTCGTAGACGGCGTCCATGGCGGACTTTCTACCGGTCCGCCCGTCTATGTTCAAGCGATTTGAATATAACCCCGATTGTTGAATATGCCGCTCGGACGACATCGGCTCACGACCGGTTTGCCGGTGACTGGGCCGGGTACGCGAGCCCCCATGCGGGTCGTGGTGACAGGAGCGAGCGGGAACGTCGGAACCAGTTTGCTCGCCCGCCTGGAGCGGGATCCCGAGGTTCGATCAGTGGTGGGCATTGCTCGCCGCATCGGAAAGGTGATGCCCTTTCCGGACGTGTCGTGGCGCGGCCTCGACATCGCCAGTGCCGACCTGGACCGGGAGTTCGAAGGAGCCGACGCCGTCGTCCATCTGGCGTGGGCGATCCAGCCCTCCCACGACGACGCCCGACTGTGGAGAACCAACATCCTCGGTTCCCGGAGGGTGTTCGAGTCGGCAGGGCGGGCCGGTGTCCCGACCCTCCTCTACGCCTCCTCCATCGGAGCTTATGCCCCGGGGTCCAAGGAAATGCCGGTGGACGAAGGCTGGGCCATAGGTGGCACTCCCACGTCGTTCTACTCGCGCGACAAGGCCGCTGTGGAATGGATCCTCGACGAGGCGGAGAAGCGGTATCCCGAGATGCGTGTGGTGAGGATGCGTCCCGCTCTGATCTTCAAGCGCAACGCTGCCTCCGGTATCCATCGCCTCTTTTTCCCCCGATGGTTGCCACGAGCGACGCTGCGTCACGGTGCCTTGCCTCTGCTCCCCATGCCTGCGACCCTCACCTTCCAGGCCGTCCACACAGACGACGTCGCCACTGCCTTCCACCTCGCCCTGCACTCGTCCCGAGCAGGAGCATTCAATCTCCACTCGGAGCCGATGCTGGATACGGCGGCAGTGGCCGACGTGCTAGGAACCGATCTCCGCCACCTCCCGTTTCCCCTCTTGCGAGGCGCAGTCGCCGCCTCGTGGCGTGCCCGTCTGCAGCCGACCCCGGAGGGGTGGCTCGACATGGCGGTGGACGTACCTCGGATGAGCTCCGCGCGTGCCCATCGGGATCTCCGATGGCAACCTGAGCACGACGCCCGGCAGACTCTCGGCGAGTTGTTCGCCGGACTGGCGGAGGGAGCGTCCTTCCCGACCCCGGCCCTGGCCCGCACGGGCCTCGCCGCCCGTGTCGCTACCCGCCCTTCCAGCCGAGCCAGACCGAGGTGAGCGGACGTCTTCGATCGGGCAGAGCCCTACAGTCGGAAACAGCAGAGGAGGGAGAGAGGCCATGCTCCGCAGGAAGGCGCTACGAGTGTGGGTCGGCTTGGTCGTGGCGATGGTCGTCACCGCAACGGCCGCGGCTCAAGAGGACATGCCCCCGGGTGGGACGTTCACCGATGACGACGGGGACGTGCACGAGGGCTACATCGAGGCAATCGCCGCCGAGGGCGTGACCCGTGGCTGCAATCCGCCGGACAACGATCGCTATTGCCCGGGAGAGTCGATCACTCGTGGTCAGATGGCGGCGTTCCTGAATCGGGCTCTCGGCCTCGATGCCTCGGCCGATGATCCCTTCACCGATGACGACGATTCGATCTTCGAGGCCGACATCGCGGCTCTCGCGGCGGCGGGGATCACCCGTGGCTGCAATCCGCCGGACAACGACAACTTCTGCCCCGACGACCCGGTCACTCGAGGGCAGATGGCGGCTTTCTTGGTGCGGGGCTTCGGCTACACCGATGGTGGTGACGACGACCTGTTCGTCGACGACGACGAGACGGTCTTCGAAACTGACATCGACCGCCTCGGGACCGCCGGGGTCACGACGGGATGCAATCCTCCCGACAACGACCGCTACTGCCCCTCGGACCTGGTCGAACGCGATCAGATGGCATCGTTCTTGGGCCGAGCTTTGGAGCTCGCACCCAGAACGCCTCCACCTGTGATGGTGGTCGCGCCCTACTTCTTCGTCGACGAGGACGGCCATCCCGGCCGGAGCGGGCCCTTCCTGGCCCCGTTCCACCGTCGGGTGGCCAAGAGTTCCACTACGGCGCAGGCGTCGCTCGCCAGTCTGCTGGCCGGCCCGAGCTCTGACGAATCGTCGTCGATCCCGACGGTGACCACGTTCATCCCCGACGGTGTAGACCTCAACTCGGTCGCCCTCGATGGAGGTGTCGCCACGGTCGACCTGTCCGTCGATCTCGGCACCAGCTCGCAGGCGGTGGCTCAGGTGGTCTTCACCCTCACGCGTTTCGAAACCATAGATTCCGTCCGCTTCCTCCACGAAGGGGCGGCGGTCTCCGTTCGTACCGACAACGGAGCCATCGTCGACCGGCCGGTGACCCGAGGTGACTACCTGGATCACCAGGCCAGTATCTCCGTCGAAACCCCGTTGTATGGCGGAATCGCCTCCGATCCGCTCCGGGTGACCGGCCAGGCGCGCGTGTTCGAAGCCACCTTCCAGTACGTCTTGACCGACGGCGAGGGCCGAATCATCGAGGAGGGACTCGCCATGTCGGGCTCCGGTGTCGACTGGGCCGGCTTCGACTTCACGATCGACTATCAGGTGGATCGGACCCAGATCGGGTCCTTGGTGGTGTGGACGGACTCCGCCGAGGACGGAACCCGGGTCGACATACGGGAATACCCCCTGTTGCTCCAGCCCTGACTCGATCCAGGACGGTCCGGCAGGCATTGCCGAGGCGAACCCGATACGTTGGGTGAGAACGCGAGGAGACGAACATGGCACTCATCTACGAATGGGGGTTCTTCGTCAAACCGGACGCGGTGGATGCTCTCGCCGCCTGGCTGGCAGAAAACGAAGACGCCCTCGCCAAAGCGGCACCGGAGGGCCTCGAGTATCTCGGCACCTACAGCCCGGTCTGGGCCGAGGAACCACGCTGTCACATGTACCAGGTGTGGCGGTGGAGACGAGCCAACGAGTTCAATTTGCGACTGGCGGCGGGAGCCGACAAGAGCGAGTTCGCTCGCCTGGCAGCAGAGTTCCTCACCCACGTCGACGACACCCGCAGTCACGAGGAGACCTTCCGCCTCCACCGATCGGTCGTGGATCGGCGTCGTTCCCACGAGCAGACGGAAGCACGGGCCTGAGATGTGTTTGCCGGCTCTTCTCTCGGGTAGGAGCCGCCCATCGACGTCGAGAGGTTCGACTTGGGAACTATGTGGCGCGGTCTATTGGCCGGGGCGGCGGGGACCATGGCCCTCAACAGCATCACCTACCTCGACATGCTGGTGAGAGGCCGCCCAGCCAGCCGACTTCCCGCCGACACCGCTCGGCAGCTCACGGCGTCGCTCGGCACTCCACTGGGCTCAGACGACGAAGCCGACAACCGCGCCGATGCCTTGGGCGCACTGTTGGGGTACGCAGCCGGATCGAGCACGGCAGTCCTCTATGCCTTCGGCTCCCCCGGATTGCGCACCCTGCCCGTGTGGACGCGGATGGCTCTGGTGGCGTTGGCAGCCATGCTGGCCGGCAACGTGCCGTCGATCGTCTCGGGCATCACCGACCCCCGCAAGTGGGGAGCGGAGGGCTGGATCGCCGACATCGTCCCCCACATCGCCTACGGTGTCGTCACGGTCGGCGCATACGAGGCCTCTGGTCCTCTTCGGCGCTCCCGGCGTCGGTGAGACGCTGATCCTGGTATCTAGCCGTCCGCTCGGGGAAGCTCCAGACGGAACACGCTCCACCCTCTCTCGTACCGGTAGTCGAGCGATCCGCCCATCAATTCCGTCAGCTGCCGCGAGATGGCGAGTCCGATTCCGACCGAACCGGGAAGCCCCGGGCTCGTATGGACTCTGTGGTAGGGCTCGAAGATCCGCTCCCACTGGTCGGCCGGTAGCCCATTGCCATCATCGGCGACGTCCAAGATCACGGATCGACCGTTCGTGCGCACGTGCACCCGAACCCTCTCCCCGCCGTAGCGTTCGGCATTCGTCAGCAGGTTGCGGAGGATCTGGCGGAGACGACTTGGGTCGGCCAGGGCAAGAGCCGTCTCCTCGCGCGTATGGAGCTCGGCCATGCCTTCGAACGTGCCTGCGGCCGCCAGTAGCCCACGGGTCTGCTCGATCACGTCGACCCGCTCCGGGGTCACATTGACCTGACTCGATTCGGCCCGGGCTGCCACCAGGAGGTCTTCGACGATGTCGGACAGCTCCTGGGCGTGCTGGGCGATCGAGCCGATCATCACCTCGGTGTCTTCTTCACCGAGGCCGCCCTCCTCGAGCAGACGGGCAAACCCGAGTATGGCAGTGAGCGGGGTCCGCAACTCGTGGCTGACCGAGGCGAGGAACCGGTCCTTCGCCTCGATCAGCTCCTCCATCCGCCTCCGTTCGTTCCGGTGGGGAGTCACGTCGATGATCGTCAGCACGGCCCGGGAGAAATCCGGCTCACCGTCGACCATCGGTGCCGCCAGCAAGGATTCGGCGTCATAGGTCTTGCCTCCGGCGGTGATAGCGGTGAAGGCGGCGTGGGCGACGGGCCTCCGGTCCCACACGGCCGACAGCTGGGCGATCCAGCTCGGCTCCGACCCCGGATTCACGATCTTGGGCTCGATCGGGCCCAACATCTCCTCTTGGGGTAGCCCGACTGCCCTTTGAGCGGCGGGATTCGCCGCCGTCATCCGGATCAGCGGAGCGATCTCACGAATGCGTTCGATGTCGTCGTCGATATAGCTCCGGAGCGACAGGACGCCACGCTGCTTCAGTTCACGCATCCACTTCTCGACGAGGGTGTAGTCCTGTTGCATCAACGGGACCGGGGCGATGCGGAACAGATTCTCGTAACTGGAGCGCTCGCGTATCAGATCACTCTCGGCGGCCCGCAGATCGTCCAATTCCCGATGCATCCCGTCGAGAATCTGGAGAAGCTCAGACCATGCGCGCTCGTCCGGTGGTGCCTCCGTCCCGATGCCGAGGCGCTCGAGCAAGTCCTCGAGTCCCGGATGGAAAAGAGGAGAACCGCTGCCCGCACCACGCAACGGAGCCGGGTCGACCCGGGGCTCATCGACGAACATCTCGACTCATTGTTTCGGCGAAAACGCCGCGCCAGTTGAGCCTTTCCGGGTCACGCGGAGCGGCCGACGAAAGCCCGTTGACGCACATCCGGGGCCAGGACACGGGAGTGGTAGCTCCGTTCACCACCGGCCAGCAGCTCCTGGGCTGCCTCGACCATGGAACCGTATGAGGCGAAGGCGAGAGCGCCGCCGGTGGAGAAGCGACGAACCCCGACCGCCGCCATCTCGCCGATCGGCGGACAATCGGGAGTCAGGAGGACGTTCAAAGGGGCGCCGACCTCGTCGACCACCCGTCGAATGTCGTCGATTCGAGAGAGTCTCGGGGCGTAGACGACGTCGGCACCCGCCTCGCGGTAGGCATCGAGCCGGGCGATCGTGTCATCGAGATCGTCGACCCCGTAGAGGTGGTTCTCTGCTCGGGCCGTCAGGACCATCCCAGTGGAACGGCAGACCTCTGCGGCGGCGGCGACTCTCTCCGCGGCTTCGGAGGGCGAATACAAGCCCGAATCGGGGTCGTAGTCCTCGATGGAGACTCCGGCCGCTCCCGCCTGCGCCAGGCGGGCGACGTTCTCCGCCACCGCGGCCGGGTCGGACCCGTAGCCGTTCTCCGCATCGACCGAAACCGGCACCCCAACAGCGGCGACGAGGCTCGTCACATGGGCTTCCAACTCCTCGAAGTCGAGCGACTGATCGAGCTTCCCCAAGGCTGCGGCGAGCCCGGAACTGGTGGTCGCCAGAGCCTGGAAACCGAGGGCTTCGAGGAGGCGGGCAGATCCCAGATCCCACGGATTGGGAATGACGAAGTGGCCGCTCTCATGGAGTTCTGCGAAGCGGCGTCGCAGGTCGTCGATCGTGGCGGATCGGTCTGTCGGCATCGCCGAATGCTAGGCACAGTCCGTGAGTCGGTGCGCCGGCGTCAAGCGGTGGCGACGACCTTTCTCGACCGGATGTGGCCTGCCTCGAGCATCCATTCGGCGGCCCGGACGATCGTCTCGTCGACCGGTGGGAGTGGGCCGGCGAGGTCACGTGACAAACGGTCGTCGCCGGGCTGCCAGTGTCGAACCAGCCATGGGCCTTCTTGATGAATGGGAATGTCGACACCCACGATGCGAGAAGCCAACTGGGCCCCTCGGCCGAACAGGTCCGCAATCGGGTGCGGTGTCGGCAGGAACCGGGGCGGGCGTCGACCGGTCGCCTCCGCCAGACGCTGCGCCAACTGGCGCCAGCTCAAGGTGATGCCTGGTGCGAGCACGCGACGAGCACCGCGCCCCGGCTCGATCAGGGACGCATGGAGACGCGCCAGCCAGGAGACATCGACGATTCCTATGTGGCCGTCCAGGCCGAAGGTGAAGGGTGAGGCGAGCATCAATCGAGCGATCTTCACCATCTCTCCTGCCCCGGGATCATGAGGACCCCATACCGACCCCGGATACGTGGTCACCACCGGGACGGACTGACCTTGGAAGCGACGGGCGATCCGTTCCCCTCCGCGCTTCGAGTCGATGTACGGCTGATTGCGTTCGGTCTGGACCGGAGCGTCGGCCGGAATCGGACCTTCGCCTCCAACCAGCACCGTGTAGCTCGAGACGTAGACGATCGGGTCGAGGCCCATCTCAGCGGCCGTCGTCAGCACCAGTTCGGTGCCACCGACGTTGACCGCGTCCATCTCCCTTCGGAACCTGGACGAGTAGGTGAAGATGTTGGCGGCGTGGATGACGGCATCACAACCGTCCATGGCGCCACGAACCCGCGCAGCATCAGTGACATCCCCTTCTACCGTCTCGGCGATCTCCGCACCGAGCGGTTCCAGGGCTCGGCTCAAACGCTCCCGGGACCGCACGAAGGCCCGCACTGCGTGGCCGGCGCCAATGAGGGCGGCGGCCGTGTGGGCTCCCACGAACCCGGAGGCTCCCGTGAGAAGGACCCGCATCCTTCTCCAAAGATAGAACGCGCGCCCGCCCGCGCGTCGCCGACTTCAGCTCTCGGGTGCCGTCGCGTCCCTCTCCAGGTACAAGAGGCGATCGCTGCCCAGCAGCGTCACGTCGGGAGCGAGAATCCGTCCGCCCCGGATCACACCGATGGTTCCGTCGGGTGCCTGCTTGCCCACGAGATCTTCGTCCACAGGTCGCTCCCCCAGGTCGACACCTTCGCCGATCAGGAGGAGATCTTCGATCAAGGCGGCATGGTGGGGCCTTTCGATCGCCATCCCGAGCAGGCGCCCGGTGGCCTCGTCCGAAGTGATCACCAGAGATGCTCCGCTTCGGCGCAGGAGCTTCAGATTCTCCTCTTCCCGCACGGACGCCACCACCCGCACACGCTGATTGAGGACCCTCACCGTGAGGGTGGCGAGGACGGCTGCGTCGTCCCGGCTAACGGCGATGATCACTCCATTCGCCTCCTCGACCCGGGCCCGCCGCAGCACTTCCTCGCGAGTGCAGTCGCCCAGCACTACAGCATGGCCCGCCGCCGTTGCCTCGTCGGCGGCTCGGGGGTCGACCTCCACGACCACGATCCGATCGATCGGCGTTCCTTGCGAGATGAGGGTGGAGGCCGCGCTCCTGCCCTTCGTCCCGTATCCGCAGATGACGTAGTGGTCCTCCATAGTGCGCCTCCATCGTCGTATTCGGAACAGGTAGCGGGTACTGGAGGCGAGGACCTCCACCGTGGTCGACACCACCAGGATCAGAAACGCCACCCGCATCGGCGTTATGAGCACCACGTTCACGAGCCTCGCTCCGGGGGTGACCGGGACTATGTCGCCGTATCCGGTGGTCGTGACCGATACCGTGGCGTAGTAGAGGGCGTCGAGGGCCGAGACATCACCGTCGACCACATCGCGGTAGCCCTCCTCGCCGATCACCACGACTCCGGCGATCACCACCACCAGCAGCACCGCCCCGATCAGACGGGCGACGACCATTCGCAGGGGGTTGGGACGGGGATCAGGGAACCGGATCGGGCCGGCGTCGGGAGAGAAGTCGTTCATGACCCAGCGAGGATGTTAGGAGGGCCCTCCAGCCTGGCGAGGGCCATCGCCTCGCTCAACCGAGTCGGGATTCCAGGCCGAACATCGGGAACAGCGCCGCTCCGAAGGTCGTGATCTCGACCACTTTCCCCTGATCGACCCGGAGCACGTCGAGCTTGAAGGGCCGAAACCGCGTGTCACCAGGGCGACGCAGATAGCTTGCGGCCGCGGGCATCCGGTTGGCCCGTGTGGCGACCAACCGCCAATCTCCGTCCCGACCCTCGCCGAAGGCACGGTCGAGCAAAGGACGCAGCCTCTGGATCCCGTCGAACCGCGCCAAGTCGGGCGGCATGGTCACCCGAATGTCTTCGGAGGCGATCGCCAAAGCGGCGACGTGATCGAGTTCCTCGTGAGCCCGTATGAACCGTTCCAGCAACTCCTCCTCCTCAGGGGAGGCCTCCCTCGCCCACTCGGAGCGACGCCCGGGCAGGATCTCCCGAATACCGGCGCGGGCCCTCTGGAGCGCACTGTTGATTGCGGTGACGGTCGTGCCGAGGAGCCCTGCGGTCTCGGCCGCCGACCAGTCCAGAACGTCACGGGCGATGAGGACCGCCCGCTGACGGGCCGGAAGTGCTTGAAGGGCGGCGACGAAGAGGAGTTCGATCGTCTCTCGTTCCACCACTTCCCCCTCCGGGTCCGCCGCCACCTCGTCCAGCAGGTGATCCGGGTAAGGCTGCAACCAAGGCACCTCGTCCATTCCGCCGAGGGCTGGCGACCGTCTCCTGTGGGCTCGGATCTGATCGAGGCAGACGTTGGTGGCGATTCGGTACAACCAGGCCGATAGGTTCCTCCCGTCGAAGCGCCCACGGCCCCGCCACGCCCGCAGCCACGTCTCCTGTACCGCATCGTCCGCTTCATGGAAAGACCCCAGCATTCGATAGCAGTGGACGTGGAGTCGCCTCCGATACCGATGGAAGGCCGCCTCCAGGTCGACCGGAGCGGCCTCGGTCATCGGTTGTGTCCCACCTCCTGGAGCACCCAGGTGTTGCCGTCGGGGTCGGCGAAGTCCGCGAAGCTGGCGTAGTCGTCGCGGTCAGGATGGACCCCGGCCTCCCAGCCGCCGGCACCCATGTGCCGGACATCGCTCACTTCCACGCCGCGGCGGATGAGTTCCTCGTGCGCCACCTCGATGTCCTCGACCACGAGATGCAGACCCTGGGTGGATCCCGGTTCGGAGTCGTTGATGCCGATCCCGAAGGCGACCGAGCAGGCAGAGCCGGGTGGGGTGCATTGCACCACCCGGAACTCATCACCCGCCTGGTGATCCACGTCCAGGTCGAATCCTGCCCGCTCGGTGTAGAACTCCTTGGCCCGATCCACGTCGGAGACTGGAATCAGGACGAGTTGAAGTTGATAATCCATGGCGACCTCCTGTCGGCTCGGTTGCTCGCGTCGATCTTGTCACGTCGAGGCGAACGGATACAGAAGGTACAACGACCGAGTCGCCGGTCACTCATCGCGGAGGCGACGAGTCGATCCTCCGGGAAGCGTGGGCGGAAGTAATCGCATGGCGTGCCATCTACTCTTGATGGTCTTGAGCGAGCCACGCTGGTGGACTGTCCGTCCGGCACGGAACCTCTCGGCCTCGGTCTATCGATGCCCCTTCTGTGACGGTCGCCTAACTGCGCTTTCGGAGCACATGCTGATCGCACCCGAAGGCGATACCGCCCGGCGTCGTCACGCTCACACCGAATGCGTGCTGGCGGCACGACAGCGCGGCGAGTTGCCGTTTCGCGACGAAGTGGAGGACGCCCCGGCCACCCTCCGATGGTGGAGGCGGTCGATGCGCCTGGAGGACTAGCCGACGGCCCTACGCAGGAATCCTCGGATACCGATCCAGCTGAAGACGAGCGCCGTCAACATCATCGCCGCTACCGAGATCAACGGGTCGATGTGGGGAACCTCGGGAACCACCGCTCCCCTCACCGCCTCCGCCAGATAGGTGAGCGGATTGAACAAGGTCACTATCTGGAACCAGGGCAAGGACTCCAGGGAACTCCATGGGTACTGGACGGCGCCGGTGAACATGAGCGGGGTCAGGATCACCGCGAACATCACACTGATGCGGTTGGGTGGGACCAGGGTGCCCATCGAGAGGCCCATCGCCGCTCCCAGCCAGCATCCGAGCAGCACGGCTACCACCAGCAGCCCCAAGCCGGCCGGATTCCAAGGAGCGTCTCCCAGGACCCAGGCGCCGACCGGGAACATGATCGCGGCCGCAACCAGGCCTCGCAGGACCGCCACCACCATCTTCTCGATAGCCACCATGCCGACCGGTAGCGGCGCCAGCAGACGGTCCTCTATCTCCTTCGTGAAGCTGAATTCCATGATCAACGGGAACGAGACGGTCTGGAGAGCGGTCAAGAAGGCCGTCAGGCCAACGATCCCCGGAAGTAGCAACTGGCCGTAGTCGGCGGCCACATAGCCACCGGCGCCCAACACCTTGGCGAAGATGAACAGCATGAAGAACGGCTGGAGGGCGACCTGGGCCACGAACACCCCGACCTCCTTGCCGGTCACGAAGATGTCCCGCCACAAGATCGCCCGGAAGGCTTGCCAGGCCGTCGAACGGGTTTCGGTCGTCATCGAAGGCTCCTTCCCGTGAGCTCGATGAACACGTCTTCGAGGCTCGGCTCGCTCACCTGGACACCGTGCATCTGGGCGGAACGGGTCGTCAACACGGAAGCAACCGCACCGAGGAGAGAGGCTGGCGCACGTTCCACGTACAGCCGGAGTGTCACCGGTCCGGAGCCGCCACCGGCTGGAGGCTGTGGAAATTGCCCGGGCGGGATTCCTGAGGGCATTCCAGGAGGCAGGATCGGTCCGGCGGCAACCTCCTCGACGTTCTCGACACCGGGAATCTCACCCAGGGCGGCCAACAAACCTTCGCTCGTGTCCGATTCGGCGAGTTCCACTTCCAGTTCGAGCACTGCCTTCCCCGACAAGCCCTTGGTGAGTGCCGCTGGCGTATCGAGCGCCAGCAACTTGCCGTGGTCGACGATGCCCACCCGATCCGACATCTCGGCCGCCTCATCCATGTCGTGAGTGGTCAGGACGACCGTCGTTCCCCGTTCGCGCAACGCCCGCACCCGTTCCCAGAGGAAGAGACGCGACTGAGGATCGAGGCCCGTCGTCGGCTCGTCGAGGAACAGAACCCGTGGTTCGTGCATCATGGATCGCGCCACCATCAGGCGTTGGGCCATTCCACCCGAATACCAGTCGACTTTGGTGTCGGCTTGCTCCTCGAGCCCGAACTCCGCCAGCAGCTCCGCTGCCCGACGCTTGGCATCTTGACCCGAGTAACCGTGGTAGGTGGCGTGGAACACCAGGTTCTGGCGAGGCGTGAGCGAGCGATCGAGGTTGACTTGCTGCGGAACCACCGCCAGAAGACGTTTGACCCTGACGGGATCCTCGGTGACGTCGACGCCCGCGATCTCGGCTCGCCCGCTCGTCGGCTTTACACGCGTGGTCAGGACTCCGATGGTGGTCGATTTGCCGGCGCCGTTCGGCCCGAGAAGGCCGAAGATCTCGCCAAACAACACCTCGAAACCCAGCCCGTCGACGGCATTGGTCTCGGACTTGGGGTAGCGCTTGACCAGGTCGCTCACCAAGACTTCAGATTCCATTCGTCTCCTTCGGATCGGACAGGCGGGTGATCATTTCGACCAGAAAGTCCCTGATCACCTGCTCCTTGGCTGGGTCGGCGTCGATACTGGTGATGGGTCTGAGTCCTTGGCGCGAGTGAGCCCTCACATGGAGCTCCTCGGCGATCGCGGCTCCGGATTCGGTCAGAGCGACCAGGGTCACGCGTCGATCCTCGGGAGCGGGGACCCGTTCCACCAATCCCGCTCTCTCCAACGTGTCGACCACTCCGGTGAGCGTGGCGGGCCGAATGGCGCAACGGGCTGCCAGGTGCGAGTGCTTCGACTCGCCATCGGCCCATAGGACCATCAGAACCGCCGCTCCCCCGGCCGTGATCCCGTAGGTCTCGGCCAGGTATTCACCCCAGCGGCGTGTGGCCAGATGGCCTGCCATCGCCACCAACCGACCCAACGGGGCGTTGTCGAGAGATTGCTTCACGCCGAAAGGTTAGGTACCTATCTATCAGGGACCAAACCAATTTCCCGTCGCACGACGCTCCGAGGTCCGGGCCTGCTCCGCCCGGGGATGAGCCGTCAGGTCCGCTCGGACTCGCCGAGGGCCGACGGCAACCCGAAGCAGGGGAAGAGGCGCTCGACACCGAGGAACGTCGTGCTCTCGACGATCTGGCCGTCCACGACCCCGAGCACGACGAGTCCGAACGGCCGGTGACGCCCGTCGACTTGCTTGTATTGACCGAACGCCGGCGCACCGTTTGCGATCGTGGGGACGAGACGGTCCCCCCGGCACCCGTCTCCAGTATCGAAGAGCCGGCCGATGACATCCCGGCCCCGCACCCACCACGGGAACGGAGGCATCGAGTTGATGGCGTCCTCTCGCAGCAGCGAGACCAAGCGGGGTATGTCGTGACTCTCGAAGGCGGACACGTACTCTTCCAACAACTCGCGCTGCCGGTCGTCCGATGGATCGAATGCCTCGGTCGAGGGTTCCGGGAGACGGTCGTCGATGGTCATGCGGGCACGCTGGAGAGCACTGTTGACCGCCGTCGGACTCGTGTCCAGGAGCTGCGCGACCTCCTGAGCGCTCCAATTGAGCACGTCACGGAGAACGAGAATCGAGCGCTGCCGGGGCGGGAGCCATTGGAGGGCAGCGATGAATGCCAGGCGAACCGACTCGCGCACCTCGACGACCGCAGCCGGGTCTTCCCCGCCGGAAAGCACCTGCTGGTCCGCCACCGGCAGGACCCAGTGATCCTCAGACAACGGACGACCGAAGTCCGGTCCTCCGCCCTCCGAGGCCGGACCCATGTCCATCGCCCGTGCTCGACGCTTGGCGCCGCGCAGCATGTCGAGGCAGACGTTGGTGGCGATCGCGTACAGCCACGTCTTCCAGGCACCACGGTCCGGGTCGAAACGGTGCCGGTTGCGCCATGCCCGCAGGTGCGTCTCCTGCACAGCGTCCTCGGCCTCGAAGGGGGAACCCAGCATTCGATAGCAATAGCCGGTCAGCTCGGCTCGGTATGCGTCGAACTCCAGGTCGGTGTCGGCATGTCGATCGGCGAGGTCGGTCACGGGCACCGATCCTAACGGGGCCCCGGGAATCCACTGGGCGGGGGTTGGATGAGGGCGAGTGTCACTGAGGGATGCCGCAATCGGCCGCGCATCGGCGTCGGGTAGAGCATCATCTCCCGATGCGAATCGAAAAGCTCTCATCCGGCGACGACCAACGCATCCTCGACGCCGCCCACTTGTTCGACGACCCTCCCACCCCGGAATGGGCCTCACGGTTCCTGAACGCTGCCGGGCATCACCTCCTGTTGGCGGTGGACGACGATCGTCCGGTCGGTTTCGTGTCGGGAGTCGAAACGACCCATCCAGACAAGGGGACCGAGATGTTCCTCTACGAACTGGGCGTCGACTCCGCCCATCGTCGGCAGGGGATCGGCACTGCCCTGGTGCGAGCCCTGGCAGAAGTGGCCCGAGCAGGCGGTTGCTACGGGATGTGGGTAGGCGTCGACCCGGACAACGCCGCCGCCTCGGCCACCTACCGGGCGGCGGGAGCCGCAGACCCGGAGCCGTTCGTGGTGTTCAACTGGAATCTGGCCGAGACCGGTCCCGTGGCACAGTCCTGAGCGCTGCCTAGGCTGGAAGGGAGCAGCGAAAGGAACTGCATTGCTCAAATTGTCAGACAACGCCGCCGCCGCTCTCGCGTCGATCCGTGAGGCCGAGGGAATCCCGGAAGGGCACGACACACGGATCAGTGCGGAACGTCAGCCCAGTGGAGATCTGGCCCTGCGGCTGGAGTTCGTGGAGTCGGCCGATGCGTCAGATCACCGCGCCGAGCACGCCGGCACCGAGATCTATCTCGACCCGATACTGGCAGAGCCACTGTCCGATTCGATCATGGACGTCCAGAGCGGGGATCAGGGTCTCTCGTTCGTGTTCCTCCCACAGAACCCGGAAGCACCGCCCGCCTGACGGATGCCGTCGTATAGTCGACCGCCATGCAGGTCGACTCCTACAACTACGAGCGGTTCGACGAATACGTAGAGTCGGGCAGGGAATTGGAGGAGTTCTCCGCTTTTCCGAACCACCTCCACGCCGGCCAACCCGCTCCTGCGTTCACCGCGGTTCGCCTCGCCGACGAGGCGCAGGTGGACCTCTCCGAGGTCTGGGCTGAACGGACGGTGGTCCTGGAATTCGGCTCGTTCACTTGACCGTATTGCTCGGCAGAGGGTCCTCTGCTGTGTGATCTGGCTCAGGATCGGTCAGACCTGGCTTGGTTCTTCATCTACACCCGAGAGGCGCACCCCGGGGAGATCGTCGGGCCTCACACTGACTTCGCTTCCAAGCTCGCCGCCGCCCGGCGGCTCCGCGACGAGGTCGGGATCCGCCGCACGATCCTGGTCGACGACCTGGACGGAACGGCCCATCATGCCTATGGGCTGCTCCCGAACATGAGTTGGGTGATCGCCCGGGGTGGCACGATCGTCTACAAATCGGATTGGACCAGCGCCCGCAACATCGCTGCCTTCCTGGATCGCTTCGAGAAAGGACGGCGCCATCGGCCGACCTCGGGGACTGTCGGCCCCTATGTCACTGAACAGGTCGAGTACCGCGACATCGACCGCCCGGCGTTCTATCGACTCCTCCTCCGCAACGGGCCTCGTGCCCTCACGGAGTTCCAACGCGCCGAGGAGATCTGGCGTCTTCGGGACGAGGGCTGACGGCGTCGGTGGCGGATGCTCGGTCGAATCCGATGGCCAGGTCCGCGGCCCAGACGATCGAGAGCCCGATCCCCAACCCTCCTACCACGTCGATCGGATAGTGCTCTCCCAGGTAGAGGCGACTGAAGCCCATCACGGCGAGCACGACGGCAGCAGCCCCACCTGCCAGCCTCCTCCACCGGGAGGCACGCATCAAGAGGACCATCGACACGACCAGGACCGTGGTGAGCAGCATGTGGCCGCTCGGATATCCGCCCCAGGCTTGGGGTCCGTTGGGACGCGGCCGGTCGATCGCCCATTTGAGGGCGAGGTTCACCAGATAGCCGGAGATCCCGGCGGCTAGCAGCGCCAGGGCCGCCCGCAACGAGCCGCGGAGCAGGAGCAGAGCCACTACCAGGGTCACACCGACCCCGATGACGCCAACGCTTCCCACGGTGTCGGCCATCATCATCAGCGGGTCCAAGGTCGGCGACGAGAGCCCTCGGAACCACTCCGATATCGACACCTCGAGTGCCGGAACCGGGTCCCGCAACGCCACCAGGGTGACGGGCAACACCACCACGGCGAAGATCGACCACCGCCACCACGGTCCTAAAAGCCGCGCCCACCCCCTCATCCCGACTCTCCCACACACGGAGCGGCCGCGACCCGACCCTCACTCCCGGCGATGCGGCCCGGGCAAGCCGAGGGATGTCCCCCATTCACAGGCGACCACCGGTCTGGTCGACTCGGAGACATGAAACCCATGGAATCGAGGAGCTAGACATGTTGATGCCAATCGTGTCCGTGACCGTCGTCGGGCTGCTGGCGGGACTCGCCGGCGCCACCGTGACCGGTGAACGAAACCAGAGCTTGATTCGGGGGGTGGTCACATCCTGGATCGGTTTCTTCGCGGGTGCCCTGGTCGGCCTCGTGGTCGACACGGCCGCCGGCACCGAGATCTGGCTCGCTCTATTCGGGCACGCGGGTGCCATCGCCGCTGCCTCGGCGGTCCTCTTCGTGCGCAGGCCCGTCCGGTGACTCGGCGAGTTCCCCGGACGCCGCATCTCCAGCCGAGGCGCCCGCCATCCTTTCCCGCCATGAATCGATCCTGTTTCGCCAGGTCCGCCGCGGCGGAGGCGCTCCTTCAGGAAAGGGCTCCTCGTCTTTGAGTTTGGCGATGACATAGCGGAGGAGCTCGCGGCCTGTGGCCACGACGGGAACAGCGACGATCGCACCGAGCACCCCCGCGGCGCTGAAGCCGATCAAGATCCCGATGAGGATCGCGAGGGGCGACACGGCAACCGCACCTCCCAGTATCCGGGGCGTGATGAGGTTGCTCTCGAGCTGCTGGATGATGGCGTAAGCGCCGACCACGATGAGGGCGAAGACGAAGTTGCTGACATCGAAGCGATCCGAGCCCTGGACGAGGGCAACGATGGCCGCCACCACCGAGGCGAAGATGGGCCCGAAGGTGGGGATGATGTTGAGGAGACCGCCCACCACCCCGATCACGAGAGCACCGGGCAGGCCGACCGCGAACATGACCAGACCCGTGAAGATCCCCACCACGACGGCGACCGTCAACTGACCGGTCAGGTAACCCGTCCACACTCGGGCGATTCGGGCCCCGAGCACCCGTACCTCTTCGGTGTAACCGTCGGGCACCAGCGAGTACATGAAGTCACGGGCACCACGGTCGAACGACCCGGACAGATACACCGACATGACCAGGGCGAGGAGGCCGGTCGTGAACAGGCCCACCACGCTGGTGAAGACCGCCGAGGTGATCGACCACGCCTCATCGAAGACGGTGGCGAGATCGAAATCGAAGCCTCGACCGCTGCGCTGCAGGTTCTCGAGCAGCGGATCGATCGAAGAGCTCAGATCCATCTCGTTGCCGAAGATCTCGATCGTGCGGAACGACTCGAGGGTCTCGATGGCCCAGTCGGTGATCCCTGTGACGATGGCGGCGAGGTCCAGGTCGGCGGCTGATCGCACCAGAGCAGGCACGAACAGGAGCGGCACCACGACCACCACCACGATGAACAGGAGATAAGCCAGGGCCACCGCCAGCCCGTGACGCAGCTTCAGCCGGTTGCGGAAGAAGTCGACGACGGGACTGAGGGCCAGGGCCAGCAGCAGCGCCAGGACGAGCGGTGTGAAGAGACTGCGACCGAGATAGACGACGAAGAGGGCCGCCAGCACGACACCGACCACCGCCAGTCGTTTCGTCGCGGGAGACCAGGGTCTAGCCACCTGCGAAGGCTACCTGCACGACGGTCGAGACCGGTCTCTCCTCGTCATCTACGGGATCGACAACAGCTCGAACAGGGGCCAGCGGCCCGGAACGCCTTTGAGTTCGTGCTCGCCGGCGGCCCCGAACTCGATCCCCGAGCCGAGCACCAGATCCCGAACCGTCCCGGATGTGAAGATCCTGCCCGGTCCGGCGGCCGCCATGATTCGGGCCGCCAGATGGACGGCGAGGCCGGCGATCTGGTCGTCTTTCAGCTCGAATTCTCCCGTATGGAGGCCGATGCGCACCGTGATCCCGATCTGGGCGAGCGCTTCTCGGAGGCGCGCCGCGCAGACCACGGCCCGGGCCGGACCGTCGAACACGGCGACGACCCCATCGCCCGTGTAGTTCACTTGCCGTCCCCGATAGCGGTCGAGGTGCTCGCTCACGATCTCGTCGTGCCGGCGGAGCAACTCGAGCCATGCTGCGTCTCCCCTGTCGGCTGCGATCCGGGTCGAGTCGACGATGTCGGTGAAGAGGATCGTGGCCAGCATCCGGTCGAGGACCGGTTCGCTGCGGCTCCCGGTCAGGAAGCGCTCGATCTCGTCGAGGATCGGAGTGACGTCTCCGGCGTTGAACGGGAACCCGTCACCTCCCGGGATCTCCACCAGCGTCGCCCCCGGGATGTGATCGGCGAGATACTGGCCGAAGGGGAGCCGGTAGTGGGGCGATGTCTTTCGGTGGATCACCAACGTGGGGACACGGATCAGGGGCAGGAGCGGCCTCACATCCAGGGTCGTGACCCACCGGTACATGGCGGTGGCCGCAGCCGGCGGCATCGACAGACGTTGGTATCGGAGAAACCAATCGCGAAACCGTCCGTCGTTGCTCATCGAAGGGGCGGTCAGGGAGAGGATCTCAGAGGTCTGACCCCAGTGCTGCTCGTATCGGTCCACCAGCTTGTGCCAGGTCCCGTCCGGCATCCCGATCGGGTAGTCGTCGGCCCGGCGCCAGCGGGCGAAGGTGTTCACCAGGACCAGGTGCGTCACCCTCTCCGGGAAGGTGGCGGCGAGCATCATCGCCATGGGACCACCTTCGGTGTCGCCGATCACCGCTGCCCTTCCGACCCCGGAGGCGTCCAGCGCCCGGACGGCGTCGTCCATCCACGTCTCGAGAGAGGGTATGGAGTCGAGGGGAACGGGGTCCGATATCCCCGAACCTCGCTTGTCGAAGCAGACAACCTGACTGAACGAGGAAAGACGCCGGAAGTAGCGAGCGATGGTCGGCTCCGCCCACATGACGTCCAGGTTCTGGAGCCAATTGGTCACGAACAGACAGGCGGGTGGGCCATGGCCGAACGTCTGGTACCCGACGTATCCCGCGTCCAATTTGACGTATCGCGTTTCGGGCGGCACCTGCATTTCAGAGCGCCGCAACCGGCCTGCAGCCCATGCGGGAGAGTCTACGGCCGCATCCACGGCCGGCTCGCCTAGTTCACCACCATCGAAAGGATCACCCAGACGGCGGCGGTGACGAGTACCACCCCGGCGACCCGCAGTTCGCCCCAGATCGGATTCGGTGTGTGGCGGTAGCTCACCAATGCGTTGAGCACCACGTGCACCCACATTCCCAGCGTCAGAACAGCCTGCTCCATGACGTCATCACTCCCGATGTTCGGCTACCCGTTCCGGGCTGCTCGAAACCCAACGTCCCTTCTCCCCCACCGTAGTCGATCAGATCCGAGGTGGTTTGAACCCGGACTTGTCCAGGACATGGTCCCGTGACTCCTCCGACATCCGCCTCACCGTCGACCAGTCGACGTGCAACAGCTTCCCGTGCCGTTTCAGGACGTGACCGGCCACGATCACCGTGTCCACGTTTCCGGTGTCCATGCTGGTGACCACGGCTCCCACGGGATCATGCAACGGCGTCACGTTCATCCGATCGGTGCGCAACAGGATCACGTCGGCTTGCTTTCCTGGCGTCAGGGTGCCGGTGCGGTCGAGCAGGCCGTTGGCCCGGGCTCCCTCGACCGTGGCCCACTCGAGCACCTCCCGCATCCCGACCGGATCCTTGCCGGCCGAGCGAGCCAGCGAACGTTGCAACCCGAGGACGGAACGCATCTGGTTGAACATGTCGGAGGGCACATTGGTCTCGACGTCGACGCTGAGACTCGGTTTGAGGCCTCGGTCGAGGAACTTCTGGACCGGGGGCATCCCATGTCCCATCATCATCTCCACGGGAGTGGCGATCGATACCGTCCCACCGCTGTCGACGATCATCTGGATCTCGGTGTCGTTGAGCGTGGTGCAGTGGATGTAGGTCGTGTCCGGGCCGAGCAGCCCTGCCTCCCCCATCTCCTGGACCTTGCCGTCCTGCCCGTAGCTGCCGACGCCGACGTGGGTCGTTATGCGGGCACCGGCCTCCCGGGCCAGCTTCCAGTGGTCACGGGCCACCTCGAAGTCGGTGAACTCGGGACCGGGAGCCGCCAGGGCCAAGGTGAGGCGCTGGTCTTTGCTCGAGAAGTGCTCGGTGGCACAGCGTACGAACCAGCTCGGCTGACGCTCCTCCCATTTGCCCCACCACGGGAACCCGTAGGCGAACACGGCCCGAATGCCCGAGTCGTTCAGGGCCTGGACCACGGCGTCGGTATGGGCGGGCGAGCCCTGGATGTGGGACCAGTCGAGGAGAGTGGTGATACCGGCGTCGATTGCTCCCAATGCCGACACGAGATTGCCGAGGTAGGCGTCTTCGGGCCGGAAGGCCGGAGCCAGCTTGTGGAGGACGAAGGTGATGTAGCTGGTCCGCCCTTCCAGCGGCACGTCGGTGCCTATGTTGCGCAGGACTCCCTCCCAGATATGGCGGTGGGTGTCGACGAAACCGGGCATCACGATCATTCCCGTGGCGTCGATCACCTCCGCGTCGTCAGCCTCGATCCCGGGTCGGATGGCTGCGATACGGTCCCCTTCGATCAAGAGGTCGGCGCCCGGCATGTCCCCGAGCTCGCCGTCGAGCGTGAGGACCGTGCCACCTCGGATCAGCAGACGGCTGGTGGGCACGACGTTGAAGTCGGTGCCTTCCGGGTAGAACGCGGGGAGCTGGGCTTGCTCTCCGATGCGGCTTCCCAGGACCAGGCGGCGGGCGCGGCGGAAGTTGCGCTTGACCAGCTCCTTCAAATCCCCCGCCTGGAAGAGGACGATCCCCAACAGGACCAAGACACCGATGATCATGGATCCGTCGGTCGGGGTGAGTCCCAGGAAGGGAAGCACCGTGATTATCAGTGCGAGGAGCACCGAGGCGACCGTGCTGCCGACGAAGGTCGCCCGGCCGCCGGCCAGGGAGGCCCCGCCGAGGACTGCGGCCGTGATGCTGTTGAGGGCGAAGGGAGCGCCGATCTGGGCGTTGCCGATCGGGGATCTCGCCATGACGAAGAAGGCGGCGACCGCGGCGAGCACCGATGCGATGAGCAGGGCCCGAACCCGGACCCAGTTGGTGCGAATTCCTCCTCGCTTGGCGGAGCGCTCGTCGAAGCCCACAGCCCGCACCGCCAACCCCGATCCGGAGGCGTGCAACCACAGGTCGAGCACCCCGGCTCCGATCACGATGACGACGAAGGCGATCGGCACGGGCCCCACCGTCGCAGTGAGAACGGAGACGAGATCGGAGCTGATGGCACCCTGGGCGGTGGGACGGAGACTGAGGGAGATGCCGTCGAGGATCGAGAGAGTGGCCAGGGTGGCGACGATCGAGGGGATCTTGACTCCGCGAATCAGCCCGGCATTCACCAGGCCGAGGATCGCGCCGCATCCGAGGATGGCGCCGATGCCCAGGAGGATCTGCCCGACACCGGCTTCCGACCCGATGAGGAAGGAGGCGACGACGACGCCGAAGCTGATCATCGCCCCGACCGACAGGTCGAGGTAGCCGACCAGGATGGCGTGCGTCTGGGCGATGGCGGCCACCGCCAGTGGCATGGCCAGGAGCAGGATGTTGTAGACGTTGACCTGGTTGATGAAACCGGGGAAACGTGACCCCGTATAGGCGAGGAGCAACACGATCAGGAGAATCTGGAGCGCCACGGGCATCCAGAGGCGGAACCGGACGACCTTGCGCCACTTCTCCTTGTCACGCGCGTTCCGCGCCACCTTCCGCACGAGCTGGCGAACCCGGTCGACGCGGGTGGTGGTGATCTGCTCGATCACGTCGAATGGCTCCCTTCCCGCGGTGGCACCGCGGCGTCGCCATTGGATGCCGACGGCGCCTTCGGCATCGCGGCACCGAGCGGGGATCGGGCGGCTTTGGACATGCCCGGGCCGCGAACGATCGCTTCGACGATCCGGACCTCGTCGAGTTCGTCACGGGGGATCTCTTCCACGATCGTTCCCCGCGACATGACCAGCACCCGATCACACAGGCCGGACAGCTCGATGGGATCGCTCGACTTGACGAGGATGGCGGCCCCGGCGTCGCTGCGATCACGGAGAGCCTCGTAGATGTCGAACCGCGACCCGACGTCGACGCCCTGGGTCGGCTCGTAGGCGAGTATGACGGCGGGCTCCTTCAAGAAGGACCTCGCCACCGACACCTTCTGCTGGTTTCCGCCGGAGAGGAACTCGACGGGTTGTTCGAGGGACGGTGTGCGGATCTTCAGGCGTTCGACGAGGTCGTCCACCGCGCGGCGCTCGGTCCGACGGCGCAGGAAAACCAGCCAGGTGAACTTTCGCAGGGACTGCACGGTGGCGTTCACCCGCACGCCCAGCACGCCCATCAGTGCCTCACGTTTTCGGTCTCCCGGCAGCAGCATCATCCCCGCCGCCACCGGTTCGTGGGTCGACACCAGGGTCAGTTCGCGTCCGGCACAGACCACCCGGCCGGCTCGCGGAGGCGTCCGGCCGGCGAGGCAGTCGAACAACTGCGGCTGGCCGTTGCCTTCCGCCCCGGCCACACCGACGATCTCACCTCGCTGGAGCTCGAAGGAAACCGGCCCGAATGACTGGCCTTGGAGCCCTTCTACCGTCAGGACCACTTCCGGCTCGCCGAACGAAGGCCGGGCGGGAGGGAAGGCGGCCTCGAAGGGCCGGCCCACGATGTGCTCCACCAACTCGGCCTCGGTGGTGGTGCGGGCGTCGAACGTTCCCTGGTTCTGCCCGTCCCGCAGCACCGTGACCCGATCGGCCACCTCGAGGACCTCGGGGAGCCGATGGCTGACATAGACCACGCCCACGCCCTTGGCCTTGCAGGCCAAGATGGTGCGATGAAGGGCTTCCACCTCGTCGGGACCGAGGGCCGTCGTCGGCTCGTCCAAGAGCAGCACCTTCGGTTCGGTCACGAGGGCCTTGGCCACCTCGAACAGCTGCCGCTCGGCCATCGTGAGCATTCCTGCCGGCACGTCGGGGAACAACTCGACGTCGAGATCGAACTCCGCCAATAGACGCCGGGCCCACTTCTTCCTCTGCCAGTACGGAGGGCGTTTTCCAGGAGGCGCCGCCATATAGAAGTTGTTCTTGACCGGTTCCATCCCGACCGAGGAACCGTCCTGGTAGGCCATCGCCAGCCCGAGCTTGCGGGCCAGTGCGGGCGAGTCCGTCCGCAGGCGCTGTCCTCCGATGTGGATGGTGCCTCGGTCCGGTTCCACGAAACCGGAGGCGATCCCGAGGAGAGTCGACTTCCCCGATCCGTTCTCGCCGACGAGGGCATGGATCTCGCCGGCGCGGCATTCGAAGCTGACATCGGTCAACGCCCGCACCGCCCCGAACTGACGGGACACGCCCGTCAGTTCGAGAACCGGTGCGGTGGTCGTCGACTCTCCCACAGGACCGCGTCGGGTCATCCGCCGCTGAACATCATGGCCAGGATGTCACCCGGGACGAGCGACGTGCCCGACACCACCGGGTTCGGACGGTCGGGATCGCAGTCGTCTGCCGTCACCTCGCGCATCACGTGAGGCACGGTGATCTCACCCGGAACCTCGTATCCGGCCACTGTCAGCATCGCCGCCGTGACACCAACTCGCGACTGGAAGTTGCCGCCTGCCGAGTAGTAGATCTCGTACGTCGGCTCGTCACGCTCGACCCAGTCGCAGAAGAGGCTCTGCTCATCGGTGCGTAGGGCCAAGGTGAGGTTCTCGACCGGGATCCCCAACTCGTCGTAGGCCTGCAAGCCGGAGAGGACACCGTCGGCATACTCGTAGGCGTAGCCCCGGATGTCGGGATTGGCCGTCAGCAAGCCACGGAAGATGTCCGGGATGATCGGGTTGAACCAGTTGGTGTCGCCCGTCGTGCTGTTCTCGTCCGCTGGTGGGTTGACCAACTCCAGGCTCTCGCCCAAGGCGTCGATCGTGCAGCGCTGCCATCCGAGGGAGAGGGCGTTGCCAGGCGTACCACCGAGGAGAGCCACCTGGCCCTCGCCCACACCGGTGTTGAGTGTGTCGGCGAAGCTCTGCCCCAATGCACAGAGGTCCTCGCCCACCACCGACGTGTAGTCCTCACCGGGGGTGAGCGCACCTTCCTGGCCGGGCAGTCCGACGTAGCCGGCCGAGAAGGCGATGTAGGGGATGCCGGCGGCCTCGGCTTCCTGAACGACGGGGGCCAGTAGCGCCCCCATGTCCGGGTAACCGACGATGAAGTCGACCCCGCTCTGGATCAGGAACCGGATGTCGTTCTCGTGGACGGCCGGGTCTTCGTTGAAGTTGGCGGCCGTCGAGATGATCGTGCCGATCTCGGGATACGTCAGTGCCTGCAGGACCGCCTCCATGTGGCTGACGGAGCGCCAGACGTTGACGTCGTTACCGCCACCGTCGGCATAACCCATGACGAGCTCGCCGCCGCTTCCCGTCTCGCAGCGCTGCTCGCGCCAGCATTCGAGAGCCTTGTCGATGGTCGCCTGGTCCAGATCCTGATGGGCTCGTGCCACCGAGGCCAGGATGATGTTCCAGGATTCCTCGTCCGACGGGTCCACCGGCCCCAGGGCCTTGTCGACCAACGCCATGTCCGCCGCCGAAGGATCCTCGCCGTACTCCGCCAGCGGATTGTCCCCTCCTCCGCTTTCCGCCGCGGTCGTCGTCGTCTCACCCCCACCCGCAGCTGTGGTCGCCGGAGCCTCAGTCGTCGGAGCTGCCGCGGCCGTCGTTGCCGGGGCCTCCTCCGACGTGGTCGTCGTGTCCTCTGCAGTGCCACACGCCGCCGCCACCAGGGCGAGCACCGCCAGCACGCAGATCAGTTTCAGTGATTTCATGTCCTCCTCCATACCGGCATCTCTGCCATGGGTTCGTTGTTCATTCGAGTTCCGCCACTCTGCTTCGATCTCCTTTCCGACCGGTCAGGGAATGTCAGGTCGCTTGCTCTTTCGGTCGACTCGGTCTTCGTCGGAAACGGAGCACACGCTCCACCGCCTTGATGATCCGGTCCCCCGAAACCAGCATTCCCCCGACGATCACGAGGCCGAACACCACGAATTGGAGATCCTTCGGCATACCGAGAGTCAGCAGCATCTGATTGAGGCCGGTGAGAAAGATCGCGGCGACGAAGGTGGACAGAGAGCTGGCGAGCCCACCGGTCAGCGACGCTCCTCCGATGACCACCGCCGCGATCGGACCGAGAAGATACTGATTGGCGGCGGCCACCCCCGGAGTCCGAAGGAGCCCCGCGTAGGCCACCCCCGCCGCCGCGTACAGAACCGCGGCCGCCACGTAGACGAGGATGCGGTTGAGGTTCACGCGGATACCGACCACATGGGAGGCGACGGGGTTGGCCCCCACGACCTGGAAACGTCGCCCGACGGCTGTGTAGCGGAACGCCAGCATGAGCCCCAGAGTCAGCAAGGCTCCGATCCAGAAGACGGGGCTGATGCCGAGGATGCGGGTGAACGTCCAGTCGGACCAGGCCGGGGGCACCGGGCTCTGGACGGGAAAGCTGCGGCCATACCGGTTGACGATGCCGATCACGACCTGGCCCATGGCGAGAGTCACGATCAGGGCGTTGAGCTGGAGACCGCCGATGAGGATCCCGTTGACGAGTCCGATCAGGGCTGCCACACCGACGGCGGTCAGGATGGCGACTCCGATGCGCTCGTCGGATTGCTGGCCAACGCCCACCATGATCGCCGCAGCCAAGGTGACCGTGCCCGGTGTGCTCAGGTCGATTCCACCGGTCATCACGACCAGCATCTGCCCCAGGGCGGTTATGCCGAGAAGGGCCCCATAGGGGGCGATGGCTCGCAACGAGACACTGCTCAGAGTCGACGGGCTCCAGATCCAGGCGACGATCACCAGCACGAGGAGCGCCAGGTAGACGGGCATGTAGCGGGAGCCCACCACCAGCGAGGTGACGAATCGAGAGGCTCTGCGAACTGTGGCGGTCATGCCCGCACTCCGGAACCGAATCCCGCCGAAGTAGCCACGCGACTACTCGCCTCGGTGGCGAGTCGACGTACACGATCGATGTCGGCGTCCAGGTGGCCCGATCGGAGACGGGGCACGCCGGCGACGAAGACCCAGTCGATGTTGGAGGTGTCCATCCCCCATACCACCGCCCCGATCGGGTCGTTGACCGGTGCGATGTTGGGGCGGTCGGCGCGAAGCACGATCACGTCGGCGGTCTTGCCTGGCGTGAGCGTTCCCGTCACCTCCGCCAGTCCGACGGCCCGCGCACCGTCTGTGGTCGCATAGCGAATCACCTCCCGGGTGTTGAGGAGGTTCGGTAATCCGCCCTTGCCCGCCAGCTTGAGGTCGAAGTAGCGGGCATGCTGGAGCGAGATCGCGGCTCGCATCGGAGCGAAGATGTCACCCGGGGCCAGTCGCTCGGTGTCGACTCCGAGACCCGGTCGAATCGACCGGTCCAACAGCCGCTGCATCGGCGGCGGGTCGAATCCCTTCGACATCTCCGCCGCAGCGCACACCGA
>DATGPZ010000201.1:0-3914 GCA_035304485.1 Acidimicrobiia bacterium | reverse complement strand
AAGCACTGGTCCACCCGGACATCGACTGGGATCAACTCATCCGCCTCGATCCAGCCTCCGGGAAGGTGGTCCCAGAATTCGGCTGTCGGTGGGCAGTGCGCCGTCGTGATTACGAGACGCCGAGGAGTCAGGCGATCGTGGATCTGTCGGACGAGACCTTCGGAACCGATGACGATCCTCCTGGACACCACGACGACGTCTGAGTCGAGATGGGAGACCTCGGACTTGCGAAGTCGCACGAAGTCGAAAGACGCATCGTCCCGGGGTGCGCCGTGACACCAACACGGGCCGAACTGGAGCACCCAGATCCGGTGGCGCCGTCCGCCAGTGGCGGACGGTTCGGTGGCGATGTCGGTCTCGGTCATTGCCATTGGCGTCCCCGGTCGTTCGGAACGTCGTCTTGGAGGCACGACCATTGTCTGGGACCAACCCGGCGATCTACCGTCGATCTCGTGACGGTTCTGTGACAGTCGTGGGTTGCTTCGCCCGCGAACATCGATCCGTGGCTAGCGTCACCACTGATGCGTCTGTGTCGTAGCGCGTCCAGAAGAGGCCCGTGAGTTCCGACGTCGCCGCTCTCGCCCGGGTGTTGGTCGTCGAGGACGATGCAAACGTGCGTCGGTCACTGCGTCTGGCCCTCCAAGAAGAGGGCTATCACGTGGACGATGTCGGAGATGCCGAAGAAGCACTGCGGATGTTGGAGGCTTCCGAGCCCGACCTCTTGATGGTCGACATCATGCTGCCACGGGTCAGCGGTCTGGACTTGTGTCGACAGATCCGCCAGACCAGCCAAGTGCCGATCATCCTGGTGACGGCGAAGGACGACTCACACGATGTCGTGGCGGGACTCGAAGCCGGCGCCGACGATTACGTCACCAAGCCGTTCGTCTTCAAGGAGTTGGCGGCTCGGGCCCGGGCCTTGCTCCGCCGAGCGCGTCCGCCCTCCGAGGGCGATGCCTTGGTGCTGGAGTTCGCCGATCTGCGCATCTATCCCCAGGAAGGCCGGGTCACCAAGGGAGGTGAGGAGGTCCAGCTCACTCGCACGGAGTTCATGCTCCTCTGTGAGCTCGCTCGGAACCCCCGTCGCATCCTGTCGAGGGATCGATTGCTGACAGAGGTCTGGGGCTATGACTACTTCGGGGACGGCCGGGTGGTCGACGCCCACATTCGTCGTCTCCGCAAGAAGGTCGAGTCGGACCCTTCCGAACCGCGCCTGATACGAACGGTGCGCGGTCTGGGATACCGTCTCGACCCTCCCACCGAGGACCTGTCCCGGGGATGAGCGAGAGGGCGTTCGCATCCCGTCGTCCCGTCGCCCGAGGCCTGAGAACCAAGATCGTCGTCCGGTTCACGACGGTGGCCGTGGTGCTCTCGATCCTCCTCGGAACCATCACCTACCTGACGGTTCGCCAGGTCCTCATGGACGACCGCAAGGCCAACGCCGTCCAACAGGTGGCGCGAGATTCCCGGATGCTCGCCGCGCTCGGGGTTTCGTCGTCGTCGAACCCCAGCGCGATCTTGGTCTCACTCCGACCGCCGACTCGTTCCACGCCACTGCTGTTGAGTGATGGCCGATGGTTCGCCGCCTCGCTCCAGGTCCGTCCGGAGGACCTGCCGGTCGATCTGGTAGCCATGGTGGAAGAAGGGACGCCCGCCCGCCAGACCGTTCGGCTCAGAGGAGTTCCGATGTTGGTGGTCGGGGTTCCGATCGGCTCCGACTCTTATTTCGAGGTGATGTCGCTCGCCGACATCGACTCGACTCTCCTGACCCTGTCACGGGTCTTGATCTCGGCGGGCTTGATCACGACCGCAGTCGGTGCCGCCCTCGCTGCCTGGATCTCCGCCCGAGTGCTGAGACCCCTGCGGGAGATCGCGGTCGTCGCCTCCCAGATCGCGGACGGTGCGCTCGAGAGTCGGCTGGACGGAAGCCTGGACATGGATCTCGCGGCTCTCACGGATGCCTTCAACCGAATGGCCGACAGTCTCCAGAGCCGGATCGCCCGCGAGGCGAGGTTCGCATCGGATGTCGCCCACGAGTTGCGAACGCCGCTCACGACGCTCCTCACCACTCTGTCGGTGTTGGAGGGGCGCCGTGACGAACTCTCTACCCAGGGTCAGGAGGCCCTGGGCCTGCTGGCGACAGACGTTCGTCGGTTGGAGAGGACTGCTGCTGACCTGATCGAGATCGCCAAGCTCGACGCCGGGGTGGACACCGTCGAGTTGGAGCCTCTCCCCGTCTCGTCGGTGATCGGTGGCGTCCTCTCTCGTCTCCGCCGCTCCGACATTCCAGTCGACATCGACCGTACAGCGGCCCGGAAGCTGATCCGGGTCGATCAGCGACGGTTGGAACGGGTGCTCGCCAACCTGATCGACAACGCCGACACTCACGGAGAGGGCGTCCACCGACTGGTCGTGGAGGGAACGGGAGATGTGGTGCGGATCGCGGTGGAGGATCACGGTCCAGGCGTGCCCGAAGAGGAATCCGAGCGGATCTTCGAACGGTTCGCCCGCGGATCACATCAGGCTGCGCCCCCAGGCGGAAGCGGCCTGGGCTTGGCACTCGCCTTCGAAAACACGCGGGTTCAGGGCGGACGCATCTGGGTGGAGCCTGTCTCAGGAGGAGGAGCACGCTTCGTCGTCGAATTGGAGGCAGAGCCGGGATGAGAGGGTTCGCTCACTTCATCCGGCTGGCGTTGATGGGTGTCGCTTTGACTGCTTGCGGAGTGCCGATCGACGACCTGCCCGAGCCGGTGGAGATCGAACTGGTCGAGACCCCAATCGCGGAACCATCCGTTACCGAGGATCTCCAGGCGGTGCCGATATATCTCGTCGAGGAGGGGTCGATCACCTCGGTGACCCGGGACCTGCCGCCGCCGCGTGACGCTGCGTCGGTGCTCGAATCCCTGCTCGAGGGCACGACCGAACCGGAGGAGAGGACTGGGCTACGGACTTCGATTCCGGCGGAAACGATGTTGTTGGGGGTAGAGATGGACGGTCGCACCGCCCACATCGACCTGAGCCGGGATTTCGCCGCCGTCGGCGGGGACGAAGAGGTCCTGGCCGTTGCACAGATCGTTCTCACCGTTACGGACGTCGACGGCGTCGACGGTGTCCTCTTCTACCTCGAAGGCATTCCGACCGATGTGCCGCTGCCGAACGGCGCCCTGGCGGATCGACCGTTGGGCCGGGCCGAATACACCAGTCTGGTTTCACCGTGAACGGCCAACGGGTCCGTCGATCCGCCAACGGGTGCCCGAGCTCAACCGTTCTCGCCGGCCCAGCGCTGTTTCACCTCGTCGGTGATCTCCGTCATCTCTGCCGCCGGCTGGGTGATCCGGATGTGGTTGCCGAGCGGATCGCGGATCGCACGGTCGATTCCGTAGGGCTGTTCCGGCGAACCGACGGATGAAGTGAGCGGGAGAGGCCGACGCGATCTCAGCCAGGCGAGGGATGTCGAGAGGTTCGGCGAATCGCCGGTCGGTGGCGTCCCGGGCGCGCAGCATCCATCGGTTCGACTCCTCTCGCCGCGACAACCGTTGCGCCATGGGACGAACTGTAGGTAGGTGGGGGCAGGTCCGATCAGTCGGATCGATCGCTGCGGAGCAAGGCCGACATCTTCCGCCGGAGGGCGGGATGGGCGGTTCTCAGCCCGAGATCGATGGCGAATCGGCCGTCGTCGAAGACCTCGAGCACGACTTCCTCGCCTTCCGCCCGGACATGGAAACCGTCCGGCAGTGCCGCGACTCGGATCTCCTCGAGGGACCAGTCCGCCACCTCGACGCCGTTCGAGTTCAGACGCATGCGTTCGCCGTCGAGGTCGATCTCGATCCCGAGCGGCGGTGCCTCGTCACCCTGGACTCGAAGCTTCCCTGCGAACTTGGACACGTATACCTCTCAAACAGCCCGGTTCGTCC
>DATGPZ010000200.1:0-2237 GCA_035304485.1 Acidimicrobiia bacterium | reverse complement strand
GCGCCTGGCGATAGATCTCACCCCCGCCCACCACGAAGATCTCCGAGTCGCCCGCCATAGCCAGCGCCTCCTCCAGCGACGACGCCGTCTCCACTCCGTCGATCCGCAGGTCAGGATTGCCGCTGATCACGATCGTGCGACGACCGGGCAAAGGCCGACCGATCGACTCGTACGTCTTGCGGCCCATCACCAGCGTCCCGCCCATCGTCATCTCCTTGAAACGACGCAGATCGTCCGGCAGGTGCCAGGGGATGTCCCCGTCGAGCCCGATGACCCCGTTGCGGGCCACCGCCGCCACGATCGTGACGGGCATCAGACGGCGATCGGAGCCCGGATGGCGGGGTGAGGGTCGTATCCCAGGACCTCGATGTCGTCGAGGTCGAACTCGTCGAGAGCTCTCCGCTCGGGATTCAAGCGCAGCGTCGGCAAGGGCCGAGGGTCGCGCTCGAGCTGAATTCGAGCCTGCTCGATGTGGTTGGAGTAGAGGTGGGCGTCGCCGAAGGTGTGGACGAAGTCCCCCACGCCGAGCCCGGTCACCTGGGCCACCATGTGGGTGAGGAGGGCGTAGGAGGCGATGTTGAACGGCACGCCCAAGAAGACGTCGGCGGACCGTTGGTAGAGCTGGCACGACAACTTGCCTTCGGCCACGTAGAACTGGAACAGGGTGTGACAGGGCGGGAGCGCCATTTCGTCGACGTCGGCGACGTTCCAGGCCGAGACGATGTGCCGGCGGGAGTCGGGATCCTCCTGGATCGAACGCACGACGCGGGCGATCTGGTCGACCTGGCCGCCGTCGGGAGTCGGCCACGACCGCCACTGGTAGCCGTAGATCGGCCCGAGATCACCGGACTCGTCGGCCCACTCGTCCCAGATCGTCACGCCTCTCTCCTGCAGCCAACGGACGTTGGTGGATCCCCGCAGGAACCACAGCAGCTCGGCGATCACCGACTTCAGATGGACCTTCTTGGTCGTGACGACAGGGAATCCCTCAGCCAGATCGAACCGCATCTGGTGCCCGAAGACGGAGTAGGTGCCGGTTCCGGTCCGGTCCGATTTGTGGACGCCTTCCTCGAGGATGCGGGTCAAGAGGTCGTGATACTGACGCACCAGCGCATCGTAGACCGACGGCCGGAAGCGACGTGGCAATCAGACGTCGGCCAGGTTCTCGAGGAACGGGACGTCGATGAAGAACCTCGACAATGCCCCCGACCACGTGTTGAGGGTGCCCGTGAGCATCACCACTCCGAAGGCCGCCAGCGCCACTCCGGAGGCGATGTGGATGGGCTTGAGCCAACGCTTGAGCCGCCCGAACAGCGGCACGAGCCCGAGGCCGGACACCAGGAACGGCACGCCCAGCCCGAGCGAATAGGCGACGAGCAGGCCGATGCCCCGACCGACGGTCTCCTGGGTGGAAGCAGTCGCCAGCACCACGGTGAGGATCGGCCCGATGCAGGGCGTCCAGCCGAAGGCGAACGCCATGCCCATCACCGGTGCTGCCCACCTGCCCAGTCGAGAGGGGCGAACATCGAAGCGCGCCTCGCGGTTCAACAAACCCAAGGGGCCTCGGTTGGTGAAGGCCATCACGACCATCACGACACCGGCGAGGACGATCACGGCGCCGGCGATCCGGGTCAGGTCGGGCAGGTTGCGTCGCAGAAACTCCGACAACGATGTGGCGGCGGCGCCGAGGGCGGCGAAGACCAGGGTGAAGCCGGCAATGAAGAGCCCGATCTTCGCCAGCATCCTTCGGGTGGGCACCGACCCCGAAGCGATGTCGGCCGCCGAATAACCGGACATCATCGCCAGGTAGCCGGGTAGCAGCGGCAGCACACACGGCGACACGAACGACATGATGCCGCCCCCGAAGGCGACCACCGCCTGGAGGAGGAAACCCGACTGGGCGAGACCGTCCATACCGAAAGTGTCTCATGGACAGGGCCCTACCGGCCAACCACCTACTCTCCTACCGCCACATGCGAATCCCCGCCATCCTGCGCCCATTCCTGCCCCGGGTGCCGCTGTCGCGGGACGACCGCTGGATCATCTTCCTGCTCTGGGTCGCCGGGGTGGGCATGGGCTGGGCACAGGGTGAAGCCTCGGCCCTCCTGCCGTTCACCCGACGCGACCTCGGGATCACCGAAGGCGAGATGAGCCTCATCCTCGCCCTGGCTCGGCTGGCAGCGTTCGGCGCGATCCTGGTGGGGGCCGCCGCCGACCGGATCGGGCGGCGCCGGCCA
>DATGPZ010000199.1:0-16599 GCA_035304485.1 Acidimicrobiia bacterium | reverse complement strand
CCCCCGCTTCCGTCACGCCTGCGATGAACGCGGACGCCAGGTCCGGAGACGATTTCCGACAATCACGCCCGACCGCCACCTGGCTCGAATCGACGAACGCCGCGAAGCCGGCGCCGACCGCGCGGGCGATGTCGGGAGTCAATTCACCGTTGTCGGTGCGACCCCGCACGTCGTATGCCTTGAAGATCTTCCCGAGTTCTATGACCTCACCTCCCCTCGCGTCGTCGTGAGTCTATTTCACCTGCCGCGACCCCAGGAACCTCGAGGGTCGACTGCCCGGCCTCCGGGCCGTGGAGTCAGCCCCGCGAGTCGGAGAGGTCGGGTCACCAACCACACGTGGGGCCGGCGCGCGTCAGCGGGGGCAGCGGCCCCGCGATCAGGACGACTTCTGACCGGAACCGGGGGTAGCTTGCGCACGACCTCGAGAAGGAGAAGCGATGCCGACAGTACAAGTCGTGTTCGACTGCGAGAATCCCCATACGCTGGCTGCTTTCTGGGCCGAGGCGGTAGGGCTCGAGGTCGAAGACCACCATGACCGTATCGTCCAACTGATCGAGGAGGGGGTGGCCCCAGAATCGGAGACGATCACCCTCGACGGTCGTAAGGCCTGGAGGGGGGCAGCAGCGTGTCGCGACCCTGAGGGGAGACTTCCGCGACTCCTCTTCCAGGTGGTTCCCGAACCGAAGACTGTCAAGAATCGTGTCCACCTGGACATCCATGTCGGCGAGGACCACATCGACAGCAAGGTGGCCGAACTGGAGGCGCTGGGCGCCAGCCGACTGTGGGACGGCAGCCAAGGGCCGTACCGCTGGGTCACTATGGCCGACGCGGAAGGCAACGAGTTCTGCGTGTCCTAGCCCCGGCCTGAACAGCGAACGCTCGCTGACCCGACCCCGGTGGCTGGGGCATACACTTGCCCCCGGTGCCGACCTTCTCCATCGTCATCCCCGTATACAACGAGGCGGACTACCTACCGGTCGGCCTCTCCCGCTTGCTGTCCGAACTCGACCGAGCCGGGCTCGACTACCGGATCTCGATCATGGAGAACGGCTCGACCGACGGCACGGCGGACATCGCCCGGCGGTTAGCCGGGGACGCGCCCGTGGAGGTCCATTCCCTGCCCCAGCCCGACTACGGCAACGCCATGTACGAAGGGTTCCGAAGGGCCGACGGCGACTGGATCGTCAACTTCGACATCGACTACTTCTCGGCCGAGTTCCTACAGAAGGTGTTGGCTCTTGGTGACTCGGCCGATCTGGTGATCGCCTCCAAACGGGATCCCGAGTCGGAAGATCGTCGCCCCTGGCTCCGAAGGCTCGCCACCTTCGTGTTCAACCTCTTGCTGCGAGCGTTGTTCGGCTCCTCGATCACCGACACCCACGGGATGAAGGCGTTTCGCCGGGAGCTCGTCGCCGAGGTGGTGCCTCACGTGGTGAGCCGCCAGGACCTGTTCGACACGGAGTTGGTGCTGAGAGCGGAGCGACGAGGCTATCGAATCCGCGAGGTGCCGGTGATCGTGGAGGAAGCCCGGCCGGGACGTTCGCTGCTCAAGCGGGTTCCGCGGACTCTGAGGGGTCTGTGGCGTATCCGTCGGATCCTCGGCGCCGAAGGCTGAGTCCGAACCCGGCCAGGGCGACCACCGCCGACACGCTCAGGCCGATCCCCACCCATTCCGCCAGCCGGTGGCGGAACTCGATCACCACTTCTTCCTGTTCCGGTACGACGACCATCAAGGAGGGAGCGGCGTGGTAGGGCCCGGCTGCGCCCTCCGCCACCCAGTTCGGGAAATAGGAGACCTTGACCAGGTGCGGTACCCCGACCGCCGTGGTCCGGAAGCTGATGCGGTGGTCGTCGACCACCACGTCCGAGACCTCGCCGGAGACGTCGAGCGGCTCGTCGGGCAGCTCGTCGAGTGAGTCGACCCGCGGCCACGAATCGGGACCGTCGGCCACCACCCAACGATCTATCAGGTCGATGTTCTCGTACCACTCGAAGGCGAGGTCGTTGAAGGTGGGGCCCTGGGACCCGGCGCCGAACACCGCCAGGATCTTGCTGGCGATCCCACCATCGGGTGCCCCATAGACAGCCGGCTGATGGGTGGCCACTTCGACCAGGTCCTGTTCGCCTCGCTCGAAGATGGTGAACGGGGGCGATTCGGTCACGTACGCCAGCTCGGCCATGTCACTGGCCTTGTCGGCGGCCTCCTCGTTGTACGCGACGTAGTACCGGACCCCGTACAGATCCATGTGCTTCACCCCCCGGTCCATGGCGAAGTTGTGGTATTGCAGTCCGGGTATCGGGTTGGAGGGATGCCGGGCCATCTCCCCCGCGAGGATGAAATGGAATGGTGTGGTGAGGCTCGACTCGAAGAACAGCCCTTCGACGGATGGGAACCTCCACTGGGTCCAGTACGGGATCAGCATCGGGGACATCGGCGTGCCGTACTTGCCCAGACCTTCACCCTCCCGGCTGTCCGGCTCCCACAGGACCCGTCCATCGGGCAACTCGGAGATGGTCGCCATCAGAGCCTGGTACTCCTCCCAGGAGCCCTTGCGTTCGTAACCCTCGTAGTTCCATCGTGCCCAGCCATCCACGAAGTTCACACCGGCCAGAGCGCCCAACGCCAGAACACCGGCCGCAGCGGAGGTCACGACCGACCGGACGAGGACCCGACCACGGAAGAGGAACGTGATTCCGACCAGGACGATCGCCGCCACACCGATCCCGACCGCCAGCCAGGGCGGGGTGTCCTGGTTGCCGGCCGCGATCACATAGGCGACCACGCCGGCGAGGGCGACCAGGGCCCGCGGCCACCAAACCGACGCCCGCTCCGGCAACTGCCGCATGATCCAGCGGGCGGCGAATCCGACCGCGATCGCTGCCAGGAACGCCACACCGAAGTACCAGTAGGGCAAGAGCCGCCCATTCCAGAGCTTCCAGCGTTCCTCGGTGAATATCTCGGGGAGCGCCTGATGGAGAGTGGCGGGAAGTGGGAAGTAGATCACCGGGAGGAGGGTGAAGGCTGCGACCGGGATGACCCGCTGGGTCCGACGGGCCATGAGGATCGCCCCGACGATCGCCAGAGGTAGGAGCAGCCACATCTCCGGCGGAAGGATCTCCGCCAGGTCGTTGAGAGGGGTCCAGGCCATGTCCGACGTGTATCCGATCCGGGCCAGGAGCGGCAGCGCCCAGAATCCCGCCAGGGCGAAGCCACCCATCCACACCAGGATCGTTCGCCATCCCCGTCTCCAGAAGAGCACAGGGATCGAGGCGAGGACGATCACGATCGTCGTGATCACGTGACACAACGCGGTCAGGCCCAGGAAGACACCCGCCCAGACGAGATACTTCCGATCGTCTCGGAGGCCACGAATCAGGCTTCCCATGTAGAGGAGTGAGAAGGCGAACGACCACGAGAACGAGAACTCACCCGCGAGGGTCGAGGCGACGTTGGCGCCATAGATCGTGTAGCTCTCCAGAAACACGAACACGACGCCGGAGGCGGCTGCCACCGAGGAAACGATCCGACCGAGTTTCAGCGACCGGGCCAGGTAATAGGCGGCAGGAGGCGTCCCGATGAGACCGAGAACGGTCACGACCTTGAAGGCGACGCCGTATGGGAGGAACAGGTCGAGGAAGACGATGACCAGGGACGGCAGGGGGAAATAGAAGTAGAAGGCAGGAAAGCCCGCGAACCAGGCCTGCGACCACCCCATGACCCGCCCTTGCGGCAGGAGGACGTCGCGCATGTAGGCAGGCCCCAAGACGTGGGCACCCATGTCCCCACCCGTGGGCGTGGTCGAGCTCACCAGGAGCCCCGGGTTCATGACAGAGAGGACGACGGCGGACAGGCCAGCGAGGATGAAGGCCGGAATCCACCACCTCACGCGAGGGGCGGACGAAGTGGTCACCGCCCCGAGTTGCGGACTATGTCGAGGATCTGTCCGAGCTCGATCTGTGTGCCATCGCGGTCCCACCACTTCTCTTCACACCGATGACAAGAGAAGAAATGGACCTCGGTTCCGTCCGGAAGCCGGTGCTTGATCTCGATTACGTCGCGGGCGCGACATTGGGGACAGTCCATACTTCCTCAATTTGAAACGGGGAACGCAGAGTCTATCGACGGGCACGCCGTTTTCCACAGCGTGTCAGCGAATCACTCCTCTTCCAACAGGCGACCGAGGTAGCGGCTGCGCCTGCGGCCGTTCTCTGTCCAGTACGCATACCAATAGGGACCGTGGGGACAGCGGGTGCAGGCGGCCTTGCCGCACTTCACGGCCTGCTGGCGAAGTCCCACGGAGACGTTCTCGTCGGGAGCGAGGGCACCTGTCCGCTCGAGATGGGCTCGGGCCAGGATCAGGAGGCGTCGCAGCTCGTGGTCGTCGAGTTCCCGGACCGCGTCGAGGAGATCACGATCGAGCCCCATGGTCCAGCGTGATCAGGCGACGTCGAACGCGAACAACGGGGTCACCGTCCGCCGGTCGGTGAGACTCCAACCCATCGGTGGGGTGAGGCGGTCGGCATGGTCGACGCACAGAGGATGGCCCGGCTCTCCCGAACTGGAGCTCAAATCCTCCAGCCAGACGGCCCGCTCGGCGTAGTCGAACGACATGAAGGTAGCTGCCGGGGTGCCACAACGGGCGCATCTCGCAAGCATGGCCGGCAGGCTAACCGACTTTCCCTCGTACTCCTGGCATTGTCGAACGCAGGAGGCGCTCGCTGCGGTCAAACCGGCCCGGCACGAGGCTTCACAACCGCCGCGGGACTCCTCCACGCCACCAGCGACCGTCCCCACCTTCCTCGATGACGAGCACGGAGGGCACCGCATCGATATGCAGTCGCTCGAAGACGTCGGGGTTCTTCTGCCAGGAAAGCTCGGTGTACGACCGGCCCCGGCGGGTCAAGGTATCTCGCGCCCGTTCGCAGGTGTCGCAGCCATCCGACGTCAGGAGATACGTGCCAGGCGGAAGTCCCGTGGCCGTGAGAGAACGGCTGTTGAGAACGGGACGGCGACGGAAAAAGTAGATGACGGCGGCCGTGACCGCGGCGAGAACGATCAGCAGAATCAGACGCTCCGTCATTCGTGGGGCTGGCGGCCGGCGTCGGCGGCGAGGACGCCGTCGCCGACGGTCATCCACACGACCACGATCTCCGAGTCGGCCTCCACGGATGCCCCTGACCCCGCCGGCAGGTCGACGGCCACCATCGCTCCAGAAGGAACCGTCTCGGTAGCGATCTCTTGGCCGTCGGGAGCCACGAGACGGGCGGTCGCCTCGCCGACCCCGGCATTGAACATGTACGCCTGAGAGGCTCCGTGGCGCCCC
Organism: Acidimicrobiia bacterium; assembly: GCA_035304485.1. Classification (GTDB taxonomy): domain Bacteria; phylum Actinomycetota; class Acidimicrobiia; order Spongiisociales; family ZC4RG35; genus ZC4RG17. The sequence continues at coordinate 11,275 of DATGPZ010000199.1, read as the reverse complement.
GCACCGGGTAGCAGCCAGGACGGTCCGGGGGTGGCCACACCCGGGAAGACCGCTTCCCCGGCCTCACCGGCGAAACGCGCCACCGCTCCCAAGGGCGCAGTGGCCACGACCCGGAGCACTCCCGGGCCTTCCAGGAAGTCACGCGCTGCCAGGACGACCTGCGAGCGGGCCGGAATCACGTCCTCGTGGGCTGCTTCGAACACCTCATCCGGCCCGTAGACGTCGAGCTGGAACGGAACCTCGGAGCCGGAGGGGTTGTAGAGTGCGAGTGTTCCGTACGCGCCCTCGATCTGCGGGAAGGGCAGGTACCAGTCGCTCGAGGCCTGGATACCCGATACGGCGCTGAAGTCGCTCCCCGACTCGTGTTTCGCGCCGGCGACCACCCGGCCGGATCTCGTGACCACCGCCACCGACATGAGCTGACGTCCAGGCAGCAGGCTGGAGAGCTCGACCGGCACGATCGAGCGGGGCGGGACCACGATGCCTTCCAGTCCCGGATCGGTCTCGACCCCAACCTCGGAGGCGGCGAGAAGGTCGACTGTCGCCGATCCAGCGAACGGATTCGAGAGCAAGAGGGTGTAGACGGTGCCCTCCACGGAATCACCACCCAGGAACAGCTGTGGCTCCGGCGAGGCCGGCGCACACGAAGCAGAGCCGATGCCGGCACCAGTGAGGGAGGTCTGGACGCGGCGACTCGGGTCGTCGAAGCCGATCAGGACCGGGGCGAGGGCGATTCCTGTCAGTTCGGACACCTCGACCGCCGCACTCCCCTCCTCGGGTAGTTGGACCGTGGTGTCGGCCGCGATGGCGCCACCTGCGAACACGTTGGCGTCGACCTCGCCCGCACCTCCTCCCAGAACGTCGAGAACCGTGGTTCGGCGAGCCGACTCGACGAGAGGGCAGACGGTGTAGCCGGCGGGAGCCGCCGGAGCAGGCGGCCCGGGCACCTGCTGGCCCGGCTCAGGGACGACGAAGATCGCCGCCGCCAGAATCGCCACCACGGCGAGCGCAACGACCCTCACGGCATTCTCCTTCCCCATACGGCCAGGCCGGCGCCGCCGAGGAGCATTACCGCGGCGGCGATGGCGATGGCTACCTCCGGTCGCCGGTTCCGGTAGGTGGTGTATCCGAGTTGACCGGAAACCCAACCTGCCCAACCCTCGCCCTGCCAGAGAGGGCCCCAGGCCGGGTTTCCTTGGATGGCCAGGCGAACGTTCTGGGATGTCTCCGGGCCGACGAAACCTGTCCCGTCCCGCTCCCAGGGTGTTCCGTCCTCCGCCTCGGCCACCGGCCGCACCACGGTGTTCTCGTAGACCGTCCGGCCTTCGGCGAACGGGAAGGGATTCAGGTCCACCTGCGTGTCGAGAGCCGGCCGCAGCAATTCGGCCGCCTCGTCGGTGACGACCAGCCAATGGATCCCGAATTCCGACAGCTTCTCGCCCGGGCGGAGAGTGGCACCGGAGGCGATCTCCTCGAGAACGCCGCCGAGAGCCGCGTCTCCGTCGTCGAACTCGGGGAGGATGCCCTGGTCGAGGGTCACTCCACGGGCGTCCACCGTACGGTAGAAGAAGCCCGGTCCCTGCCTGGATTCGCCCGGCAGTCGAGCAGGATCAGCCGCGATGAGCAGGACCCGTTCGGCACCGGTCTCGGCCATCCGAATGAAGTCGAGGCCCTCACCCCATTGGTCGGCCGGCATCCCGGCCCGACCACCTGCCAGGCCCGCCAGAGAAATGACGACCAGAGCGGCGCCGGCGAGTCGCGACAGCCACGTGAAGGCGCCCGGCCGGTCCCAGGTCCGCATCGCAGTAGCTGCGGCGAGCCCCACTCCGACCGCCGAAACGGCCAGCAATGCCTCCTGGATATCCGATCCCACGGCCCGAGCGATCGTGATCCCGCCGAACGACATCCCGGCCGCCAACAGACCGGCCCGCCAGGACCCGGCGACCATTCCCAGCCCCAGGGCTGCGGCGAGTACGACCACCGCCAACAGGTCGGTCGGGACCGGGATCTGAGCGCCATCGAGGAGGAGGGGCAGGCGATCATGGAGATATGGAAGGCCCACGCCGGCGCCGGCTGTGCCCACGAGGGCCACGAGGAGACGCGACTGGAACCTGCCCACGACCTTCACGGCCAGGGCGAACAAGAGCGGGACCACACCGAGGGCAGGCACGAAGAAGGTGACCACCGTGGTCGTCACCAAGGCGAGTCCCATCGCGCCCAAGAGCCTCCGTCGGCTCGCCGGGCGCGGACCGGTGACCGCCACCAGCGCCCACGGAAGAAGAGCGGCGCCCATGAGGGCGGACCAGCGGCCATCGGCGGCGAGCATCGCTGCGGGCATTCCGAACAGGCTCGCCACCCCGGCCAGGTACGCCGCGCCACTGCCGACACCCAGACGGGCCGCCAACCGCGCCAACCCGGTCACTCCGGCGAGGAAACCGAAGAACGTGAGTATGGATCTAGCCGTCTCGCCGGACCCGAACACGATCGCTTCCACCAGGCTGGCGGGCACCACCGACGGGTGAACGGCATCGGGGCTGCCGAGCCCGGAGGCGTTCCATCCGCCGGCGAAGCGAGACAGGGAGGTGAAGGGGTCCTCGAAGGGAAGCGAATGCCTGACCACCGGAAGGCCCCCGAGGAAGATGGATCGCAGCCCCACAACGACGAGGATCGCGGCAACCAGGAATCCCCATGTCGAAGGGGCACTCCACAACTCGGAGGCCCGGCGGGTAACAGTGCTGTCCTCGTCGAAAGCGGTCAGGACCCGGTCGGACAGTTCGGCGCCGACCTGGCGTAATCGCACCGATCCTCGGACCTGGTACCGGAAGAGCTCTTCGTCGCCGACCTGTCGCACCCGCGCGAGTGTCCGTCGGGAAGAGATGGTCGACGAGAGGTGGGCGATGTTCCATGCCCACGTCAGAACGTATCGAGGAATGAGCCTCCACCGCCCGAGCAGCAGGCTACCGAGAGAATCGAGGATCCCGGTCAGGAGGTAGAACGGCAGCATCCATACCAGGGTCACCGGGCGGTACGCCTTTATCATCGCCCGCAATCGACCGGACTGCTCTCGCCATCCCCCGTCGCCTCGGCCGCATCGACGCTGGTGGAATACCTCCGAAGACGGCACGACGATGACCCGGCCTCCAGCGATTCGGACCCTCTGGCTCAGGTCGAGACCGGCGGCCGTCGGAGCCAAGAGGGAATCCACTCCCCCGAGACCTCGAAGGAGGTCGCGGCGGACCAACATCGAGACCGACGAGACGAAGGCAACGTCACGCACGACGTCGTACTGCTCGAGGTCCACCTCGCCCTCGTCGAGACCGCTGTAGGGCTCCCCGAAGACGTCGGTGGCCGACCCGACACTCTCCAGCGTGTCCTGCGTTCCACCGACCAGGAGCTTGGATCCGGCCAGCGACGCATCGATCCGTTCGGTCTCCTCGATCAAGGCTCGGAGGGCGTCGGGCCGCGGTTCGGCGTCACCGTGGAGGATCCATACGTAGTCGACCGTCGAGTCGAGTTCGGCGACCACCGCTGCCAGGTCCTCGTTGAGAACGACACCGCGCGGCTCGCCCTCGGTATCACCGCCCACCAACCGGATAGATGTCGGTTTCACGTCCTGGCGGGCGACCGCTTCGAGGGTGGCAGACGGGTCGACGCCCGACACCACGGTGATCGCGGCGACGACCGACACGGCGTCGGTGGGACGCGAATCGTTGGCCTCGAGGGGCCCGGGAGCCTCGGTGCTGTCCGAGGGGGTGAGGTTCATGCGGTCGGTCATTGTGGAACGGGACTGCGGAATATGGCAATCTCTCCCACCACGACCCCCATTGAAGTCGGGTTCGGGGGAGCGTAATGACGGGCTGAGAGATCGGAGTAGCTGGCGTGAAAGTGGCCGCATTGTCCGGTGGCGTCGGGGGCTCGAAGATGCTGAGGGGTTTGGCTGCCCTCGACTACATCGATCTCACCGCCATCGTCAACGTGGGCGACGACGAGACGATCTACGGAGTCCATGTGTCACCCGACATCGACACCGTCATCTACACGCTCGCCAACCGGGAGGGCCCCGCCGGTTGGGGCCTCGCCGAAGACAGTCACCGTGTCATGGAGGCGTTGGAGAAATTCCCGATCGACACCTGGTTCCGGATCGGCGACTCCGACCTGGCGACCAGTCTCTTCCGCAGCGCCCGCCTGGCCGGTGGCTGGACGCTGAGCCAGGTGACCACCGCTCAGGCGGCCGTCTACGGCGTGGAAGTGTCGGTCCTGCCCGCCAGCGACGATCCGGTCCGCACAGAGGTGCACGTTCCGGACGAGGGGTGGATGCCGTTCCAGACCTACTTCGTGGATCGACAGCATCGTGCTCCGGTCGACGACGTTCGCTTCATCGGCGTCGAGGGTGCGTCGCCGGCCCCGGGCGTCATCGACGCGATAAGAACCGCCGACGTCGTGGTGATCGGGCCGTCGAACCCGCCTCTCTCGATCTGGCCCATCCTGGCGATCGACGGCGTCGCCGAGGCGGTCGCCTCGGCGGGACGCGTCGTCGCCGTGAGCCCGTTGTTCGGAGGACGCCCCCTCAAGGGTCCAGCAGATGTGGTCATGGAAGGTCTGGGCTTGCCAGCGGGCACTCGAGGAGTGGTGGCCGCATACGACGGGCTGCTCGATGAGCTGGTGATCGACATCGCCGATTCGGCCGACCAGGAACTGGACCTCCCTGACGTGGAAGTGAGGCCGCTGCCGACCCGCATGAACTCGGCGGAAGACGCCGAGACGCTCGCAGAGAGGATCCTGCGTCGATGAGAATCGAGATCGAACCCGTCGAGGGGATCGGGGAGATAGCCCCGGGCGACGACCTCGCCAGTCAACTGATCGATCGACTCGCCCCCATGGGTCCCGTTGACGACGACGTCGTCGTGGTGACCCACAAGGTCGTGTCCAAGTCGGAGGGGGCGGTGGTGGAACTCGAGGACGACGGTCCCGACGGCCACCGCGGACTGGTGGAACGAGAGTCGGTGAGGGTGCTTCGCCGGCGCGGCCCACTCGTGATCGCCGAGACCCGTCACGGCTTCATCTGCGCCAACGCCGGAGTGGACCGATCCAACGCCGTCCCCGGCACCGCGGTGCTGCTTCCCGAGGACCCGGATCGCTCGGCCCGTCGGCTCCGTGACCGGATCCGGGCTGAGCTCGGGGTGGCGCCGGCGGTGATCATCACCGACACGTTCGGGCGTCCCTGGCGTAGAGGATTGGTGGATATCGCCATCGGGATAGCCGGCATGGCTCCCATAGACGACCTGCGCGGCACCACTGACTCCCATGGCAAGGTACTCGACGTGACCGAGGTCAACGTCGCCGACGAGATCGCCGCCGCTGCCGACCTGGTGATGGGCAAGGCGACCGGAATCTGCGCGGCGTTGGTCAGGGGCGTCAAGACTCCGCCGGGGCCCGGTTCGATCCGAGAGGACGTGGTCCGGCCGCCTCACGAAGACCTGTTCCGCTGAGCAGACAAGGACCTCAAGCCAGCGGACGACCGATACCCAGATAGTCGAAGCCGGCGGCGCGCACACTGGCCGGGTCGAGGAGATTGCGGGCATCGACCACACGATGACCCCGCATCAGCTTCCGGACCTGAGTGAGATCGACCTCCCGGAACTCAGGCCACTCCGTGACCACCACGAGGACATCGGCTCCGCGCACCGCCTCCAGCGCCGACTCGGCGGCGACGACATCGTCGCTCGACGCCTCGGGGTCGTAGGCGACGACCTCGGCCCCTTCGGCGGTGAGCAGCCGAGCCACCCGGACCGCCGGCGACTCGCGGATGTCGTCGGTGCCTGCCTTGAAAGCCAACCCCCACATGGCGATCCGGCGGCCTCGGAGCCCACCGCCGGCGGCCTGGCGGATCTTGTCGACGATGCGATCCCGCTGGAGATGGTCCGCCTCGATCACTGCCTTCAGCAGCTGGAAGTCGTAGCCGGCGTCCTCTGCCACCCCGATCAGCGCCTCCGTGTCCTTCGGGAAGCAGGATCCGCCGTAGCCGGGACCCGGCTGGAGGAAGTGGGGACCGATCCGGTGGTCCCGCCCCATCCCGTCGACGACGTCCAGGATGTCGGCTCCGACCGCCTCGCACAGGTTCGCCAGCGTGTTGACGAATGTCAGGCGAGCGGCGAGGTAGGAATTCGATGCGTACTTGATCATCTCGGCCGAGGTGGGGTCGGTCACCACCGCCGGGACCGATTCCGGATACAACGAGACGACAGCCTCGGCGTCCTCGGGCGCGAAGGCACCCACGACTATCCGATCCGGTTCGAGGAAATCGCCCACTGCTCTTCCCTCGCGGAGAAACTCGGGATGGGAGGTGATCCGAGCCCTGGAGCCGCGATCCGCGAGCCTCCTGGCGAAACGGCTGACCGAACCCGGAGGAACCGTCGACTTGATCACGAAGATGGCGTCATCGTCCACCTCGGTGGCCAGTTCGTCCAGCACCCCCTCCACGAAGCTGAGATCGGCTCGGCCGTCGGGACCGGGCGGCGTCGGCAAGGCGAGGAACACGAACTCGGCTCCTTCGGCGGCCTCACGGTTGTCGTTGTGGAAAGACAACCGGCCGCTCTCCCGGCCGGAAGCGAGCAGTTCATCCAGCCCGTCCTCGAAGATCGGGACCTGGCCCGCCTGCAGCGCCGCCACCCGGTCCGGATCACGCTCACCGAGACGGACGGTGTGGCCGAGATGGGCGAGGCCCGCCCCCGTCACCAGGCCCACGTAGCCCGCTCCGATCACTGCTATCCGTCTCATCGTCACTCCTTGTCAGGACGGCGGTGTCGCGGCATCGGCACCGAGAATCACCACCGCATCCACTCCGTCACGAACCGTACCGACCTCGACAGTCCCGAAACCCAGCTCTTCCACGAGGTCGGCGGCGGCGGCACTGTTGTCAGCCTCCACCACCACCACCGTTGTCTCCAATCGCTCATCGGCGTTGTCGACTCGACCGACGGTATACCCGGCTTCGCCCAGATGCAGCGCCCAGGTACCGGCATTGCCGGCGACACCGTTCCCGTTCAAGACGTCGACGGCGTCGATCGAGTCACCGTCTTCATCGGCAGGAAACCGGCCCTGTTTGAATCCTTCTAGGACCCGGGTGGCGGCGGGCTCGTCGAGGAGCTGGACAGAGGCGCCGTTGCGGGTGGCACCCACTGTCGGCAGGGTGGCGGTTCCGATGTCGGAACCTCCCAGACTGCGCATAGAGAAGGCCAGTTCCGCCAGCGACGAGTCGGCCAGGGCCGAGTCGACGGTCATGTGTTGGGCGATCGAGGCCACGATCGAGCCGGCTTCGGCGATGGTCGACGGCCGCTTGAGGTCGGAGAGGATGGCCATGACCAACGCCTGCTGACGCTGTGTCCGTCCTATGTCGCTGGCGTCGACACTGCGCCACTGCCCATCACGCAGCTCCTGGTAGCTCCGGCTACGAGCGAAAGCCAGGGCTTGAAATCCGTCCAGCGTGACGCTCCCCGCGGGCACGTCGAGCTTGGACTTGGGGTCCCGGGCGGCATGGGCGAAGGTCATCCTGACACCACCCAACTCGTCGACCAGGGACTGGAAGCCGGCGAAATCGATCTCTACGTAGTGGTGGAGCGGCAGATCGAAAGCGTCTCGCACCGTCTTCACCATCAGCGGCGCTCCTCCGAACGCGTAAGCGGAGTTGATCTTGTTCTCACCGTGTCCCTCGATCGGCACCAGGGTGTCACGGGGGATGCTGAGGATCAGGGCCTCGCCCTCCGCCCGGTCGAGCCTCGCCACCATCACGACGTCACCTCGTGCTCCGGCGAAGTCACCGAACTGTTTGGTGTCGACTCCCTCCCGACTGTCGCTCCCGATCAGCAGGAAATAGAGCGGTTCGGCGTCTTCGGTCGGACGCGCCGCCAGTTCGGGAACCACATCGTCGAGAGTGACGGCGTTGGAGCGAAAGGCGGACTCGGCGGTCCGGATGGTCCACCAGACACCCAGGACCGCCAGATTGGCAACGACGAGCAGCGACACCACCGTGGCTTTGAGCCATCGGGGCAGACCGCGACGATGTCGGGCCGAGCGGGGAGCAGCATGCCGAGACATGGCAAAGAGACGCCTGGAGGCTACCACGGGTTCGCAGTCGTTCCCGGGTTCGTTCCCTCGGCCTGAGTCGGTAACCTCCGGTGTTCCGACCCCCGAAGGAGGTAGGCGTGGCGGTCCTCGCGCACGAGGGCACCTATCCGATCATGTACAGGAGCTACCCGGTTCCCGTGGGAGCCGGATACCGACCTGGCTATCTGGCTCGCCCTGATCGGCTCGGGCGTTTCCCGATCGTGATCGTCGTGCCGGACCTGAACGGTCTGAGCTCGTTCGAAAAGGACCTGTGCCGTTCTCTCGCCAGAAGAGGCATCGCCGCCCTGTCATTGGACCTGTACCGGAACCGATCGGGTGACCCCGTCTACGACTATCAGAGTCTCACCGATCGCCAGGCCATGACCGACCTCGACGAGGTCCATGACTTCCTCGCCAGCGACGACGTCGACTGGACCGATGCGGACGCCGTCGGCATGCTCGGTCTGGATGTGGGTGGTCGCTTCGCCCTGGCCATGGCCGCCTACCGTCCTTGGGTCCGCTCCGCGGTGGTTTGCTACACACCCCTCACCGGCGACGAGCAACGTGAGGTCCAGGTGGCAGATCTCCTCGGCTCGATCCCGGTTCCGGTCTTGGGCCTGTATGGCGAGAAGGACGAACTGATCGACGTCGCGTCCGTCGACGAGGCGCAACGACGGAACGCCACCGGACAGTGGCTGATCTACGCCGGTGCCGGCCACGGGTTCCTCGACGTTTCCGGCGAGAACTACGACGCTTCCGCCGCCGGCGATGCCGGTCAGAGGATCGTCCAGTTCTTCACCCAGACGTTGCCGCCGGCGGTCGAGGTCGAGACGGGTTTCTGATCCGCCCGATCACCGCACGTGGCGGACCGCACCGGACGAGAGGGCGGTCGTTTCGCCGTCCCGCAGGCGCACCAACAACGACCCATCGACCGCAACGTCGAGCGCCGTCCCGGCGCCGGAGGGCTCCCAGGTTATGTCCCGGCCCAGCGTGACACAGGCGCGCCGATACTCCACACGGGGCCATCTCTCTACCGGTTCGCCGACGATGCCGAGCAGCTCGGCCGCCCACCGCTCTCCGAGCTCGGGGCCGCGGTCGCGGCCGGGATCCGCCGAGAACAATGCGGCCGCTCCCGACGGCGGCTCGGGCCAGAAGAGATTCAGTCCCATCCCGGCGACGACGGTGTCGTCCGAAGCCTCGACCAGGATCCCTCCGATCTTTCGGTCGTCGACCATGACATCGTTCGGCCACTTCAACCCCACGGAGTCGCCCAGCACCCGGCGAGCGGCCACGCCTGCGCAGAGGGGAATGACCGTCCACGCATCCCGCGGCCAGTCGGGCGTGAAAGCCACCGATACGGCCAGCGCCCGGGGGGCGGTTTCCCAGGCGGCGCCGCTTCTTCCCCGGCCGGCAGTTTGAGCGTGGGCGATCACGATCGCTGGTCGCTGCGGGGTGAGTCGGGAGCGCGCCAGGTCCTGGGTGGAAGGCACCTCGTCGACTACCAGCAACGAATATGGTGTATCCACATCGCCTCCCGGGGAGTCCAAGGAATCTGAAATGGGAACCGAAGCGCGTATCGAGCAGCTCCGCAAACTCCGGGAGGAAGGCTTACACGCCGGCAGTGAGAGAGCAATCGCCCGTCAGCACGAACAGGGCAAGCTGACTGCTCGGGAACGCATCGAGACGCTCCTCGACAACGGTTCCTTCAACGAGATCGACCTGTTCGTTCGTCACCAGGCACAGGGTTTCGGGATCGAAGACAAACGCCCCCTGGGAGACGCGGTGCTCACCGGCTACGGGACCATCGACGGACGCACCGTCTTCGTGTATGCCGAGGATTTCACCGTCTTCGGAGGCAGTCTCGGCGCAGCAGTGGCGGACAAGATCTGCAAGATCATGGACATGGCCCTGGAGGTGGGGGCCCCGGTCATCGGCCTCAAGGACTCCGGCGGCGCCCGCATCCAAGAAGGTGTCTCCTCGCTCGATGGATACGGGAGGATCTTCGAGCGTAACGTCAGAGCGTCGGGAGTCGTGCCACAGATCTCGGTGATCATGGGGCCCTGCGCCGGTGGCGCCGTCTACTCCCCCGCCATCACCGACTTCGTCGTCCAGGTGGACAAGACCAGCCATATGTTCATCACCGGTCCCGACGTCATCAAGACGGTCACCGGAGAAGAGGTCACGATGGAGGAACTAGGCGGAGCCGCCGCCCACGCCGGGACCTCCGGTGTGACCCACTTCGTCTTCCCGACTGGAAAAGACGCACTGGAGGCCGTGCGTTACCTCCTGTCTTTCCTTCCCCAGAACAACCTCGAGCTTCCCCCCTATTTCGCTCCGACGGATACTCCCGACCGGATCGAAGACTCCCTCGATGCCATCATCCCCGACTCCGCCAATCAGCCCTACGACATGGTCGAGGTCATCGAGTCCGTCGTCGACGACGGTGAGTTCTTCCAGGTCCACGAGCGTTGGGCACCCAACATCGTCGTCGGGTTCGCCCGCATGGACGGTCACGCCGTCGGGGTCATCGGCAACCAGCCAGCCTCGCTGGCCGGAACCCTCGACATCAGCGCCTCGGAGAAGGGGGCGCGCTTCGTACGCTTCTGCGACGCCTTCAACATCCCGCTTCTCACCTTCGTCGACGTCCCCGGCTTCCTGCCCGGCGTCAGCCAGGAACACGGCGGGATCATCCGCCACGGCGCCAAACTGCTCTTCGCTTACTGCGAGGCGACCGTCCCCCGCGTGACCGTCATCACTCGCAAGGCCTACGGCGGCGCCTACCTGGTCATGAACGCCCGGGGTGTCGGCGCCGACCTGGTCTACGCGTGGCCCTCGGCCGAAATCGCCGTGATGGGTGCCCAGGGGGCGGTGAATGTCATCTTCCGTCGTGAACTGAAGGAAGCCGACGATCCGGAGGCTCGCCGGCAAGAACTGATCGCGGACTACGAGGCGAGATTCAACAATCCCTATAGGGCGGCAGAGTTGGGTCTGGTCGACGACGTGATCGAGCCGAGAGAGACCCGGCCGAAATTGATCAGCGCATTGAGGATGCTGCGAACGAAACGCGCCACCCTCCCGCAGAAGAAACACGGGAACATACCGTTGTGAGTGATCGCGTACGACTCAACGCCGGGGGAAGAGTCGGAAGTCGGAAGTCGGAAGTCGGAAGTCG
>DATGPZ010000198.1:0-9121 GCA_035304485.1 Acidimicrobiia bacterium | reverse complement strand
CGTGCTCGCCCACCGCCACCGCCATGACCAGGGCGGTGTCACCCGTGTGGGTGATGGTCACGAGGACCTCGGTGACCCCGAGCATCCGGGCGCGTCGCTCGGCGGTGCCCGACAACCGCACGGTGGGCTTTCCCCCACCCGTGATCTCGACGTCGGTCCAGCGGATCCGCCGCCACCCGGTGCCGAGGGACTTCATGACAGCTTCCTTCCCCGCGAAACGGGCCGCGAGCCGTCGCTCCGGTTTCGCGTATCGGAATGCGTAATCACGCTCGTGATCGGTGAAGCATCTCTCCGCGAACCGGGGATACCGGGCCAGCAGATCGGCGACACGACTCACCTCGGCCAGATCGACGCCGAGTCCGATGATCCTCATCGTCCGCAGGCTAGGTAGTCGCCTCTTCTCCGAACGCCTCAGACCATTTTCTCAAGTGTTTGCGTCGGGGGCCGATGGGTAACGAAGTACCGCCAACGAAGTACCGATGATGAAACACGCCCCCAACACCGTTCGCATCGTCCTTGCCGTGGCCACGGTCGCCACCGTCTTCTTCGGAATCGCCGTCGTAGCCCTCAACTTCGGGACACCAGTAGGCCAACCGACGTCTGCCGACGTCTCCTCGACCACACAGGCCAGCCCGGACTCGTCTGCAGCCGGATCCAGCGAGCCGACGACGTCCTCTCCGAGGACCGAGGCCACCAGTCCCGACACGATCGAGCTGGCCGAGCCGTCCTTGCGCGGTATCGGAGCACCCAACACCACCTCGTCGTCATCCACACCTGCCTCGACGCAGGCGAAGCCGCCGCCCGAAACCAAGCCCACGCCCACGACCCAGCCGAAGCCCACCACGACACAGCCGGCTCCCACTACCGCGGCCCCACCGGCGCAGGGTGCTCCCGACGGCGCCGTCATCGTCAACCCCGGCGACGACATCCAGCGTCTGGTGAACCAGAACCCGGCAGGCACCACTTTCTATCTCCGTGCCGGCGTCCATCAGGGCCCTGGCCGGGGAAGCCACGTCGACCCGAAGTCCGGGAACACCTTCATCGGTGAACCGGGGGCGATCATGGATGGTGGCGGCTCTACGATCTACGCGTTTCAGGACAACATGAAGGGCACGAATGTGACCATCCGTGGCCTGATCATCCAGAACTACGCCAATCCCGCACAGCGCGGCGCAATCGATGCGGTCAGCGATGGATGGCGCATCATCGGCAACGAGATCCGGAACAACCGGGGGGCGGGCGTGAACCTCATCGGCAACTCGTGGGTCATCGAGGGCAACAACATCCACCACAACGCCCAGATCGGCGTCAAGGGCCAGGGGAGCGGAGGTCGTGTTGTCAGCAACACGATCGCCAACAACAACCCCAACCGGGCATACGACTGGGCCTGGGAAGCCGGTGGCACCAAGTTCGTCAAGACGACCAACCTCTATGTCGCCGGCAACAGGGTCCTCAACAATCTCGGACCCGGCCTGTGGACGGACGGGGACAATCGCGGAACGACCTATGAGAACAACATCGTCCGCGACAACGCCGGCCCGGGGATCTTCCACGAGATCTCGTTCTCGGCCGTCATCCGCAACAACACCGTCACCGGGAACGCCCACCCCTTCTATCTCGGCGGAATCCTCGTAGCGAACTCCTCGGACGTGACGGTCACCGGCAACACCCTTAGCGGCAACGACGGTGGGATCGTCGGCCTCCAGGACAGCCGCGGGGGCTACAACACGGTGAACCTCAACGTCACGGGAAACGCGGTCTCCCACTCGTCCGGAGTCACCGGTCTGGTCTACAACTCCGGGACCGACGTCGCCGCAACGGGCTCGATCAGATTCGACAACAACTCCTACCAGGTCGGCGGGGATCGGCCCTTCGCCTGGAAGGGGGGCAGTCGCACGATTGCCGAGTGGCAGGGCCTCGGCCAGGACCTGAACAGTTCGTTCAACTGAGTCTCTAGCCTGGGCGCTTGCCATCTGAAGATCGACCAGAGAGGGCGGCCCCTCCGAGGGCCCTCGCAATCGGGCTGTTGGTCATCGTGCTCTTGGGTGCTGGTGTGTTCGCCCTCGTTGGAGGAGACCCGGACCCCGCTGTCACCACCAGCACCACGCGCACGTCCAGCGACAGCGGGCCGGGCCCTTCGACCACAGTCACCGCCGTCCCTCCGGAGATCCCGACGACCATCCCACCCGAGGCGGTGATCGTCGAACCGGGTCAGGAGATCCAGGATCTCGTGGATTCCAGTCCCGAGGGGACGACCTTCTACCTACGGGCGGGAGTCCACGTCGCCACGGGCAACGTCCACATCGCGCCCAAGACCGGGAGCACTTTCCTGGGGGAGCCCGGGGCGACTCTGGACGGCCAGGGCATCGCCGAGTATGCGTTCCTGGATGCTGCTCCTGCCGATGACGTGACGATTCGGGGACTGATCATCGAGAACTACGCCACTCCGGTGCAGCGGGGTGCCATAGACGCGGCGGGGGCAGGCTGGCGTGTGATCGACAGCGAGATCCGGCTCAACGCGGCGGCCGGCATCAACCTCCGCGGGCCCCGGACCGAGATTCGGGGCAACAGGATCTACGAGAACGCTCAGATCGGCCTGAAGCTCCAGGACGCCGACGGATCGTCAGTGATCGCCAACGAGATCTTCCGAAACAATCCCGATGAGGCATTCGATCCTGCCTGGGAGGCAGGTGGGACGAAGTTCCTGAGGACCACCGGGTTGGTGGTCGCCAAAAACGAGGTCCACGACAACGTCGGCCCCGGCCTGTGGACCGACCATGACAACTTCGAAGTGACCTACCGCGGCAACATCGTTCGCGACAACACCGGGCCGGGCATCTTCCACGAGATCAGCGGCTCGGCAGTCATCGAAGGAAACACGGTGATTGGCAATGCTCACGGCTTCTATTTGGGTGGCATCCTCGTCGCCAACTCGTCTGAGGTGACCGTCTTCGACAACATCCTCATGGACAACGATGGCGGGATAGTCGCTCTCCAGGACGACAGGGAGGGGTTTCCGCTGACGCGGGTCACCGTCGAGGGGAATCGCGTTCGGTACACGGAAGGCGTGACCGGGATGATTCTCAACGGGGGCCCGGACGTGACATCGATGTCGTTCCGCGGCAACCAATACGTTACCTCGGCGAGCCGGCCTTTCCATTGGGGGCGTCGTGCCTTGTCACCCTCCGACTGGACCGGGCTCGGCCAGGATCCCGACAGCGTCTTCTGTGATCTTCGCCGGGACGAGTGCCCCGACTTCTCAGCCCCTGTGTCTTCGCATTAACAGGATCCTCACGAAGCCCCCGACCAGGAAGCCGAACGGGACGGTCCACGCATGCCACCACGTGGCACCCGACGCGACCACCCCCCTCGAGAGGCCAGCCCAGGCCTCACAGACGGCGAGAAAACGGGTTCTGGACTCGACGACAAGCTCGGACCGTCGCAGCATCACCATGGCATTGACGACAGCGGCGACGACGCTGAGTTGCGCGAGCCAGGGGAGCTGGAACGCCGCAGGCGTGATCCGGGCCAGAGGGTTGATGTTGTCGGGGAGCAGCGTCAACCCCACATAGATCAGGCCGGCCACCGTCAACAGGGCCCAGAATCGCTGGTTGAGGCGAATACCGGTCGCTTCGTCCTTTCGCTGCGCCGCCTCCATGGCCCTCGGCCCGAGGACGGCAGCTACACCCCCGGCGAGGACCAAGACGGGTTGGGCCACGATCCGGGCCGCCTCGGCTACCCCCAGCGACGAGGCGCCCGCCAGCCAAGTGACGATGACACTGGTGAGGAAACCGGCTGCGGGTGCTGCCGAAGCGCTCGCCAGCAGCCAGCCCCCATCGCGTCTCAACTCGCGACGGGCGAACGGCAATGTGGCCGCCCGGCTCCACCTGGAGAGCAACACCGACCCCAGCGGCAACATGTCCCCGAGAGCGAGCGCTCCAAGAGGCAGAAGCGGTGTCGGAATCTCTGCAGACACCCCGATGACGAGGATCAGGGCCACGATGGCGAGGCGGGCGAGCGAGACCAGAGCGGCAGCGTTGTGCCGACCAGCGAGGTGCAGCATCCTGCGAAGGTGGTCTTGGAGAGGCGATGCAAAGGCCGCAAGCGCGCCGGTGGCACCCAACATCCATCTCGCGGTCGCATCGACCCCGGGAGTCATCGTCAGACCGACCGCGAGAGTCGCCAACCCCGCCACGAGACTCCAGCCACCGGCGGACCGGACCGTGGCAAATAGACGCTCGACTCGCTGGGACGATTCGAGGGCGACCAAGCGCGCCTCCGATGGCACCAGGACCAATTGGGTCGGAAGCTGTGCGGCGAGCAGGAGGGTCGAGAACACCAGCGCATAAGCCCCCAGTTGATCGAGCTCGAGCAGCCGGGCCGCGGCCAGACCCGCGATCAACGTCGATGCGGACGAGGCCCCCGCATCCAGCAAACCGGGCAGGTAGCGCCTCATGAGCGGGCGGCCGCGTCGTATGCAGCGAGCACCTCGGCTTCGAACCCTCGCGCCGGGGCCGGGTTCCGGTCGACCCGCTTCCCGGCGACCTCCACAACCGCAGAGGCGATGCGTCGAGCCACCACCGAAGGCCGCGCGGGATCGATTCGGCGTGAGGGGACACCAGGCCAACGATCCAGGAGCTCGGGGGGACCCGCCAGGTTCATGCACACGACCGGAGTGCCCAGTGCCAGGGCCTCCCCGACCGTGACCGAGGACTCCTCATGGAGAGCCGGATGCAAGAGGGCCCCTGCGGAGGCCATGGATGCGAGGACGTGGTCCCTGACGACATGCCCATGAAATCTCACCCGTCCGACGAGGCCCCTGCGCCGAACGAGCCGCTCCAGCCTTCGCCGGTCCCACCCGTCCCCGTAGATGTGGAGAACGTACGGCGTGTCCTTCAGATGGCTCATGGCTTCGATTGCGAGCCGATAGCCCTTGAGGCCTATGAGCCTGCCCACGCAGACCAGCTGATGTTGCCTGGGTTCCTGGTCGGGCACCTCTTCGACCCCGAAGGCCCCGACCAGGCCGTTGGGGAGCACCGTCCGACCCTCACCCCGGGACCCCAAACTCGTCGGGTTCTGAAGAAGGACCACCGCCGCCGACTCGACAGCCTTCCTGGAACGGACCGCGATCGACACGATCGGCCTCACGATTCGTCGGGCGAGCTCCGCAGCCACCCCCCGGAGACCCAAAACGGGCCACAGGACCAGCGGCGTGCGACCGGAACCCCCCACCGGCCCGATCACCAGGGGCTTCCCCAGGGATGCCGCCCCTATCCGGGTCCAATGACTGGCGAACGTTGCGTGGTGCACTACGTCGAACCCGTGCTCGGCGTCCAACCGTCGAAGGAGCGGGGCAACACGACGCTGCCAGGCGTCGTAGTAGACGAGGGTGCCCAGGGCGCCCAGTGTCTTCTTCGTCTTCAACCACTTCTCGCCCAGATCGAACCCGACAAGGTGTAGCCGCTCTCTCGCAGGATGACCACTAAACGATGCCTCGAGCGCGTCGATGTTGTTGGAGCGGGTGACCAGCCAGACCTCGTGCTCACTGAGCGCAGCCAGGAGGGTGGCGAAACCGGCGCCGGGCTCAGAGCCCTTGCCGGGCTCACAGGCATAGGCGGAGATCAGGACACGCATCGCTCCACCCTGTCGGACAGCAGGCCTGTCATCGCCCTGGCGGCCTCGGCGGTGCTGCCCGAGACGACCGCATCCGGTGCGCGACCTCCCGCCGGGACATCCCCCCAGCTCACGACGGCGTGCGGCCGCAGCATTTCAGGCCAAACCCTTCGGAGACGCCAGGCCACCCGAGCCGACCCTCGCGACGGGAACTCCTCCACTCGTACCGAGACCAGGACCCGGGCGAGCCGCTCGGCCAGCTCCGCCGCCAACTCCGCTCGCCCCGCGTGGACCCACAAACCAACCGGATGGCGCAGTCTGCTCAGGAGACGGCGAACGTCGGCGAGACGTCTACGTGTCCTGAAACCAGGGACGGGCGCACTCCGGAATGCGGAGTCGGCGAGGCTCGTGGCTCCGGTGATCCGATGCTCGATCGCTCGCAACTCTTGCTCCGGCACGAGGGTTGCCTCCTCCACAACCGCCGCCACCGCAGCCATCTGACGCTTGGCACGTCTCTTCTGCCACAGGTAGACGAGCCGATCCACGTGCCCGAGGACCCGAAGCGCGCCGTCCTTCCGCGCGCCGTCGAGAAGCGCGCCTGTACGGACCCTGTAACCATCCCGCCCCGTTGGGTCGTAGAGCATGTCGATCTGAGCACCCTCGGACGCATCCGGCGAGACCACGAACAGCGCGGCCGAACCGCTGGCGTCGTAGGGCCAGAACATGATCGGTCTCAGGTCGCAGGACAGGAGAAGCGGCATTGCTCCTGCGACAACGGCCCGGGGTGGCGACGAAACAACCAGATCGACGTCGGAGAACGGGCCGGCCGGACTGTCGTTCAGATCCCGAACTAGAGCGAAATCGGCCCCCGACGCCACGAGCGCCTCCAGGACCCGCTGAGCGAACTGTCGGCTCGTCGTGGCCATTCAGACTCCACCGCGCCTCATGCCCAGGGCGGCGAGGATGAGATCCGCCACTGTCGATGCCTCGTCGCTTGCGTCCACGACGAGAGGCGATGGAGAGGTCAGGGCACGGGCCAATCTCATCTCTGCGAGGATCTCGTCTTCGGTCAATTCCTGCTTGCGTTCCCGGATCACTTCCACCGGGGCTTCGAGGGCCACCAGGAGGTCGGGCTTTGGCATGAGACGCAAAGCGAGCCTGGCGAGAGGCTCCGGCCCGAAGAAGCCCAGGGACACCGGCTGTACGATGTATCCGTATGACCAACGGTCGCCAACCACGAGGCAGCCTCTTCGGATCGCAGGCAAGACCCTGGTCAGATAACCGGCTCCAAAGGCGAGCACGGACAGCAACAGGCGAAGGATCCCGATCGGCTTCCGCCCGACCTGGCGTCTCTTCTCCGTCGGTCGCGCCTGGCCTGGCTCCGGTGATGGCGACAGCGGACGGAGGATCGGTGGGCGAAAGTGGACGTAGCCGGTGCAGCCGCCATGGGACGAGAGCAACTCTCTCGCGATGCTGGTCTTCCCCACGCCGTCCGGGCCCACCAGGACCACGAACGCGCCCCGCCTCGACCTTGGCCTCACCCCCACACCCTGCCTTTCGGATCAGATCACTCGTCCGGGTCGAAAGTCGGTCCCCAGACGAGTGAGGATTCTCCATCTCCACACCCGATACCGTCAACCCGGCGGCGAGGATCGAGTCGTGGACGCGGAGCGTGAGCTCCTCGCCAGGGCGGGCTATGAGATCGTCGCCTGCGATGTCGAGAACGCTCCTGATCTCCGCGCCGGAGTCCAGTTCGCGGCCTCCTCATGGAACTTCGCCTCGGGCCGCCGCGTACGGGACCTACTCGATCGAGAGCAGCCAGACGTAGCCCACATCCACAACACGTGGTTTGCGGGGTCACCGTCCGTGATCGGCGCAATAGGGCGGGCAGGCGTGCCCTCGATCATGACGCTCCACAACTACAGGCTCACCTGTATCGCCGCCACCCTGAGCCGCGATGGCCGACCCTGCGACCTGTGCGTGCACGGCTCGGGATGGAACGGCGTCCGACATCGCTGCTACCGCGACGACCTGGCGAGCTCCGCCATCGCCCTCGCCGGGACCAACTCGACGAGAGCCACCGCACTCAGACATGTGAGCACATTCGCCGTCCTGACGGAGTTCGCACGGGAGGTCTATGTCGAAGCGGGCTTCGATCCCGAGCGTCTCATCGTCCTGCCCAACTTCACCGAGGATCCCGGTCCGAGGAATCTGCCGGCGGAGAAGAGCGAAACCGTCCTGTTCATCGGAAGACTGTCGCCGGAGAAGGGGATCGACCGCTTCCTCGACGCATGGGAGAAGAGCGGCACCGGCCTCCGCTTGCTCGTGATCGGGGAGGGCCCTTTGGGAGCCGTCTTGCGACGACGTCATCCGGACATCTCCTTCACCGGGCATCTCCAGCCAGACGAGGTGCGGCAACTCCTCCTGGAAGCACGGTGTCTCGCGTTGCCTTCGACGTGGTACGAGGGACAGAGCCTCGTGCTCCTCGAGGCCATGGCCGCCGGGGTTCCGATCATGGCTTCCGACTGGCCACCCATAGCCGAGACACTGTCATCCAGCGCCGCGATGCTGATCGACGCGCACGATGTGGATGCCTGGGTGTCGGCCATTCGAAGGGTCGCCGCCGACGACGGGCTCATCTCCTCCGCGTCACGAGCCAGCCGGGACCGATGGGCGGGACGCCATTCGCCCCGCGCGGGTCTCGAACGTCTACGAGACGCCTACAAGTCGATCGTCGAGCGAGCGCACGGCTGAAGCCGTCCCTAGAGTCGCCGAACATGCGAAGTGGGCTCGACAGGCGGATCGCTGCGATCTTGGCCGTCCTGGCGTTGGCTGCCGTATTCGTCGCCACCTCCCCTGACGCGCGATTCGAGGCGGACGATGCGTTCGACTACGCCTCTGCCGTCGAGAGGGCCCAATACAAGGACCTTCTCAACCCGTATCACCCGATCTACCTACCGATCGCCAAAGCGGTCGACTCGACGCTGGACACCTTCATCGAGGTTCGCTCCCTCGACGTTCTGGTGGTCCTCGGATCGATGTTCACCGCCGGGGCAATCGTCCTCTTCTACAAAGCATTGAAGAAATGGTTCGGGGCGAGTCCAGCGCAGGCTCTCTTCGGCGCCGCCTCCCTCGGGACCACCTACTTCGTCTGGCGATATGCGGGCGAAGCCGAGATCTACGCATTCGCCACGTTCGCTGGGGCATTGCTGCTGTGGGCCTGTGTCTCCTGGAAACCCTCACGCTGGACCTTCATCGGCCTCGCTGCGCTCATGGTCCTGGCCGTTCTGTCCCATTCGGTGAATGCCGCGCTGGTCCTGGCCACCCCCTTGATCCTCAACCGGCGCGGTTGGACCTGGGCGCAAATGGCGGCTGTCGGAGGAATCGCGGCCGCTTTGTTGCTCCCGGCGCTGGTGATCATCTACGAGATCGCCCGGACGTCCAACTTCGGCCCGGCCTCCGAGGCATCGCTCATCGGGTTCTATCTCGGGGACGGCATCGAGACGAC
>DATGPZ010000197.1:0-2055 GCA_035304485.1 Acidimicrobiia bacterium | reverse complement strand
CGCGGCTGCAACCCACCCGACAACACCAACTTCTGCCCCAACGACTACGTCACCCGCGGGCAGATGGCAGCGTTCCTGCACAGGGCGCTGGGCGACCGCTGACCGACCGATGGCCCGGGGCTTCGGCTCCGGGCCATCACCTCTCCACGTGGCGACCAACCGGGCGTCCGCATCGCCTGGCCGAGCTCCGGCTCGGACACCGCCGCCCCTAGACGACGAGGAGGGGGCGTCTCCCGGTACTTGGCGCCGACGACGCACCAAGCATCCCTCGAACGCCGCCTCGGCGGCGTCGATGTCACCGGTCGCCTCGGCGGCGGCTCCCAGATCCGCCCGCGGCCGAGTCGCGGTAGCGCCTTCGCTGCCGGCGAACAGCATGCTGACGGTGCGCCGCCCGCATCCGGCTGGTCGGTCCTCGCCGGGCTGATCTTCACCAGGGGTCTCGTGCGGGACGTTGCCGGCTACCTGCGTCGGACCGAGGGCGAAGCGGTGATCGCAGCTGGAGCAGAGCTCGGCATCCGATCCGTTCGCATGCCCGCAGACGGACGGTCCACCCAGCCCTCTCGACAGAGAAGGCAGGGCTACCAGCGTTCAACCCTCATAAAGGGACTCTGACATCGTTCGGAGCCCACGCCACCTCACGTACTCGACATGAGTCGCCCCTGGGCACAGTCGAACACGACTCGATTACGCGCACCACTTCCTCGACTCTCCCAATATTCGCCTTCTCGACAAGAAACTTGTAGAGCTAAAGCCGCGCCTGCAACACGCCGATTACTCGGCGTGGTCGAGTTCGTGGACAACGATCCTCGGTACTTGGAATCAGAAAAGGCTTGGTCACTCTCCCCCGGGGACCGAATCCGACGTACAGAATTGCACGCCCGCTACGGAGGTCGCCGTCAAGGAGGGATCGGCCCCTCGGCGAAGACGCCCAACGTGTTCATCTTTACCGATCGCGACGTCGGGAAGAAGCATGGCTACCTGGACCGCTGGGAGGGAGACACATTTCTCTATGTCGGTGAAGGGCAGCGCGGGAACCAGAGAATGGAGCAAGGCAACCGCGCCATCTTGGAACACGTGAGCCAAGGACGAGCTCTCAGGCTGTTCGAGGGCTCCTCAGGAGAAGTCACCTATGTCGGCGAGTTCGCCGTCGATCCTTCAGCTCCGTATCACCTTGAGCGCGCCCCCGAAACCGGCAACGGCCCTCTACGAGACGTGATCGTTTTCCGGCTAAGGCCCGTCGGTGAATTCCTGTATCGAGGACGCGTCCACAGACCGGAAACAGCAAAACCCACACTCTCAACGCCTTATCGAGATCTAGATGAGAACGTCACTACGTCTCCTAGGAAACCGTTCGAGATAGACCCCGACGCAGTAGACCGCGCTAGCCGCACCCACATCAGACTGCAGAACGAGCTGGCGAGCCAGCTTCGAAGCTTGGGAATCGAACCCCAACGTCCCGGCTTCGGGGACCCGAAGTTCGACATCGGCTGGTGGTGGAAAGACACGTTTGTCGTAGCCGAGGTCAAGTCACTATCGCCCGAGAACGAAGTTCTTCAGCTCCAACTTGGGCTCGGACAGACCCTCGACTACGTGAACTCCCTGGAATGCACGGGGAAAAGGTCCTACGGCCTCCTAGCGATCCCGCGCCCTCCCTCCGATGATCGCTGGATCTCATTGTGCGAGAGCCATGGCGTTCGCCTGATATGGCCCCCGTTCGACCGCAAGACGCTGCTACCGCCGCACGAGCATTGAGCAAGTGCGACCGATTCTTCACGCTTGGCTCACAAGTGCCGTCATCGCACTAGACCAAGTCGCCTCTCGTCGGCAACGACGCCGTGGCAGTGCCGCCCGGAGGAGTGCGCCACAACGCTGAAACGAAAAAGACCCCCTGGCCACGAGGGCCAGGGGGTCTCCTGTCGGTTGGCTCAGGATTCGGGCAGGGCCCTCACGAGGAACGAGGCCATCTGCTCGCGGGTGACCGGTTCATCGGGGCAGAACCGGTCGTTCTTCGGCGGGTTGCAGCCCCGGGTGATCCCGGCCGCAGCCAGGGCGTTG
>DATGPZ010000196.1:0-11821 GCA_035304485.1 Acidimicrobiia bacterium | reverse complement strand
GACAACCGGACGGTGGGCTTTCCCCCGCCGGTGATCTCGACATCGGTCCAGCGGATGCGGCGCCACCCGGTGCCGAGGGACTTCATCACAGCCTCCTTGCCGGCGAAGCGGGCGGCCAGGCGTCGCTCCGGCTTGGTGAAGCGAAACGCGTACTCGCGCTCGTGATCGGTGAAGCACCTCTCCGCGAACCGGGGATACCTGTGGAGCAGATCCCCGACGCGACTGACTTCGGCGAGATCAACTCCGAGACCGACGATTCGCATCGCGTTCGAGGCTACCGGTCCCCGACAGAGCAACTAGCCTCTCGATTGACACACCTTCGAGGAGGGGTCGTGGGGGATATCGATCGCAGGCTGAGAGACCTCGTGCCCGGAGGGGCGCACACGTACGCCAAGGGGGCAGACCAGTATCCGGAGGGGATGGCCCCGGTCATCCGGCGCGGGCTGGGGTCCCATGTCTGGGACACCGACGGGCGGGAGTACATCGAGTACGGCATGGGCCTGCGTGCCGTGTCCCTGGGCCATGGCCACCCCGAGGTCAACGACGCCGTCAAGACGGCCATCGACGAGGGGCTCAACTTCGTCCGCCCCAGCCTGCTGGAGCTCGAGGCGGCGGAGAGTTTCCTCGCCACCGTGCCCGGCGCGGACATGGTCAAGTTCGCCAAGAACGGCTCGGATGTGACCACGGCAGCCGTCAAGGTCGCCCGTGCCGTCACCGGGAGGGCGCGCGTCGTGGTGTGCGGCGGCTTCATCTCGGTCGATGACTGGTGGATCGGGTCCACCACTCTGCACGGTGGGATCCCCGACGCGGTCCGGGAACTGACGCACGAGTTCGCCTTCAATGACTCGGCAGGCCTGGAGGATCTGTTCGCCCGATACCGCGGCGAGATCGCCTGTGTGATCATGGAAGGGGAGCGTGAGGAGCAACCGGCCCCGGGCTTCCTCGACACGGTACGCGACCTGTGCCACCGGAACGGGGCGTTGTTCGTCCTCGACGAGATGGTGGCCGGGCGCAGGCTTGCTATCGCCGGGGCCCAGGAGCTCCACCAGATCACACCCGACCTATCGACCTTCGGTAAGGCCCTGGCCAACGGGTTCTCGGTCTCGGCCCTGGCAGGCAAGCGCGAGTACCTGGAGATCGGCTCCCTCGAAAACCGGGACGACAGTCGCGTGTTCCTCCTGTCGACCACTCACGGCGCGGAGTCGACGGGATTGGCGGCGTTGTTGAAGACAACCGAGATCTACCTCCGCGATGGGGTGATCGAGCACCTGCACGCCGTCGGAGCGAAGCTTCGCCAGGGCGTCGAGGAGGTCATCGCCGAGGCCGGGCTCTCTGACCACGTAATGCTCAAAGGTCGGGATTCCAATCTCGTCTACGCCACCCTCGACCGGGACCGCCAGCCGTCCCAGGAGTTCCGGACCCTCCTCATGCAGGAACTGATCGGACGGGGGATTCTCGCGCCCTCACTGGTGGTGAGCGCGGCACACACCGACCAGGACGTCGAGCAGACAGTGGACGCATTCGGCGCAGCCATGGTCACCTACGCCAAGGCGCTGGAGGGTGACGTGGCCAACCTCCTCGAGGGCAGGCCGGTCCGCCCCGTCTTCCCGCCCCACTGATCGTTTCCGCGGCAGTTTTCCAACTCTTCGCGAACTCGTGAGAAATACCGCAAAACGCCTTGCCCGACCACTCTGAGTGGTGGTACTCTCCCGGCACCTTAGTGGGGCGTCTAAATGGGAGAGCTGGGGGGCTATGGATTGGGATGGTGGGTTAGCACCGTCGCCCGCACCTCCGGACATCGGTTCATCCGCTGACCGGATCGCGGCACAGGGTTTCTATGTGCGGGTGATCAAACCCGTGCTCGATCGGGTGCTGGGTCTGATCCTGCTCATCGTGACGGCACCGATCATGGGTCTTGCTGCCCTCGCCGTGCTCATCCGCATGGGCCGGCCGGTGATCTACAAGCAGGCCCGCGTCGGGCTCCATGGGAAACCGTTCGAGATCTACAAGCTGCGCACGATGGCACCGGATCGGCGCGTGATCCAGATGCCGTTCAACGGTCAGGATCGCAGGCGAGTTCACAAGTCGCCCAACGACCCGCGAGTGGACTCCCTCGGGCGGATCCTCCGGGCGGCCCGACTCGACGAGCTACCGCAATTGTGGAACGTGGTGCGGGGCGACATGAGCTTGATAGGCCCGCGACCGGAACTGCCAGAGATCGTCAAGACATATGAGCCCTGGGAGCATCAGCGTCATCTGGTCAAGCCCGGGATCACCGGACCGTGGCAGGTGTCGCGGAGCAACGGCAAGCTGATGCGGGAATGCGTCGACATCGACATTCGCTACGTCGAACGGGTGAGCCTCTGGGAGGATCTTTCCATTCTCATCCGCACCCCGGTTGCAATGTTCGGCAGCCGTAAGGGCTATTGACCCGGGCAGCGGTCAGGCCCAGGTCAACTTTCGGGCGACAAACGCCTCCGCCCACCGGGCCGAGCACTCGATCCCGCGCAACCGGGCCACGGACTCGAATACCCGGTCCTCGTACCACCCCTTCCCCTGTTGGGACGGGAAGTGCTTCCTCATGTGGTCGACCTTGGCGGTCATGACGTCGTCATCGAGACGGACGTAGAGATTGGCATCGGGCCGATCACCCTCCCATTTGGGTATCTCGTACTCGAGAATCGTGGCTCCCCGAAAGAGCTGCCAGCCCAGAGCCGCGACGAACGCGTGATCCTGATGCCGATCGGTCTGATTGGGTGAGAGGACCAGATCGGCGGGCCCGGCCCGCTCGGCCACCCATTGCTTCGCACCCTGCGGATCCTCATACGGAAGGAGACCGTCGCGAAACCCTCCGACCTCCACGGCGATGCGGTCCGGGATCAGGTCGCGGGCGCTTTCCTCCGCCTCACGCCTTCTCTCGCCGTCACCCGTGAGAATCAAGAACTGGAATGTCGCCCGGGGCCTCTCTGCGGCCAGGCGAAGGAGGGTCCCGGCCGCGGCGATCTCGATGTCATCCGGGTGGGCACCCAGACAAACCACCCGCTCCACGTCGGGGATCATTCGCCGTTCTTCCAGACGACCCAGGGCGAGTCGCCGCGTTCGTAGCGACCGTCCAACTCGACCTTGTCCTTGAAGGTGTCCATGGAGGCGAAGAAGCCCTCGTGTGGCTGGATGAGGACACCGTCCTGTTTCGCCGCCCGGAGCAGACCGTTGATGAGATCCTCGCCGGGTTCGACCAGATCGATGAACTCCTTGCGGAAGGCGAAGAACCCCGCGTTGAACCAGATATCCGCCGAGGAGACGGGCTCCAGTGCCGTGAGGTACATCCGATCGTCGAACTGGAGGCGGTGATACGAGTGCCAGGCCCTGACCGCCATGATCGAAGCCAGCGCACCCGACCGCTCGAAGTTCTCGAGATACCGGGGCAGGTCGAGATCGGCGAGCCCGTCGGCGTAGTTTGCCAGGAAGATGTCGTCGTCACCGAGGTACTTCCGCACCCGGCGAAGGCGCTCCCCGTGAAGTGAGTGGAGCCCGGTGTCCGCGAAGGTGATGTCCCAGTCGTGGATGTCGGACGAGAAGAGCTCCCGATCGCCGTTTCGCAGTCGGAAGTCGTTCGAGATCTCCTCCTGATAGGTGAGGAAGTAGTCCTTGATGGCAGTGCCCCGGTACCCGAGGCACAGAACGAACTCCTTGTGCCCATGGTGGGCGTAGTACTTCATGAGATGCCAGAGGATCGGGCGGTCACCGAGTGGAACCATGGGCTTCGGGACCTGATGCGAGTACTCCCGAAGACGCATCCCCTGCCCACCGCAGAACAACACGACCTTCATGGCCGCCCCGCCGGAATCACCTCGACGCCCGGGATCGGGACGATGAAGTCACCACCCCACTCGCCGATGAACGACAACTGCTCCATGATCTCGGTGCGAAGGTTCCAGGGCAGGATGAGGATGTGCTGCGGCCTCCTCTCCCGGATCTCCGCGGGATCGAACACAGGGATATGGGTTCCGGGGGTGAACTTCCCGATCTTGTACGGGTTGCGGTCGGCGACGAAGTCAAGGAAGTCGCGACCAATACCGCAGTAATTGAGGAGGGTGTTGCCCTTTCCGGCTGCGCCATACGCGGCCACGCTCTCCCCCCTTTCTTTCATGGCGATGAGGACCTTGAGCAGATCCCGCTTCACCGCGGCAGCCCGCTCCCCGAAGGCACGGTATGTGTTCGGGTCCTGCAGTCCTGCCAACCGCTCAGCTTCCAGCATCTGCGCCGGCCGATCGGTCACCTGGTGAACGTCGTCGTCGGCGTGATGCAGGAAGAGACGCAGCGATCCTCCGTGAGTCGGCAACTCCTCGACGTCGAAGATCTCGAGACCGTTGCGACCGAAGATGTCCTGACACGTCCCGAGCGAGAAGTAGGAGAAGTGCTCGTGGTAAATCGTGTCGAACTGGTTCTCCTCGATGAGCCTCACCAGGTGGGGGAACTCGAACGTGACGACGCCATCAGGGGCCAGGATCTCCGGGATGCCGCCTACGAACGCATGGAGGTCGGGGACCTGCGCCAACACGTTGTTGGCGGCGATCAGGTTGGCCTGCACGCCCTCGGAACGCAGCCGCGCCGCCAGGGACGTGCTGAAGAAGTCGACGACCGTGTTGATGCCCACGTCGATGGCGGCCCGGGCGACGTTGGCGGCGGGCTCCACTCCCAGCACGGGGATCCCCAGATCGCGGAACCATCGGAGCAGGTACCCGTCGTTGGAGGCGAGCTCCACGACCAACGAATGCCCGTCGAGGCCGAGACGTCCGGCCATCGTCTCCGCGTACCGACGGGCGTGGTCGAGCCAGCTGTCGGAATACGACGAGAAATAGGCGTACTCCGAGAAGATCTCGTCGGGTGTGGCGAACTCCCCTAGTTGCGCCAGCCAACAGGTGTCGCAGACGAACACCTTGAGCGGGTAGAAGTACTCGAAGGTGCTCAACCGCTCCTCGCTGAGGAAGTCCTGACACAGCGGCGACATCCCGAGATC
The DNA here is from genome assembly GCA_035304485.1 of Acidimicrobiia bacterium. Taxonomy (GTDB): domain Bacteria; phylum Actinomycetota; class Acidimicrobiia; order Spongiisociales; family ZC4RG35; genus ZC4RG17. The sequence goes on along the minus strand of DATGPZ010000196.1, from coordinate 6,801 downwards.
GACCATCTCGATGTCGGCCCAGGCGCCGCAGTTACGGCACTTCAAGCCCATGTCAGGTCCCCCTTGAGCCGTCCTTCGGACATCAGACGCTTGATCTCCGCGAGCCGACGGTACCTCATGAAGTCCTCCCGGGACAGGCGATCGGACCGGAAACGGGCGACCAGCTCTTTGACTCCTTCGGCCACCGTCCAGTTGGGGGTGAAGCCGGTGAGCTTGGTCTCCGCCTTGGAGAAGTCGACCCGGTAGCTGCGGGGATCGTTCGACGCCTCTTCGGAGAAGACCACCCGGCTGCCGGGGACCGCATCCGCCACCAGATGGGCGATGTCGATCACCCGCAGGTTGTCGTCGCTGCGGCCGACGTTGAACGCCTCGTCGTGGACCACGTCCCGATCCGCCTCCAGGACCGCGGCCACGGCTCGGGCCACGTCGGTCACGTGGACCTGGGGTCGCCACGCCTGTCCGTCGGACTTGAGAAGCACATCACCGGTGGCGACGGCTGAAGCACAGAGATCGTTTACAACGATGTCGAGTCGCAACGCCGGCGAGGGCCCGTAGACGGTTGCATTGCGGAGATAGGTCGGCGAGAAGGTGTCGTCCGCGAGATCGGAGAGTGCCTTCTCTGCTGACACCTTGGTCTCGGCATAAGGCGTGACGGGGGCCATGGGAGCGGTCTCGTCGAGAAGGTCCGACGTCGAAGACGCTCCATAGAGCGAACACGATGAAGCGAAGACGAAGCGCGCCACACCCGCCGACTTCGCCAGTTCGGCGCAGCGGACGGTTGCTTCATGGTTGATCTCGTAGGTGAGCGTCGGGTCGAGGTCGCCCAGTGGATCATTGGAGAGGGCGGCCAGATGTACGACTGCGTCGAAGCCGGCGAAGTCGGATTCGCGGGCCGTGCGTGCATCCCAAGGCCGGAACTCCTGCTCGCCCCCGGGATACCGGGAGCGGTGATAGAGGTCAAGGTCGATCCCCACCACGTCATAGCCCTCAGACGCCAGGTGCGAGGTGAGAACACTGCCGATGTAACCGCGCGCTCCCGTCACGAGGACACGTCTCGTCAATTCGCCCATAAGGAAATACCCCCAATTCTCGTGTCCGGACCCCTTAGAGACTCCTTCCGGACGCGAAGTCCCAACACCAGATTAGTCGGATCGACCGTGGGGGGCACCCGGTAGCATCGGCAAAGTCTCGGCTGGCCGAGGGAGGATGATGTCGACGAACGATGCATCGGGGGAGGGGCCGTGAAGTTCCGCGAAGCCGCTCTGAATGGGGTGTACCTCGTCGAATCCGACCGACATGCCGACGATCGGGGCTGGTTCATGCGCTCCTTCGACCAAGAGGCGTTCTCCGCCCGGGGGTTGGCCTCGCGCTTCCCCCAGCACAACCTGGCCTTCAACCATGCGCGCGGGATTCTCCGCGGTCTCCACTACCAACTGCCACCACACGCGGAGGTCAAGCTCGTGCGTTGCCTCAGCGGGGCCATCTACGACGTCGTGGTCGATCTCCGACCCTCCTCCCCCACTCACAGGCAATGGGAGGGATTCGTCCTAGACCGCCCCGACCTGATGCTCTACGTGCCGGAAGGATTCGCTCACGGCTATCAAGTGCTCGAGGAGAGCACCTTGATCGCCTACCTCATGGGAGATGTCTATGCGCCGGAACTGCAGCGAGGGCTTCGCTGGGACGATCCGGAGCTGGCAATCGAATGGCCGCTGCAGCCAATGTTGAACGAGAGGGACGCTAGCTACCCCGATGTCGAGTGGGAGTCCGCCTGGCCGGCCTCTTGAGTCACCCCGGCTTCCGTCAGGGCGTCGGCAGCTTCGGCCACGTCGGAAAACGGAAGACTCGAGCGCAGTGCGACATCGACCAGGTCGTGCTCACCATCGGCGAGATTGGCCACCCACAGCAGCGCCGACTCGAATCGGGGGCGTGACCTGAGCCCGCCGACGGCGCCGTAGAGACCACGTTTGCCCAGTTGGGGCTCACCGCGGGGCTCGGTGCGAACCAGTGTCCGGTTGGCCGCCATCACAGCGACGAAACGGTATGCGAACTCCGCCGCCTCGGCGAGACGATCGGCGTCCATCAGGTCGATCGAGTCGTCGGAGGAGTGGTATTCGGGGTAGCCACCATGAGGTGACCGGGTGAGGGAGCCGAAGGGGAGATCGAACCCGGGGGACGAGAAGTTCCGTTCGTCGAACCCGTACGGGTCGAACGCGACGTGGCCCAACTCGACGCCCATGTCGCGGGCCACGAGGTCCCCCACCCGGTCGACGAGCGTGGTCCCGCGGCGTGTTCGCTTGAAGCTGAGCCCCGCCGGGTCGCCCAGACAGGCCAGCGTGAGCCCGCCACGTACCCTGTGCGCCTCAGCCTCGTTCCGGGACAACCATGCCAGCGAGCCGATGCCACCGGGCAGATATAGCGCCCGCAGCGGGGGCCCAACCGGTCCGATCTGCTCACACACGGCCGTGAGCACCGCCATCCCACTCAGGTTGTCGTTGGCCTGTGCCGGATGGCAGATGTGAGCCGAGAGGATCACATCGGCTGTCCCGGATCCCACCACGGCCTCCCCGTACGAGAGTGAGCCTCCGTCGTCGTGTTCTGCATCGATCCAGGCGTGGTACCGGCCGGGGCGCAGCGCCATGAGTCGGGAATGGGGGAGACAGAACCCCCATGTCCGCTGGTAGTAGCTGGTCCGGTAGGGGATGGCATCCGGCCGTTCTGGAAGGGAATGCAGGTGGGGGAGGAGCTCCTCGAGATCCAGCTCTGTGTCTACACCCTCGCTGTAGCCCACCACATGCAGCGGAGAGTGCTCCAGGTCCACCACCACCTCCCCGTCGGGACCGGTGAGGCGCGCCCCGCGAATCTTCCACTCGGGTGGAATCGTCCAGTCAAAGGCCTCGGTCCCGCTCGGCACTTCTTCGATCCGCAAGGACGGGACGTGACGATGGAGCCAGGTCAGAGCCTCCCGATTGCCGGCTCCGGTGATGCTGCGTCGTGTCGGGAACAGCGACCTGATCACCTCCGAGGCCACGGCTGCGGCCCGATCCCTGTCGAATGTGAAGTCCATCAGTCCCCCACCGTCGCTTCCTTCGACCCCACTCGCTCCCGGTACATCCGGCCCAGTGGGCCCCGGTACCAGAGGAACTGGAGCACACCCTGCGCCATCGAACCCAGGGCACGGGCGAATGATGCCGTAATCGGTGCCGTGAATGCGAGCACGATCGGTGCGGCGCTGGTGACGACGTCCATCCTCGCCAGGGCCCTCTCCTGCCTGCCACCCATGAGTTGCGCACGGTACGGATAGGTGATGATGTCCGCCACCACCGCCAGAACGCTCACCGCCGCCAGACCGGGCACTGCGTAAGCGAGTGGCACCAGGTACGCCATGGGGTTCAACGGCCAGTCGAAGCTGGCCACCACCAGATACAACAGCGAGATCACGGAGACCAGGCCGAAATAGAGTCGGACACTCGGTCTCGCCACGTCCGGGTCCCTACGGAGCCCCGCCTCCATCGCCTGGGGGGACAAGACGTCGTCGAGACCGAAGCCGAGCACCATCAGCGGCTGGGCGGCGAGTCGGGCAGCCTCGGCGAAGCCCATGACCTCCGCGCCGACCAGATTGGTTATCAAGGCGGACGCCGCAAACACCGCCGCCCGGGCGGAGAGACCGGAGACGGTGAGCCATCCCCCGGTTCGAGCCAACCCACGCAGCGTCAGGTCTTCCTCCGGCGCTTCATGGCCACGTACCGCCAGTACGAAGGCCACGGCCAGGCTGACGATGTTGGCGAGGCCGAATGCCCCGAACGGGATCCACGCCGCCGGGATCACGACGATCAGGGGAGCCTCGATCAAGACCAGGACGACCGCGCCGACCACGGTGAGGAGCATGGCCACGGAGGCTGCCGCCGCATGCCAGGACCTGCCCGCCAGGTGCAGCATCCGGCGCACGTGATCCCGCAGTGGGGCGACAAAGGTGGTGATCCCGGCCGTGACAATCATCGGAACGAGCAGATCGGAACCGGCCACCCGCAGACTGGCCAGAGCAGCTATCCCGATCGCGGCGACACCGACGAACGACGGCCCGAGGCCGATGCGGACGCTCCGGGCGACCATCGGGCCCCGCTTCCCGGGGGGATGGGCAACGGCGGCGATCTCGACCGGAAGAAGAACGAGGTTGCGGGGCAAGAAGCTACCGAACAGGTAGGCGCTGAAGAACACCGCGTACACTCCCAGCCCGGCCGCATCCAAGGTCCATGTCGCAATGAGAGCGGCGAGGAACGATGCGATGCTGGCAGTGCCCGAGTCGACCAGACCGGCCGGCACGCGGGAACGGAGCGTGTGGTCCACGGGGTCAGTCGTCCGGGCCGCTCATGAGACGGCTATCGCTCACTTCAGCTTCTGGGTCGGATTGGTGAGCTTGGAGATCGCCGTGCGGGTCCCGATGACCACAGGATTGGTGGTCGCCCGGGTCAGGGCGCGGATCATTGGCCAGGGCTCGTCGTAGACGAACGGGACGTATGAATAGTCCCCTGCCAGATACCGCTCCTGAACCATGCGTAGATAGGGAAACACCGGATCGTCCATGATGCGGCGCATCGCGATGTTCTCCCGCAGCATGAAACTCCCCGGGGTGCCCGGTTCGACCCGCTCCCACTTCTTCCTGAACCAGACCCGATTGGGGATGGAGTTCCAAGATCGCATCTTCTGTGGTCGCCGGGTGGCCACGGTCATGACCGGGACCACCTCTTCGAACGGGACCAATCGCTCCGTCAGACCGAGACGCTCGAGCGTTCGCAGGTAGAAGTCCTCGTCCTCGTAGTACGCCTGGGTGAAGTTGTGGTCGAACCACCCCTGGAGGGCGATCAGTTCCTTGTCGATAAACCACGAAGCGAAGCGGCGCGGGTAGCTCAGGCTCACCATGTGGGGCGGGTCGTCCGAGTCGAGGAGCTCGAGGAGCGGTCGGTACCAGCCGTCGCTGTAGTCGCAGCTGTCGGTGGAGAGAACGACGTATCGGGTGTCGGTCTCCATGATCGACCGGTTGGCCGCCGCCGCGGCGCCGATGTTGACGAGGTTCTGAGAGAACCGAACGGTTCCACCGAACCGATCCACCACTTCCTGGTATTCGGTGAGTGTGGAGCCGTTGATCAAGACCACGACTCGGGGAAAGTCCTCGAGGGTCTTCAGGGTCTTGGTCAGCTCCTCGGGGCGGCGAAAGGTGGTGATCACCAGGGTGAGGTCGTCGATCGTCACCATGATGCGCACCCCGTCCGGACCCCTCTGTCGCGCGACCGATCGCGCTCCCGCCTCAGCTTCATTCGACCGGGAGCCTAGTTTCGACGGCCATCCGGCGACACATTGAACTAGGGCCGACCCGGTAGTACTGTGCTGAGGCTACGACGCGATCACACATCGCACCCGTGTCCGCCTCTCGGGGCGCCATCACCACCCTTTCCACGCGCCCCCTGTTCCTCCGGTCGCGTCCGTGAAGATCCTCCATGTGCACACCGCCTACCGGCAATCCGGAGGCGAAGACCGGGTAGTGGCATCCGAACGGGAATTGCTGGGAACCGGCGGCCACGAAGTGATGCCTTTCGACGCCCGCAACTCACCGAGAGCCCTGCCCGCGGCGGCCCAGTTGATGCTGGCGCCGTGGAACCCGGTCTCCACCTCAAACCTGGTCACCGCGGCCCGATCGTTCGCGCCTGACCTCGCTCACATCCACAACACATGGTTCGCCCTCTCCCCGGGGGCCCCGAGGTCCCTACGGCGCGCAGGAGTGCCGGTCGTGATGACACTGCACAATTACAGGCTGATATGCATCAACGCCAACCTCCTGCGCGAGGGATCGCCCTGCGACCTCTGCATCACGGGATCACGTTGGTCGGGTGTGCGTCACCGTTGCTACCACGACGGAGTCGCCGGCTCCGTCATCGCGACTGCGACCGCGATGACGTGGGCCACACGCTCCACCCTCGACTCGGTCGCCGCCTTCATCGCGCTGACCGACTTCAGCCGGAACATGTTCGTCAGAGGCGGGCTCGACCCCGATCGGGTCCGGGTGCTCCCCAACTTCACCTTCGATCCAGGGCAGCGTCCTACGCCTCCGTCTGTGTCGGACACCGTTCTGTTCGTGGGCCGTCTGTCCACCGAGAAGGGAGTCGAGACACTCATCCAGGCCTGGGAATCGGAGCCTCGTTCTCTGCGGCTCGTCGTCGCGGGAGACGGACCGCTTCTGGATCGGCTGGCCGCGCGCCATCCGGGAGTCTCTTTCATCGGAAGACTGAGCGCCTCAGAGACTTCCCGGATGATGCTGACGGCGCGAGCCGTCGTCTATCCCTCACTGTCCTATGAGAACCAGAGCATGGTCCTGCTCGAGGCCATGGCCGCCGGCCTGCCGGTCCTGGCATCGGACTGGCCGACCGTCCGGGAGACGCTCGTGGGCACACCGGCCGGAATGCTGGTCCCGCCGGGTGACCGTGAAGCTTGGGCGAACGCCCTGGGCCAACTGGAGAACGATGACACCGTCGACCTCGCCGGACTTGCGGCCCGGCGGCGCTACGAAGCGGTGCACACCCCGGAGTTGGGGCTGCAGCGACTCGAGGCCCTCTACCGAAAGGTGGCGGGGTTCGACTTCGCCTGATCGGTAGGCGTCACTCCACTGTGACGGTCTTCGCCAGGTTGCGCGGCTTGTCCACGTCGAGCTCCTTCGCCGTGGCCACGTGATACGCCAGGAGCTGAAGCGGCACGACCGCGGTGACCGTGCAGATGAGATCGGGACCCGGCGGGACCCGGATGACGTGA
>DATGPZ010000195.1:0-2070 GCA_035304485.1 Acidimicrobiia bacterium | reverse complement strand
GTTGGGGGCCAGCACCAGGGTGGGCTTTTGGACCTTCTCGATCGTCCAGGCGATGGTGGCCGACTTGCCCGACCCGGTGATGCCGAGGAGGGTCTGGAACCTCTCCCCCGCCTCGATGCCCGCGGCCAACTCGGCGATCGCTTTGGGCTGGTCGCCGGATGGCTTGAACTCGGAAACTACCCGGAAGGGAGGCATGCCCGCCCAGGGTACCGGAGGCCACCGTCAATTCTCGATGAGGGTGGTGGCTCGCTCGGTTCGGGGTCGCACCCCGGGCGCCGCGCACATCGCGGCCGCTGCGATCACCAACACGTTGCGAACCGTGACACCGGCGTAGAACAGGGCACCCTCGATCGCCGCCTCCGACCAGATCCACGTCAGCCAGAACGACACCAGAGCTAGGACCCCTCCCATCACGAGTGTGGACCTGCGCCGGTCCAGTGCGATGAAGGGGAGCAGCCACAACACGTATTGGATGGAGAAGAGACCCGACGTCAGTATCACCCCCGCCACCACGGTCCCCAGGCAGACGAGTCGGTCGGGCATGCTCGTCGCTCGGGTCATCGCTATCAGCCCCGCAACGAAGACGCCGAGCCCGACCAGCGCGTTGACCACGACGGCCCATCCCCCGACCTCGAGGTAGGCGGCGGTAGTCAGGATGACTCCTACGTCGCCGTCCCCCATCGCACGGCTCAGCCCGATGACGCTCCCCATCACCGTCTCCGCGTGGATCCCGATGGCGTTGCGCCGCTCCGCGAACCCGGGCAGGAACGTGAGAGCGACCGCCGCCACACCAACTGCGCCCACGCCAGCCGAGACGATGGGCTGGGTTCGCCATCTGGTGGCGGCCAACGATGCCGGCCAGATCTTCGTGAAAGCGCCTAGAACCGCCGGGATCCACCATCCCCGCCGATCGAACACGACCATCGCCAGGGCCAGAACCGCCAGCAACACAGAGAAGGGATCGTTGCGAAATACCACCACCGGCAGGAGAGGGATCGACAAGAGCAGCCAACGCGTTCCGGAGCCGGGTCGATTCAGGAGCTCTCCGGTCCGGTCGATGAGCGCGGTGATGACCGCCATGCACATCGTCATCTGGGCGGCGAACGCCACGACATACGTGCTCTGGGAAGCCGCTCCGCCCGTCCACCAGGCGATGAGCATCGGGACGATGGCAACGGGCAGGTGCTCGAAGGGAACATCGAGGTAGGGCAGCCCAGAACGAAAGATCTCTTCGACACGCAGCCTGTACACCGGCGGGTCGCCGGCGAAGATCCGCTCGGGGTATCGAGCCGCCCACAGAATCGACAGAACGCCGAGGGCGAAGACCGTTGCGGCCAGGAGGACGCGACGCAGCGTCGCCCTCGTCTCATCGCGCCTGCCGACTCGCACGGGGGCGAGTGTAAGTGCGCCCCCCGACCGGCAGGCGTGCCGCCGAATCTGTCCGGTGCGCCCTTAAAGTCGGAGCCGATGGACGTTCGCAGCACCTCGCTCGCCCAGGCCGCCCGGATAATCGTGATCTCGGCCTGGGTCGGGATCGCTCTCGGCATCCTCGGAACGGCGACTTCCTCCACACAGGATCGGCGTACCGCAGTGATAGCCGCGGTCGCCAGCGCGATCTTCGCGGTCTTCATCACCTTCTACCCGAAGGACCGCCTCATGGCAGGCGGTCTGAGACTGGAGATGGCGATCCTCGCCGGCGCCCTGCTCACGGTCACCTCGACCACCCTGACCGGCACGCTCAGCAGCCCGTATCTGCTCATGGCGCTGGTGCCGACACTGCTTGCTTCGACGGCGAGCGGTATGCGACTCGGGTTGACTACCTCGCTGCTGTCGGTGGGACTCCTGGCGGCTACGACGTTCATCGCCGAGGGTTTCACGGCTCTAACTTCTGAGCTCGGGTCCGTGGTTCTCTATCCCCTGCTCGCTGTGGTCGTCGCCCAGATCCGCAACCTCCTGGTGCAAGTGGAGGAGAGAGCTTCGGAACTCGAGGCCGCCTCCGTGCTGGCCGAAGCCGAACTGGCCCGCCTCGGCCAGGCCAACGACCTCCTTCGCCGTCTCACCGACCTGTAC
>DATGPZ010000194.1:0-7821 GCA_035304485.1 Acidimicrobiia bacterium | reverse complement strand
GAGGCCGCTCTGTTCGACACGGTCGAAGGCGCGCTGGAGTTGGGGATCGAATGGGTCACCGCCTTCACCTTTTCGACGGAGAACTGGTCCCGTTCCGATGAGGAGGTCGAGTTTCTCATGTGGTTCAACGAGGACCTCCTGCTCAGGCGCCGCGACGAACTCGATCGCCAGGGTGTGCGAATGCTGTTCGCCGGCGACATGGACGATCCACGGATTCCCGACCGCAACCGTCGTCACATGGCCGACGCTGCCAGCCAGACCGCCGGGAACTCTCGCCTCAACCTCGTCTTCGCTTTCAACTACGGGAGCCGCCGGGAGATCGCCCGGGCGGCGGCTCTCATCGCACAGGAGGTTGCGGCGGGGGAGCTCGATCCACAGAGCGTCGACGAAGCGGTGTTCGCCGAGCATCTGTGGGTGCCGGAGATGCCCGACGTCGACCTGGTGATCCGTTCATCGGGGGAGCACCGGTTGTCGAACTTCCTGCTGTGGCAGTCCGCCTACGCCGAGTTCTGGTTCCCGGGGATCCTGTGGCCGGATTTCGATCGCCATCACCTCGCCGATGCCGTCCGCGAGTATCAGGCGAGGGAGAGGCGGTTCGGTGCCGCCGAAGACAAGCCGGCCCCGAGCTGATTCAGTCCTCTCCCGGCCGCACCAGTCCGCTTTCGTAGGCGACGACGACCAGGCCGGCCCGGTCGTGGACACCGAGCTTGGTCATGGTTCGGTTGACGTGGGTCTTGACCGTCGTGGGGCTGAGGAACAGTTCCTCGGCGATCTGGTCGTTGGAGCGCCCCTTGCCGACCAGGGTCAGAACCTCGCGTTCTCGCTCGGTCAGACCTTCGACGATGTCCATGCGTTCTGGACTCATCGACCTGGTGAACGACTCGAGCAGTCGGCGGGTCACGGCGGGAGCCAGCAATGCCTCGCCTGCGGCCACGATCCGAACCGCTTTGCGCAGGTCCTCTGGTTCGATGTCTTTCAACAGAAATCCGGAGGCTCCCGCTCTCAACGAGTCGTAGATGAGCTCGTCGGAGTCGAAGGTGGTGAGCATCACGACTTTGGTTTCGGCCAGATTCGGGTCGGCCACTATCCGACGCGTTGCTTCGATGCCGTCGAGGCCCGGCATTCGAATGTCCATCAGCACCACATCGGGACGGAGCCGGCGCGCCATTTCGACTCCGCTCAGGCCGTCGTCGGTTTCGCCCACTACTTCTATGTCTTCGGCCCGCTTGAGGAGCTGGGCCAAACCGGCGAGTACCAGCGATTGGTCGTCGACCAGGAGGACGCGAATGCTCATCGAGGAATGGTCGCTTCCAGCTTGAAGCCCGACTCTCCGTTGGGGCCGAGGACGAGCTCCCCTCCCACGGACTGGAGGCGTTCGCGCATGCCGGCGAGGCCGTGTCCCTCGGTGAAGTGACCACCCTTGCCTCGATCCGCCACCACGACCCTGACAGAGGAGGGTTCGTAGGCGATGGCGACCCGAGCATGGTCGGCACCCGAGTGCCGGACGACGTTGGTGAGAGCCTCGCGTACCACCGCCCGGATGACCGACTCGACCTCGGAGTCGGCCGGGGTGGGTTCACCCTCGACCTCCAGATCGACCTCGACGCCGGGAATCGCCGCCACCAGGCTCTCGATGGTCGGTGGTCGGGTGGGGCCCGACCGGAGTCCTCCCACCGTCTCCCGGAGTTGTGAGATGGCATCCGAGGTAGTCGTGATGATGTTTCGTAGTGACCGTTTCACTTCGGTCGTGTCCGAGTCGAGTGCCTCCTCGGCGACGCGGGCCTGCACGCCGATGGCCGCCAGTGAGTGGGCGACGATGTCGTGGATCTCGCGGGCGATGTGGAGACGCTGTTCGGTCAACCGGATCCTGGCCACGGCGTCGCGTTCGGCGGCGATCGCCTTCTCCCGGGCCTCGACCTCGGCCTGAAGCCGTCGATGGTTCAGCACCATCGCTCCGGACAGGATCACCGTGATGGACACGAAGACCTCGGTCAACACGTCCGATATCACGGCCAGCGTGTTGCCTTCGGGTTCGAAGAAGACACGCCAGGCGGTAGAACCGAGCACGATCGCCCCGGCCGAGATAGAGGCCGCCGTGACCTCTCCATACAAGGCGGCGTTGAACAAGGCAGGCGCCACCGGCCACACCGCCCCCACAGCACCGTATCCGAGGGCGTAGTAGCTGAGCAGGATGGCGACGCTGGCCAACAACACGCCCAGTGGATAGCGGCGCCGAACCAGCAGTAGGGCACCCATCAGGATCATCAGGGCGAAGGCGCGCAGGTCCGGAGGGGGAGCTGCCGCCTCCCACGGCGTCGCAACGCGCAAACAGAGTGCGCCCGCCACGATGATCGCGGCGAGCGCATCTGTCAGCCATCGGCGACGGTCGGGTTCCATATCCGTCACACTATTCGGTGCTCAGGCTCCCGCCTCGGAGGCCGCCTCGATCACCGTGATGGTCCCCTTCATGAAGGGATGGGGCGCACAGTGGTAGTCGTAGGTGCCGGCGTCTTCGAAAGTGTGCGTCCAAGTCCCTTCCGCCTGGAGTGGGCTCTCGACCTCGTCGAACACCACGTTGTGCTCCATCGGAGCGTCTTCCCACACCCACGTGACGGTGGTTCCTTCTTCGATGGTGACGTTTCCGTTCTGGAACTCCATATCGGCGATCGTGATCACCGGGTCCTCCACCGGGGTCTGGGATGCAGCATCGGAGTCCGAGCTGCCTCCTTGGTCGGCGCAGGCGCCGAGTACCAGAGCGAGCAGCAGTGCGATTGCGGTGGTTTTCATCTTTCCTCCTTCGGTTGGTTGTCTCGCGGCCTCGCCAGGCAGGCGATGATCAGGTAGGTCCCGAACAGGGCGATACCGAGCGGCACATGGATCTGGAGCTGCCGCATATAGCCCATCCCGGTTTGCAGCCCCATCGCCAACATTCCGACGATCGACGCCGGCAGGACCCACCGGTTCTGCCGTACCGACGCCGCCGCAGTGACGACGATGACGATGGCCAGAAGGGGCAATGTGCTGCCGATGGCGCCGTGGACACCGATGACTCCGTCCACTCCGCTCAGGTGTGATCCGGCCAGGGCGCCCTGGGTGAACACCAACGCGGCAACGATGCCTGACAATGCACGCGTCGCCACCAGGGCGCCCGAGCCGGAAGTCTTTTCTGTCGTGGTTGTCATGGGAGCCAACGTACGGAGCGGTGCCTCCCGTGTCGTCCTCCGCTCGATGGCTTCCGTGTACTCCAATGGCAGTAGCCGGACGATGGACCTCTCAGGGTTCTCCATGCGGGAAACTCCCTAGGGCGTCGCGCAATGCCGGCCTCCTCGGCAGCCCTACACTTGTACGTTCCTCATGACCGTCTCACTCGACACCATCGCCAACCTCGCCAAGCGCCGCGGGTTCGTTTTCCCGTCATCAGAGATATACGGGGGGATCCGGTCCGCCTACGACTACGGACCACTAGGAGCCCTCATGCTCCGCAACGTGAAAGACCAGTGGTGGAAGGCGATGGTCCAGTCCCGAGGCGATGTCGTCGGGATCGACTCCGCCATCATCCAGGCTCGTGCCGTCTGGAAGGCCTCAGGCCACGAGGACGTATTCACCGATCCGATGGTGGAATGCCGCAACTGCAACGCTCGCCTCCGCCTCGACAAGCTGGACGACCCCAATCAGTGCCCGAACTGCGGAAAGCGCGACACGTTCACCGAGCCCAAGCAGTTCAACCTGATGTTCAAGACCCATGCCGGGCCGGTCGAGTCGGACGAGAACCTCGTCTATCTGCGGCCGGAGACGGCGCAGGGCATCTTCATCAACTACGAGAACGTGCGTCGCACCAATCGGCTGAAGCTGCCGTTCGGGATCGCCCAGATCGGAAAGACGTTCCGCAACGAGATCACGCCGGGCCAATTCGTGTTCCGGACCCGTGAGTTCGAGCAGATGGAGATGGAGTTCTTCTGCCGTCCCGAGGAGGCGCCTTCCTGGTTCTCCTACTGGCAGGACCAGCGCCTCAACTGGTATACGGATCTGGGGATCGACTCGGACAACCTCCGCATCCGGCCGCATGGTGACGACGAACTGTCCCACTACTCGGCAGGCACCGTCGACATCGAATACGCCTTCCCCTGGGGGTGGGATGAACTCGAGGGGATCGCCAACCGAACCGACTTCGATCTCCGTCAGCACACCGAGCACTCGGGAGAGGATCTCCGCTACTACGACCAGGAGTCCGACGAGCGGTTCTTCCCCTACGTGATCGAGCCGTCCGCGGGGGCCACCCGCAGCATGTTTGCCTTCCTGATGGACGCTTATCAGGAAGAGGAGGTGGCGGGTGAGAAGCGGATCGTCCTCAAGCTCGATCCCCGCCTCGCTCCGTACCAGGTGGCGGTCCTGCCGTTGTCGAAGAAGGCAGAGCTCATCGAGCCTGCCCGCAAGATCGCCGACTCGTTGCGCTCCGACTACATGGTGGAGTTCGACGAGACCCAGTCCATCGGGCGACGCTACCGACGCCAGGACGAGATCGGCACCCCACTGTGCGTGACGTTCGACTTCGACTCGCTCGAGGACCAGGCCGTGACGATCCGCTACCGCGACACCATGACCCAGGATCGGGTCTCGGTGGACCGCCTGTCCGAGGCGATCGCATCCGCCCTCGCCGGCTGAGGCGAGCTGGCGGTCTGGTATTCGGCTGACCGCGCCTTCCTCGTCGGATCGTCGCCTCGGCTCCGTATCATCTGGACGTGGCCTATTCCCGCGACGACATCGACAAGGTGCGACAAGCCACCGATCTGGTGGAGCTCGTCGGGGCGGTGACCAAGGTCAAGCGGTCGGGTCGCTCCTACATGGCGATCTGCCCGTTCCACCAGGAGAAGTCGCCTTCCCTGTCGTTGGATCCTGCTCGCGGCCTCTACCACTGCTTCGGTTGTCAGAAGGGCGGGGACGTCTTCACTTTCCTCGGCGAGACCCAGGGCCTGGACTTCAACGAAGCCGTCGAGGAGCTGGCTCGTCGTGCCGGCATCCAGCTCGAATCCGATCCGGGGGCCGATCGGCGACGCGGGCGTAGGAACGCACTCCATGAGGCGGTGCGGCGGGCGATCGAGGTCTACCACCGAATACTCAAGGACAGCCCCGAGGCAGGCCCGGCACGGGCTTACCTGAGGGGAAGGGGCTACGACGCCGACGTCGTCGACGAGTACCGGATCGGTTACGCCCCCGACGGCTGGGAGACCCTGGTGAAGGAGCTACGGGCTGCAGGAGTCGCAGAGAGGACGATGATCGACGCCGGGCTCGCCCGGCGGGGGAGGGGAGGGCGCCTCTACGACTATTTCCGAGGCCGGGTCATGTTCCCGATCCACGATCTGAGAGGGGACCCTGCCGGTTTCGGCGGCCGGGCGCTCGACGGGGGAGGCGCCAAGTACATCAATTCGCCCGATTCTCCGATCTACAACAAGGCCCGCCTCCTCTACGGATTGGATCGTGCTCGCACCGCCATCGCCCGGGCAGGCCGGTCGGTGATCGTCGAGGGGTACACCGACGTGATCGCACTGCATCGCTCGGGAGTCGCCGAGGCCGTCGCCACTTGTGGGACCGCCCTGACCGACGATCATTTCGACCTCCTTCGCCGGTTCGCCGACCGGGTGGTGCTCGCCTTCGATGCCGACGAGGCGGGGACCGAAGCCGCCCGGCGCACCTCCGAGTTGGAGGCACCGGTGCGACTGGATCTCGATATGCGGGTGGCGGTGATGCCAGACGGTGGCGATCCCGCCGACATCGTGCAGGCGGGTCGGGTCGACGAGGTCGTGGCAGCGATCGAAGACGCCCGACCACTGTTCCAGTTCCGGCTCGAACGTGAGGTCGAAGACCTCGATCTCACCGAGCCCGAAGGGCGCGCTCGCGCCTTGCACTCCGCCGCTTCTCAACTCGCCAAGGTCGGCGACCCGATCGTCCGACGGGAGTACGAGCGGTTCGTTTCGAAGCTGGTGGGAGTCGATCTCGAGGACGTGGATCGAGCGGTGGAGAGCCGGCGCCGGCCAGAGCCACGTCCTGGTCGCTCGCAGCGTCGCCGCTCCAATCCCCGTAGGCGGCTGGAATCGGAGATCCTGCGGCTGATGATCTCTGGAGGGGAGGGAACCGGAGAACTCACCGCGGAGATCTTCTCGGAACCCGATTTGCGAGAAGCCGCCCGTATCCTCGAGGCCGCCCGGGCAGGCGAGGAGGCCGTAGACATCACGAGACTCGATGTCGGCGAAGACGTGCGGAGCCTCTTGATGGCGCATGCCGTCCAGGGTGCGCCCGACGCCCGTGACCATCTCTTGGCTCGGGCTCGGGCCATGCGAATCGACGCCGAGATCGACCGACTGGAAGCGGTGGTGGCCGCCACCGATCCCTCGGACGAGGGATATTCCCAAGCCTTCAATCGGTTGATAGCGTTGCAGAGGGAGAAGCGAAACACATGACAGACGCCGTCGAACACGTCATCGCCGCCCTCACCAAACGCGGACGCCAGCGGGGCTTTCTCACCATGGCCGAGGTGCAGCAGGAACTGGAGGATGCCGAGGCCGCCGGTGAGGCCTTCGAATCGGTCCTCGAGAACCTGCGGAGCAAAGGCATCAAGCTAACGGAAGAGGGGCCGGAAGTCGAAGTGAACCTCGACGAGGTCACCGAGATCGCCGTTTCCGATCCGGTCCGTATGTACCTCAACGAGATCGGCCGCTACCGCCTCCTCACGGCTCAACAGGAAGTCGAGTTGTCGATGGCGCTGGAGGCGGGACAGCGGGCACAAGAGCGCCTGGAAAAGGAGGAGCTGAGCGAGGAAGACGCCGCCGTCCTCCGGCACAGTGTCGAAGAAGGGGAGTTGGCCCGGAGACGGCTGGTGGAAGCGAACCTCCGTCTCGTCGTGTCGATCGCCCGGCGCTATGTCGGCCGCGGGCTGGCCATGCTCGACCTGATCCAGGAGGGAAACATGGGTCTGATGCGGGCGGTCGAACGGTTCGACTACCGCAAGGGCTTCAAGTTCTCGACCTACGCCACCTGGTGGATCCGTCAGGCTATCTCCCGGGCGATCGCCGACCAGGGCCGCACGATTCGCATGCCCATCCACGTGCTGGATGTCGTCAACAAGTTGAGTCGGGCCCGCCGGGAGCTCGCTCAGGAGCTGGGGCGGGACCCGACGGTGGACGAGCTGGCCGAGGACCTCGATCTGGCTCCCGAGCGGGTCGAGGAGCTGCTGCGTTTCGCCCAGGACACCGTCTCTCTCGAGATGCCGGTGGGTGAGGACTCTACGGGGACCCTGGGCGACTTGGTCGAGGACCCCGACGGGGAGCGCCCGGTGGACGCCGCCACCTTCGCTTCACTCCAGGACCAGCTCGCGCTGGCGCTGGAAGGACTCAGCGAACGAGAGCGCGAGGTGTTGATCATGCGGTTCGGGCTGGCGGACGGGAAGATGCGCACCTTGGAGGAGGTGGGCGCCGCCTTCAACGTCACCCGTGAGCGGGTCCGTCAGCTCGAGATGAAGGCCCTGGCCAAGCTGCGCCACCCCGACAAGTCTCAACGCCTGGCCGGGTTCTTGGAAGAGGGCTGATCAGACGGTGAGCTTGCGGTCCGCCTCGAGGAGGCGCTCCGCCAGTCCGACTGCCAGCTTGCGGCTCAGGGCCGGAACATCGTCGAGGAGACGTCCGAAATCCCGTGATCGCATCACCAAGATCTCCGAGTCGGAGGTGGTCGTTACGGAGGCGGATGCTTTTTGCCGCAAGAGCAGCGCCATCTCACCGAAGAAGTCTCCGGGACCGAGATCGGCCAGCTTGCGCTTGTTGCGGCGGACGA
>DATGPZ010000193.1:0-3686 GCA_035304485.1 Acidimicrobiia bacterium | reverse complement strand
AAGTACCTCTACATCATCGCCGTCGTGTTCGCGTCCGTGGTGGCCAGCGGAATTGTCCTTTTCGCTGTGAACCAGTGGACTGGTGCAGTCGCTGTTCTGGTCGCGCCGATGGCCTGGATCGGGATCGTCCTGGCCTCGCGTTTGGTCCTGGAGCATTTCGTGGTTCTCTTCAGGATCAGCGAGCACACGTATGGGACCTACGCGTCTCTCTCGGGTGAGACCTCGCCGAACGGCGACTCCGGGTCGAGACGGTTCCTGGCAGACGGCATCGCACCGGCAGTGAGCCCGATGGACGGGGCTCTCCTGAGCGGCAGCGGCACGGCCGCGCCTCCTCCGCCTCCGCCACCCCCTCCTTCGTCCGCCGGTTTCGGCTCGCGCCACTGATCAGGTCTGGTCGTACGAGGCGGTCCTGATGATGACGACTTCTCTCCATAGACAGCCGATGCCGACCGGCGACGGAATGGCCGATTATCTGGACGGCCCGCGGGTGTTCGTCTCGTCACGGTTCGCAGAGTTCCGGGAACTGCGAGAGCTCGTAGTCAAGACCCTGATCCGGGAAGGTTTCGTCGTCATCGAATTGAACGATGGAATGGCCGCTCCTGTAGACACGCGCAACCGCTCGTATGGCGGAGTCGCCGACGCCGATGCCCTGCTCCTGTTCGTCGGGGCGACTTACAGCGAAGACCCCACGCTGCAGACCAGTATCACTCACGATGAGTTCCGCAAGGCGGTGGAGGCCGAGATTCCGGTGTTCGCATACTCGCTGCCCAAAGATGAGATTGCAGACGAGCGCGCTCTGAGGTTCCGCCAGGAGGTCGCGGCGAAGTACACGGTGGGCCGACTGACCCGGGACTGGTACCTGGACGCGGATCGCATCGCGAAGCAACTGGCGGAACACCTTTTGGCGGTTCCTGAAGACGACGGTCGTGCGCGCACCCTGGGTCAATCACTACAGCACGAACTCACCAGGCTCGGGGCGGTGCAGGAAGACGGGTCCTTCCGCATCGAAGGTGTGCCGTCCGCCGAGATGTTGTCGCTGAATCAGCGCCGTGAATGGGCGCTGAACGCTCTGGTGCAGAACAATCTCGCCGAGGCCCGTAGGCAGCTCGACCAGGCGACGGCAGCATTCGCCGGGGACTGGGCCACCAACTACATGCAGGCTCACGTACTCGAAGCTCGCGGCCTCAAGTCTGACTACACAGAGGCTCTCAAGTGTGCCGCTCGTGCCGTCGAGGCATTGGGGACTTCAGCCGACCTCACTTCGACCAACGGGAAGCGCATAGGCGACCTGCGTCTCTCGGCCGCGCAGGCCCTCGAGGCGCGACTGGCGCGGCAAATGGGAGAGGCGCACCGCGCATTCGATGTCGCCTCCCGGCTGACCGGCCGTGATCGATTTGCCAGAGAGGGATGGGTCGAGTTGCTTCGGGCGGCGCTCTTGGTCGGGGACGACGCTGCCGTCGACCTGGCGGTCAGACGGCTCTTTGAAATGTCTCCGGATCGCCTCGATGCGGTCATCCGGCAGCTCGATGGCGATGACCATTCCAGGATCATGAGTCGGGCGCGCGAGCTACTGCGGGCAACATCTCCCGTATCCCTGGACTCTTCCGAAGAGCGGTTCGACGCCCTACTCGCCGGTGTGCGCGTAGTTGCCTCTGAGGAGCGGGACTCGCTCAGAGGCGTCGTCCAGACGCTGACGGAAGCGGCCGGCGCACTCGAGGTCAGAGGCGGGTGGTCGATCGATCAACTGAGGCCCGAATTGGTCGCCGATGCCGAGCAGCGGATGAGACCCGAAATCGTCTTACCGGCGAGCCCGGCCCCTGCGCGTATGACGGCCCTGAACCGTCGCCTGGAGGAGATCCGCTCCGAGATTCAGGCCATCGATGCGAGGCAGCCGACAGGCCAGGTCAAGCCGCTCACACCGGGGCAGGTCTTGGGGAGGACCGCGTTGGGACTGGTCGGTGTCGGCGTTCTGCGGCCGCTGCTCGATGCCACATCCCTTCCCATGCCCTTGTCGTGGCTGGCAGCGATAGCCCTGCTTCTAGGTGTCCTCTGGGTGTGTGCCAGTGTTCCGATTCGACTTGTGCAGCAGCGCCGCGAACGAAGGCGGGTGGAGCAATGGCCGACTCTGCTGCCCCGTCGAATGCGTATGAGCGAACTCGAAATCGCAGCACTCTCGCTCAGAAGGCTCGAGGAGAGCGCTTTCGAGCTTGCTCACGCGGTCGGCGAGCCGTCGCTCGGGAGCTTGGCTGTCACGATCTCGGATGTGAAAAAGGGCTTCGACGAGAGGTTCGCCACCCACTCCAACATCTTCTTCGCTGACTACGTACCCGTCGAGCGGGCGGAGGTCGGCGATCTGACCCGCATCGACGACAACGGGGCGGTCGATCGTGACGCGGGCATCCTGAGAGGATCACGAGAGCCTCGTCTCGTCCGGCTCACGTCCGTCGGCGCAAGCGACCTCGCGGTGTTCGTTCCGGATGCAGATCCAGCCCTCCTCGGGAGGATCGAGACCTGTCTTCGCTCATGGGTGGCACATTGATCGAGCGGTCGCCCCTACACGAGCGCGCCTCCGCTCTCTCCAAGGGATCCCAGAAGAAGCACTTCGGGCTCATCTTCTTCACTGTGGCACTGAGCGTCATCGCAGCGATCATCTCGGCTCTTCGGCCGGCGAGGTGGAGCGGCTTAGTGGTGGCCGTCCTGTTCGTCGTGGAGGTCGTGGCCTTTTCCTCCGAAAGGTTTGCATTAGACAAGCGTTGGTTCGATGGGCGTGCCGTCGCGGAGTCCGCCAAGACGATCATGTGGCGGTACGTCGCCGGTGCCTCACCCTTCCCGAAGTCGATCCCCCCCGAGGAGGTCAGGCGGCGGGCGGAGGAAAGAGCCGCCGAGGTCAGCCGGAATCTGCCCCCGGCGCTGACGGCAGACCTGGACCAGAGCTCGTTGGTTCCTGCTTCCTGGGACGGATTGCGGGAGTCGTCCCTGGAGGAACGTCATCGCCTTTACGCAGAGGGGAGGCTCCAGCCTCAGATCTCTTGGTACCAGGACAAGTCCGAACTGAACAAGAAGCGGGACAAGGTCATGAGAGCCCTCCTCGTCTTGGTCAGCCTGGTGGGTATCGCTGGTGGCATCGCCATGGCGACCGGCTGGACGAGGGCGGACGTCGTCGGAGTGGCGGCCGCATTGTTCGGCGCCGTTCTTGCATTCAGCCAGGCCAAGCAGTACTCGATGCTGGCCAAGGCCTACGAGGTCACGGCCAAAGAACTGGGGATGATCGCCACCACTCTGCCCGAGCAGGTCACGGAGGACTCGTGGGCTGTCTGGGTGGATCAGGTGGAGGGTGCCATCAGCCGGGAGCACACTATGTGGCTGGCGTCGACCGGGAAGCTCCCAGAGCTGGCTTCGATGTCACTGACCCGCATGGGGATAAGGCTCTGAAAGGTATCACAAGGCGGGAGGCCCCTTTCGGGGCCTCCCACACGCAATGCGAGTCCGCCTGTAAGCCGGATTCTGTCGAGGACGGTCATCCATCTGGGCCCCACGTCGCCGTAGGGCTCTTGCGGCCTACCCGGGACTCGATCGGCGGGCCACCGGCGTCCCTGCTTGGCCTTGCTCCGGGTGGGGTTTGCCGAGCCGGACCGGTTGCCCGGTCCGCTGGTGGGCTCTTACTCCACCCTTTCACCCTTGCCTGT
>DATGPZ010000192.1:0-32645 GCA_035304485.1 Acidimicrobiia bacterium | reverse complement strand
AGTGAGGAAGTCATCCACCCATTGGGCGCAGGCCTCGATGGAGTCCAGGGCGGGGCCGCCGCTCCGCCCGTGACCAGGGAGGTCGGGCGCCAGAACCCAGAAGCCGCGCGAAGCCAGCCACCGGGTCTGGAAGCGCCACACCGTGTGATCCATGCCCGCCCCATGGATGAACACCATCGGGCGGCCGGATCGGTCGCCTCCCTCGTATACGTGGACGCTCATCTAGTCGCTGCCCGCAGGCCGCGGTCGATGTCGGCGATCAGGTCCTCGGGATCTTCCAGACCGACCGACATTCGGATCGAGCCTTCGTCGATTCCAGCTGCCTCCAGCGCCTCTTCGTCGAGTTGAGAGTGAGTGGTGCTGGCAGGATGGATCACGAGAGAACGGCTGTCACCCACGTTGGCGAGGTGGCTGAAGAGCCGAAGACTCTCGATGAACCGCCGGCCTGCCTCCCGACCACCCTCCAGCGTGAACGCCAAGATTCCCCCTGCGCCACTCGGGAGCATCAGGCGTGCGAGGTCGTGGTCCGGGTGGCTGGGAAGGCCCGGATAGAAGACGCTTCCGACGCCAGGGGCGTCCTCCAGGTGACGGGCGATTCGAGTGGCCGACTCGGAGTGTCGACGCATCCTCAGGGGCAGTGTCTCGAGGCCTTCCAGCAGGCGGTAGGCGACTCCCGGGTCCATGCACGCACCGAAATCTCGGACACCTTCGGCCCGCGCCAGGGCAGCGAAGGCCCCGGGACCGAAGTGATCAGCGAACACGATCCCGCCGTAGGGCGCATACGGCTCCGTGAGAGTCGGGAATCGTCCCGAGCCGACCCAGTCGAACGTCCCGGAATCGACCACCACACCGCCGATCACCGAGCCGTGGCCCGAGATGTACTTGGTGGCCGAGTGGAACACGATGTCGGCTCCCCATTCGGCGGGACGACACAAGCTCGGAGAAGCGAACGTGTTGTCGACGACCAGCGGAACTCCGGCCTGGTGCGCGATCTCTGCGAGGGCGGGCAGATTCGCGAGGGACATGGCCGGGTTCCCGATCGTCTCGACGAGAACGAATCTGGTCTCGGGGCGGATTGCGTTCTCGATCGCCGCATGATCCCCGACATCGACGAAGGTCGTCTCCATCCCGAAGCGAGGAAGGGTGTGGCGAAGGAAGTTGATGGAACCGCCATAGAGGGCCGACGACGAGACGACATGGGCGCCCGCGGCGCCCAAGGTGGTGGCGATCAGTACCAGTGCTGCCTGTCCCGAGGCGGTGGCTACACCGGCCACTCCAGCTTCGAGGGCGGCCATCCGCTCCTCGAACGCGCTGACCGTCGGATTGGAGATGCGTGAATAGATATGCCCGGGCAGCTCGAGATTGAACAGGGCGGCGGCGTGGTCCGAGTCCGGGAACACGAAGGACGACGACAGATAGATCGGCACGTTCGACGCACCCGTGGACGGATCGGGCCGGACACCGGCGTGGAGAGCGAGGGTCTCCCACCCCAGCCGATCCGGTCGGATGGAGTCGTCGGCCATTCGAGGCACTGTACCCCCTCCCTCGCCGTCCGGCTGGAAAGGCTTTTTATCAGCAGAACGTCGTGTCTCACACGACGTTCTTGTAGGGAGAAGCCACCTGGCCCACGCGACGAGCCGCCTCGGCCCGCCCTCGCGCGATCCGGTCCATCACCACGTCCGGCTCGTTCCAGATCTCGTAGTCCCAGACCACGACGACGGTGTAGCCGGCCGCTCTCAGGTTCTCGATCCGCTCAGCGTCGGCGCGTCGGTTGGCCCACGACGAGTGGTATCGCTGGCTCTGCACCTCGACCACGAATGGGAGCTCGGCGTCCTCGAAGTCGACCCGACCGATCCAGCGCGGATCACCGACGTCCACCTGTCTACGGAGGGTCGACACACCCGCCTTCTTGGCCAGGTGCTCGACACGACGCTCGTTGTTGCTCTCGGCCGGTGGACGCCCATCGGAACGATCGCGGACGAGCTTGCGCACGATATTGATCCCGTTGCGGCCATGTTGGGCGAGAGATTCGACAACGGCCGACGTCTCGGTGACCGTGGTGTCCCCCGACCCGAGGAAGTGGTCGAACACCTGCGCCGCCCGCCGTGCTCCGAACTTGCCCGCTATCAGCAGCACCGTGAACGGTGGCGCGGTCACGGGGACGTCGTGGAGCATCGCCACCTGGTCGTGCGGTATCACGGTCAGATGGTGCAGGCGTACCGGAGACTGCTTCCGTCGGACATAGCGAACGACCGACACGTCGACCGGCTCCGCCGGGACGTGGGGCACTCCCCACAGGGCCGCTGCGGTGAGATGGGACGCCACCGCGCCGTAGCCGATGTCGAGCACGCCTGCCATCGCCGATTGCCACGGCGATGTGGCGGCTCCGCCGATTCGGAGGACCCGGGGCGTAACCCAGGTGAGATAACCGTCACGGACCTTTCGAGCGAGCGCCTCCCGCCCAAAGCCGACCTGGCGGGTCTGAGCTCGGCTCACGAGACCGTGCTGATGAGCGGCCAGGCGGCGGATCTCTTCGAACTCGGGCATGACCTCCGACAGTGCCGGACGCCGGCTCCGTCGGGAAGGGGTTCGTCGCCGCAGACGGCTTTTCCTGTCAATCGCGTCGTGTTTCGCACGACGTTTTGCTGATAAAAAGCCCTCTACGGCTCCGCGCGCTCGGCGTGGATGCGGGCCAGCTTCTCGATCTGTTCCATGGCGGACGAGAGGAGCCCCTGGGCGGCGAAGGCATGGGCGGCGCCACTACCTCCCTCGCCGTCTTGCATCAGCTTGGCGGCCGTACGGGCATGGGCTGCGGCCCGCTCGGCCGACTCGGCCACCCGCAGATAGGCGGCAGCCGCATCCGCCATCAGAGGAGGCACGCTGGGCCGGGCAGGGGGAGGCACGCTCGCAGGCTCAGTCACCTTCTTCGTCGGACCCTGGGCGATCAGGTCCTTGGCCTCCGACAGGGTGAACCGTCCCTGAGTGACCTCCCGACCCACCACCACCCCCGCGAGCGTGCGGTCGTGGATGGTCAACCCCAAGAGCCGCTGCAGATCCTCCAGGTCACGGACGCCGCCCGCGGCCACGATCGGCTCTTCGACGGTCGAGAGTGCTTCGGCCAGGATCTGGACGTTGGTGGGCTCGGTCAGCACGTCGCGCCCGACCTCGGACACCAAGAAGGCGGCCGCACCGGCAGATGACATCTCGATCAAGACCTCCTCCAGGTACCGACCCGAGTTCTTGGTCCAGCCGCGGGTGGCCACCTCCTCGTCGGAGCGCACATCGAGCGAGATCGCCACCTTGCCCGGGAACTCCCGGCACAGATCCCACACCATGTTCTGGTCCTCGATGGCGGCGGTGCCCATCACGATGCGCCAGGCACCCCGCTCCAACAACCGAGCCGCCTCCACATGGGATCGGATTCCACCGGCGATCTGGACCTGCCCGGTCGCCTCCTCCAGGATCCGGTCGATCAGGTACCGATTCTTGAAGTCACCGAAGGCAGCAGCGTCCAGGTCGACGACATGCACGTAATCGGCACCCTGTTGGAACCAGTTGTTGATCCGCCCCAGCGGATCGTTGTGGAGGGCTATGGCGTCGTGGACGTCGCCGCGCGGCAGACGCACCGCTCTCCCGTCGAGGATGTTGACCCTGGCGTAGAGATCCATGGATCTACCGTATCCGATGCGAAATCGCTGCGTTGGAAAAGGTAACCCTTCCGTTCTTTCCCGGGTCAGAGTGGTAGGACCGAGGCACACGTAGGCTTTCCACTAGAGATCCCCGGGGGTCACCATGGCTCACAACGAACACTTCGAGTTGGCTGAGGCACTCGAACCGACCGTCGCCCGGCTGATGGCCGAGCACCGCGAACGACGCAAGCACTGGTATTTCCACGACTTCATCCCCTGGGAAGAAGGCCGCAACTTCGTCAAGGAGCCTTGGGACGAATCCCAGGCGACGATCAACGAACGGGCACGCACCTCCCTCGTCCTCAATCTCCTGACCGAGGACAACCTCCCCTACTACCACCAGATCCTGGAGCGCCATCTCCCCGAGGGTTCGGTCTGGAAGGAATGGAACGGCCTCTGGACAGCCGAGGAGAACCAGCACGCCATCGCCATCCGGGCATACCTCCTGACCTCCCGGAATTGCGATCCCATCGAACTCGAAGACGACCGTATGGCGACCATGCAGGCCGGGTACGAACCCGACTTCGGTCACCTGGCGGAGTTGTTCGCCTACACCTCCGCCCAGGAACTGGCAACGCGGGTCTCGCATCGCAACACCGGCAAGATCACCGAGGACGAAACTGCCTTCGAGCTGATGAGAAACATCGCCAGCGACGAGAACCACCACTTCGTGTTCTACCGGGGAGTGATGCAGGCCATGATCGACCTGCACCCCACCATCGCCTTGGAGGGGATCTACCGCACCCTCAAGAACTTCCAGATGCCGGGGGTCGGAATCCCCGGTTTCCTCCGCCGTTCGATCGAGATCGCCCGAGCGGGCGTCTACAACCTCCGCGTGCACCACGACAACGTGCTGATGCCGCTGATCCGTCAGTGGGGCATTGCCGATCTCAAGGGGCTCGACGTCGTGGCCCAGGAACTGCAGGAGAAGATCTTGGCGCTGCCGCGAGAGGTGATGGCCAAGGCCGAACGGTTCGAGGCCAGGTTCGGCACCGCCTGACCCGGAGGCTCTAGCCGGAGATCACCAGCCGACTCCGTCCGAGCTGGTTGCACAGTCGTTCCAGGCTCTCCGCCAATCCGGCGTCCACGCGAACGGTGGCGTCGCCGTCCCCCCGTGTCGGGCCTCTGTTCACGATCGCCACGGGAGTTGCAGCCTTCCTGGCTGCCAGGACGAACCGATACCCGGACATGACCGTCAATGATGAACCGAGCACGAGCAGGCAGGAGGACTCGTCGACTCTACGGAAGGCCTCCACCACGCGAGGACGGGGAACACTCTCCCCGAAGAAGACCACATCCGGCTTGAGCACGCCCCCGCAGTCGAGGCAGTCGACGATCCGAAACCCCTCCACGAGCTCGTCAGGCAGGTCCGCGTCTCCGTCCGGCGCGGTGGCTGTCGCCCAGGACGAAAAGTGCGGGTTCGCCGCCTCCAGACGATGCTGGAGCTCCAGCCGGCTCCGTCGATCCCCACACCCGAGACACACGGTCTCCGCCAACGATCCGTGTAGCTCGAGAACGTCTTCGGATCCCGCCTCCTGGTGCAGGCCGTCGACGTTCTGGGTGATCACCGAGCGGACATATCCCTCCGCCTGGAGTCGAGCCACGGCGTAATGGCTGCGGTTGGGGCGCGCCCGCTTCATCCGGGTCCAGCCGACGTGGCTCCGCGCCCAGTAGCGACGGCGAGCCTCGCCGTCCCCGACGAACTCCTGGTAGGTCATGGGGGTGCGCCGGAGCCGTCGCCCATCACCCCGGTAGTCGGGTATGCCCGAGTCGGTCGATATGCCGGCTCCGGTGAGCACGACCACACCGCGGTCACCGATCAGGTCGGCGAGAGCTTCGATCGCGGTTTCCATCTCCGCGGACCCTAGACCGCCGCCAGGCCGAGCGCTTCCTCCGCTTCCTCGATCCGGTAACCGGGTCCGATCACCGGTGCGAACAGATCCCCATGTCGTCGGAGACGCTCCCAGAGATTGGCGATCGTGACATCGCCATTGCGGAGTGTGTCGACCTCGTCCCAGCGGATCGGAACCGAAACAGGCGCCCCGGGACGAGGACGAACGGAGTAGACGGAGGCGATCGTCTGGCCGGACGCGTTGCGGTTGTGGTCGACGAACACCTTGCCGATGCGCTTTCGCTTGTCCCATTCCATCGTCAGGTCGTCCGGATTGGCGGCGACCAGGTACCGACCCACCTCGCCCACGAACCGCCGAATCCGCTCGAAGCTGTAGACGGGCTCGACCGGCACGTACACGTGCATGCCGCGGGCACCCGACAACTTCGGGTATCCCTTCATCCCCAGTTGCTCCAGCGCGATCCGCACGAGCTTGGCTCCCGCCACCACCTGTTCCCATGTGGAACCCTCGGCAGGGTCGAGGTCGAAGATCGCATATGTGGGATGGTCGAGACTTCCCGCCCGGGAGTGGAAGGGGTGCACCTCGATGCATCCCATGTTGGCGAACCACATGAGAGCTTCCTTGCGGTCGGCCAGCATGAACTCGATCTCCCCTCCTTGGGAATCGGATGGCACTGGCGTGGTCGGAATCCATTCCGGCTGATGGCCAGGGGCGCGCTTCTCGTAGAAACTGGGCCCGTCGATCCCGTCGGGGAACCGGGACATCGAGATCGGGCGGCCCTCGAGATGCGGCAAGAGGACGTCGGCCACCGAGGCGTAGTACTGGATCAGATCTCCTTTGGTGAATCCCTCTTGCGGGAAGAAGACCTTGTCCGGATTGGAGATCGTGAGCGGTGACGGGGTCTGCACTCTGAAGCGGTCTCCTTCGGGACTTGCCCGCACGATCCCCGGGAAATCGATCCGAGAGGAGTCGATGCGCCGAGACCCACCTTCGGTCGCCTGGGCGGCGGCAGCCAGAGCCTCTGCGGCGATGGCCTCATGGCTCTCTTCCTCCCGAGCCTCCGAGATCATCACCATGCTCATGTCGGCGGCTGCTGCCGCCTCCACCAACGGTCCCACCCTCAGCGTTCCCTCGCCGTAGGGCAGGTGCTTCACCTCGCCCTTGTCGCCCACCAGGTTGTCCGTGAACTGGCAGTGCAGCGGGTCGATCATCCAGGCCGGGAACTCCGATTGGAGGAAAGCGATGACCTGGGCGAATGCCTCCCGGGTGGTGAGACCGCCACCGGTGGCAGCATGGATGTGCGCCCAGTCGACCACGGGGCGCACGAACGAGAAGCGGGAGGCCACGAGGGCGATGTCGCCCAACGTGCCCCAGGCCCCCTCCTTGCCGGCCGTCTCCAGACCCAACCCGACCCCGAGGTGCTCCACCTTCGGTGCGACACGCTCCAGGCGCTCCGTGATGCGGTCCATCAGGACCCCGGGATCCTCGCCGTGGGTGGATCCGCCATGGGCGACGATGACCGAGGAGCCCAGGGCTCTTCCCAACTTCATGGTGTGTTCCAGGGCTGCCAGGCACTGGCTTCCCCGCTCGGGATCCTCGGGGGTGAGCGTCGCGAAGTAGGGGGCGTGGACCGAAAGCCTCACTCCCCGCTCGGCAGCCTTTTCACCGAACTCCGCGCAGCGTCGCTCCTTCCACGGGAAATCCGTGACGAACGGCAGTTCGAGCGCCGTGAAGCCGCGCTCGAGGAGTCGATCGAGGTACTCACCGTCGTCGACACCCTCCGGCGGGAGTTGGGAGATTCCTACCGTGATCACGGCCACCAGACTACGGCGGCGACCGCGCCTTGGATCAGCCCAGAACCACGACTGGTGTGCCTTCCACCGCCCATTCGTAGAGAGCGGCGGCGTGGGCCAGGCTCTGTCGCACACAACCGGCGCTGTGGTACTCGCCGAGCTGCTCCTCCGACTGGAGCGGATCCCCGCTGGCGTCGTTTGGAATGGCGTGGAACCCGATCGGCAGGTTCTCGCCGTGCGCAAACCTGACCATGTAGCGCATCGTTATGTCGTCGTGGCCCGCGAAAGCCAACTCGGAGCGCGAATAGACCTCGTAGGTTCCGGGCGCCGGGACACCGAGCTTGCCGGAAACGAGGTAGGAGTCGACGATCGTCCCGTCCTCTTCGACCATCCACACCCGCTGATCCGGGTTGGAGTAGACGACCCGCCGACCGGTGCCCGAGTTCTCGGGAACAGGCGGTGCCTCGACGCCAGCGATCTCTTCCTCGATCGCCTCGGCGACGTTGCCGAACTCCTCGAACGGAGACACGAGAAAACCGTTCTCGGTCTCGACCATCGGAATCGCGACCTCTCGCTGCTCGACCATCCCTTCCGGGCGGATGGTCCCGTTCACCCGGAGGAGGGTGCGTCCGTTCTGGTCGATCTCGATGCCGTAGGTGACATCCTCGGCCGCCGACCACGAGCCCCAGCCTTCGGACATCGCGTAGACCATCGAGCCGAAGAAGAGCTCTTCGCCTAGCGCAGCTCGGGAAGTCGGCGCCATCGATTCCCACGCCCCCTGGTGCTCGCCTCTTCCCAGATGACCCACCCATGTCTCGAAAGCCTGGATGGCGGCCTCCAAGTCGTCGGTCGGCGGTCCGGTCGTGACCGGAGAGCTCGTGGTCGGAGCCACAGTCGTGGGAGGCGCCTCGGTGGTGGTCGATGCAGGCGCAGAGGTCGTGGGCGAGGGCGCGGTAGTAGTCGTCGTCGGCGCCACAGTCGTAGTGGGAGCCGTCGTTGCCGGAGGCCGACTGGTGGTGGCCGCCCGTTCAACGGTCGGTTGCGTCGCGACTGAATCACCGCCTCCGCAGGCGGCGAACAGGAGCAGAGCGGACAGGATTGCGATCGAGAGAACGGGTTTCACATTTCACCCCCGAAGAGACAGTCAGAGAGATCGGTAGGTGAAATAGACCCGCGAGCAGCCGATTCCGTTCGCAGATCGAGCGTGTTACTGGTCGGGCCGGAGGAATTCGATCCGATTTCCGAACGGATCGCGGGCATAGAAGCGGGCGAAGCCTGGCAGAGGCTGGTCGTCCTCGACTTCCACGCCGCCGTCAGTCAACCGCGACCGCAGGTCCTCCAGATCGTCGACGATGAAAGCGGGGTGCGCTTTCCGTCCAGGCCGAAAATCCGGGTCGACTCCGAGGTGTACCTGCACGGAGCCCGACTCGAACCAGCAACCGCCGCGAGCCTGCAGGTTCTCAGGCTTGGGGGCCTCATCCATCCCGAGCAGCCCGGCATAGAAAGCTCGGGCCTCTTCTTCCATCGACGGGGGCATGACTAGCTGAACGTGATGGATGGATCGAAGGGGCATCCATCGAGGCTATCCGGCCGGCGTCCAAACTAACGTGCGCTCGTGACCGAGACGACCCGGGACCGGCCCATCGAGGTCTGGCTGACCGATATGGACGGGGTGTTGGTGTCCGAAGGGACGCCGATTCCGGGAGCGGCAGAGTTCATCCAGCGGCTCGTCGAGAAGGATCGGCCGTTCCTGATCCTCACCAACAACTCGATCTACACACCACGCGATCTCGCCGCCCGGCTCCGAATCTCGGGCCTGGAGGTCGGAGAAGAACACATCTGGACGTCAGCGCTCGCCACAGCACAGTTCCTGCGCGACCAGATGCCCGGTGCTTCGGCCTATGTGATCGGGGAGGCGGGGCTGACCACCGCTCTCCATCAGGTCGGATTCATCTTGACTGACACCGATCCCGACTTCGTCGTGCTGGGAGAAACCCGCACCTACTCCTTCGAGGCCATCACCGAGGCGATCCGTCATCTCGAGAAGGGCGCCCGATTCATCGCCACCAACCCCGACGTGACCGGCCCGTCACCTGAGGGTCCCCTCCCAGCCACTGGATCGGTTGCGGCCCTCATGACCAAGGCGACCGGAGTCGAGCCCTATTTCGTGGGCAAACCGAACCCGATGATGTTCCGGTCCGCGTTGAACCGAATCGGCGCCCATTCCGAGGTGACGGCGATGATCGGTGACCGCATGGACACCGACATCGTGGCCGGGATCGAGGCGGGGCTCACCACCTTCCTGGTGCTCACCGGCTCCACCACCGCCGAGGAAGTCCTGCGATTTCCCTTCCGACCGACTCACGTGGTCGATTCGATCGCTGACATAGTGGATTGGGTCTGAGGCAATCCGGTGGCGGCCGCCACCAGCTCCAGTGACCGGACCTTCTCCTCGTAGTCGGCACTGGTGCCGGTGATGATGAGCTCGCTGGCTTTCGTCCGTTCGAGAAGGGCGTCCAGACCCGCCCGAACCCGTTCCGAGTCTCCGATGATCGTCTCGGTCGGCATCGAAAGAGCGGCGTCGAGATCGGGATGGGTCTCTGCCTCCTCGACCGTGGGGAGCCAAACCGGCCGACCCGTTCGTAACCACAGGCGAACCAGTCGTCCGGGGAGAGACAGTCGATGCGCCTCCTCATTCGTCTCGGCGATGACCACGCCGGCACTGACGATGGCATATGGCTCTTTCCAGTTGGCGCTCGGCTGGAAACGTTGGCGGTAGAGCTGGAGCGACTCGTCGGTTCCTCCCATGTCGAAATGGTGAGCCTGGACGAACGGAAGACCGAGGATGCCGGCCAGTTGGGCGCTGAATCCTGAGGACCCTAGGAGGAACACGGGGGTGTGGGAGGTTGGTGCTGGGGTGGCGCGGAACCTGTCGTGGAGGCGTGAGCCTTCGCGGACATCGCCCAGCAGACCCATCAGATCGATCAACTCCTGAGGAAACTCCCTGGCGTCCAGAGTGTCGGGATTGCGTCGGAGAGCCGCCGCCGTCCGTGGATCAGTCCCCGGTGCCCGCCCGATGCCCAAGTCGATCCGCCCCGGATGGAGGGCCTCCAGCAGGGCGATCTGCTCGGCAACCACGAGCGGCGGGTGATTGGGGAGCATGACACCGCCCGAGCCGATACGGATCCGCTCCGTGACTGCCGCCAGGTGGGCCATCAAGACAGGCGGGCTCGTCGAAGCCACGATCGGCATGTTGTGGTGCTCGGCCACCCAGAACCGGTGAAAGCCGAGCCGATCCGCGGTCTGTGCCAACCGGGTGGTGCCCTGGAGAGCCGTGGCCGAATCGGCGCCGCGGCCTACCGATGCGAGATCGAGTACGGAGAGGGGGACGGGGAACGGACTCATCGTTGGGGTCAACACCTCACAGGGCGGACGGCTTCCATTTGCATCCCGCGTGACGGTAACGACACCTGGCTCCCGAGCCGTTCTCCCCACAAAAATGTCGTGTCTCGCACGACGTTTTGCTGATAAAAAGCCTCGATGGCTTCGATCGTGATGGTGGGTGAGGTTGCCGGGTGTCGGATCGATCCGGTGCCGGAAGGTGTATCGGTGCGGCCGATCACCCGCGACGACGCCCGCACAGTTGGCGAGTTGTACTACCAGGCGTATGGGGGAACGGCGGACGCTTCGGTCGAGGCGGCCACGGCCGACATCACAGCCTCCTTCGAGGGCGAATACGGCCCGTTTCTCTGGGAGGCATCCCCGGTCGCCGAGCGCGACGGCGCCGTGGTGGCGGCGGTACTCACCGTCGAACGGGCGCCGTGGGACGACGTTCCCGACTGCCCGTTCATCATCGAGGTGTTCACGGATCCGACCGAGAGACGTCGGGGAATCGCCCGCCACCTGATGACCTGGACGATGGCCGCCCTCGCCCGCCGGGGCCACGACGAAGTGGCGCTTCGGGTCATGGACGACAACTCGCCGGCGTTGGCGTTGTACGAATCGCTGGGCTTCGCACGCCGATGACCACACGAATCCTCGAGACGATTTCGTCGCACGCGATGAATTCGTGGGGTCCGCCTCGTATGTACTCGTGAAAGCAATCGAAGGAGGCACAGTGGAATTCACCGTGACCCAACGCGAGGCGCAGCCCTACGTGGCGATCCCGGCTACGGCCACCCTGGAGGAATGGGGGCGAGTCAATGCCCTGTTCCCCGAGATCCTCGCCCACGTGAGCGAGAACGGACACCAGATCGTCGGCCCGCCCTTCATCCGCTACTGGACGATCGGCGATCACGAGCGTCCCTCCCGGGTACAGGTTGGTGTGCCGATCGCGCGAGAGGTCCCGTGCATGGACCGTATCTTGTCGGGGACGATCCCGGCCGGCCGGTACGCGACGGCGACCCACACCGGCCACCCGGACGACCTCTTCGAGATCGAGTCTCAGTTGGTGAAGTGGATGGAGAGCAAGGGCCTGACGCCTGCTACTCATCCCGAGGATGGTGGCGTCCGATGGGACGGTCGGTTCCAATTCTTCCCGACTGACCCTCGCGAGGAGCCAGACCCCACCAAATGGGAGATCGAGGTCGCCGTGCTGCTGACCGGCGACGCCGGGTGACGTAGCCTCGAACCGACCGCCATTCAGGCGAGCCCTTCCTGCCATCATCGGTTCCCCGCGAGAGGAAACGGATGAGCCACCAGGCAGATGAGCCGAACCACCGACTCGCACGGCGTCTGGGCGTCTCCGATGCCGTGATGGTGGGAATGGGCTCGATGATCGGTGCCGGCATCTTCGCCGCCATCGGTCCCGCCGCGTCCGCCGCGGGCTCGGGACTCCTGGTCGGCCTGGCCATCGCCGCCGTCGTCGCCTACGCCAATGCGACTTCGTCCGCCCAGCTGGCAGCCGTCTACCCGGAAGCCGGCGGCACCTATGTCTACGGACGTCGCACACTCGGCCCGTTCTGGGGCTACCTCGCCGGTTGGTCCTTCGTGGTGGGAAAAACCGCCAGCCTCTCGGCGATGGCGCTCACGGTGGGCGCCTACGCATTCCCGGGTTACGAGAGACCAATCGGGATCGCTGCGGTCCTCGCCATGACGGCGGTCAACTACGTGGGGGTGGAAAAGACCGCCGGGGTGACGAAGGTGATCGTCTCGGTGGTGCTCGTCACCCTGGTGATCCTCGTCGGCGCCGCCTGGGCTTCGCCCGGCTTCGGCGTCTCCAACCTCACCGGTGGGAACAGGGCCGGCATCGGCGGGATCCTGGAGGCGGCCGGGCTCCTCTTCTTCGCCTTCGCGGGCTATGCCCGCATCGCAACTCTCGGCGAGGAGGTGGAAGACCCGTCCAGGACCATTCCGCGGGCGATACCACTGGCGCTGGGAGCGACCCTGACCGTCTACGCCGTCGTGGCGATCACGTCGCTCCTGGCCGTGGGCCCACACGCCCTGGCGACAGCCGACGCCCCGCTCGTGGCCGCCGCGGAGGGTGGATCTCCATGGGCAGGGCCCGTCGTGCGTGTGGGAGGAACCGTCGCCGCCCTCGGTGTGCTGCTCTCTCTCCTGGCCGGGGTGAGCCGGACCGGCTTCGCCATGGCCCGTGATCGCCATCTGCCTGCCTGGCTGGACGCCGTCCACCCCCGGCATCGGACTCCGCACCGGGCCGAGTTGACGGTCGGTGTCCTGGTCGTCCTGATCGTGGCGATAGCCGACCTACGCGGAGCCATCGGCTTTAGTTCTTTCGCCGTGCTCACCTATTACGCCATCGCCAACGCCTCCGCCCTCACTCAGCCGGACGGGGAGCGTCGGTGGCCTCGCTGGCTGCAGGTGGTAGGCCTGGCGGGGTGCGTCCTCCTCGCCTTCTCCCTACCTCTCCAGGCAGTAGTGGGCGGCTCGATCCTCCTGGCGATCGGCGCCGCCCTCTTCCCCCTCTCCCGCCGGTGATTCGGCTTTTTATCAGCAAAACGTCGTGCGAGACACGACGTTTCCGCGGGGAGAATGCCGAAACGGCCCACCAGAGCAACGAAAAAGCAAGGCCCGACCGACGTGTTTCCTACGCCGGCATTGACCGGACTCAGGTTCAACGATCTTCCGGCTCCTATTGCCGTCTCTCAGCCGGGAAGGCACCCAGCTCTCGTTCACGCCACTCGGGCCTTGCGTGGCCGAATATAGGCACCGAGTGCGTGCAATATCGAGAGAACGCGAAAAAACCTCCATCCGACCGCCCGGAAGGCATCGACCTCAGTCGAGGCGCATCGTGCCGGCCTGGGCGGGCTCGAAGCCACACCGTTCGATGTAGAACGGACTGAGCTCGGGCTCGAAGTCGACGTGGAGCCATTCGCAGCCGGCCGCCGCCGCACCATCCCGCGCCGCATGGACGACCGCCGTGCCGATGCCCCGGCGCCGGTAGGAAGGCGAAACCATCACATCCTGGATCCAGGCGTGCACCAGGCCGTCCCAGAGCACGTTGGCGAACCCGACCAGGTCAGCACCGCTCCGGGCTGTGACCCAGCCCAGGCTGTGCCGACGCGTCAAAGACAGCCAATCCCATTCGTCGTCGCCATAGACTCGAGTACCGAACGCGACCGCGTGGAGAACATTCACTTCCTGGTTCACGAAATCGCCTCGCCACACCACGCGAACCCGCTCGGTCGCCTCATCGTCGGTGGCAGGCGTCGGCGGATTCGTCACCTCACCGGATGGATCCATCGAGCGGATGCTAGGAGGGAACCTGGAGCCGGTGTCCGCACGTCCCACCCACGACTGGAGACTGAGATGCTGAGAAGAATCGGAACGATGATCCTGGCGATCGTGCTGGTCGCCTGCGGTGGCGGGGACGCCACCGACGCAACCGACACGACGGACACGTCCGCCCCCGACACCACAACGTCGTCGACTGTCCCCTCGACGACGGAAGCACCCACCACAACCGTCTCCCCCACTACCGTGCCTTCCACGACCGGTCCTTCCACTTCGACGACTCCCGCTACCGACGACTTGCCAGGCGAGAGGATCGAGTTCGGCCCCGGGGCGGGAGACACCGTCGCGGTCATCGGGGTCCGGCACGACGACGTCCTCAACCTGCGAGCGCTGCCCGATCCCGGCTCCGAAATCCTGTCCGAGATCCCACCCCGAGCCGAGAACCTGACCGCTCTCGGCCACACCCGTGACATCGGCCAGGCATTCTGGATCGCTGTCGAACACGAGGGCGTCGAAGGCTGGGTCAACTTCGCCTTCATCGGATATCTGGGCCAGGTCACGGACGAAACCGCCACCATCCTCGACGACCTGGGTGAGCGCCCGACCGCGGCGACGATGGAAGACCTCGGCTCGATCGTGGCCGAGTCGCTCGCCACCGAGGCCCCCGATTCCGACATCGTGATGAGCGGACCTGCCACCACAGGTGACCTCGGCGAAGTCATCTACGACGTCATCGGGATCGGCGACGATGCCGTCGTCGGGTTCCGCCTGCACGTGTTCGGAGAACCGGGCGCCGACGGCTTCTCTCTACGGACGGTGGAAGTGACCACGTTGTGCGGGCGAGGAGTGACCGACGATGGCCTCTGCTTGTGACACGAACGGCCCCGTGATCATCCTGGGCTTCATCGCCCTTCTGGCGATCGGTGCCTGCGGAGGTGGCGACCAGGACACCGGTACCACCGCAGCGCCTTCAACGGATGTCCACATCGCTTCCACGACGACCGCCACCACGATCGAGGAGTCGGAGATGCAAGAGACGATCGACCTCGCTATCGCAGACCTCGTCGATCGGCTACAGGTCCAACCGGATGAGATCTCGGTCGTGTCCGCCGAACCAGTCACCTGGCCCGATGGGAGCCTGGGATGCCCCCAACCGGGATACAGCTACACGCAGGCGATCGTCGAGGGCTACAGGGTCGTAGTCGAGCACGGCGAGACTACCTATGACTATCACGCGGGCTCCGATGGTCGGCCATTCCTCTGCGATCGACCCACTGGCCGAGTCCCTCCGACCTCGTCTCCGTCGCGCTGACGTCGAGCGCTCAATCCGTGGTGAACTCGACCCAGACCGTCTTGCCGTCACGTCGCCCTTCGACACCCCACGCCGTCGAGAGCTGTTGGACCACCCTCAAGCCGGTGTAGGAATCGGCGAGATCTCCCACGGCCGGCATGATCGAGGAGCCGTCCGAGACCTCCAACCGCACCGTCGAACCCATTTCCTCTATCGCCACCGTGAACTCGGTCCTGGCGTGGGTTATGACGTTGGCTGCCAGCTCGGAAGCGACGAGGACGACGTCGTCGAGGTTGGCCAAGCCCTGCAGGGCCTCGCCCACGAACATCCGAACCTCCCGGGCCGAATGGGGCTCGGGTTCGAAATCACGTCGCACGATGAGTCTGCTTGGCCATGTCGCTGTGTCCTTATCGGCCGGCCTCTGGGACACCTAACGGATTTCGAACAGGTGTGTTGCCCTGGTCAGATCGAGCAACCGTGTCACGCAGGGGCTGGGAATCAGCTCGACGGTCTCGTGCTCGACCGCCGCTTGGACCAGGCACCTCAGGCCGGACAGGTCGATGAAAACGACATTGCTCATGTCGACCTCGAGCTCGCTGTGCGAACAGTCGAAGGCTTTCCTGAGCTCGTCGACCGTGGCGATGTCGATCTCTCCGGCGACCCAGACCAGGCGACGCCCAGCATCGTCGCTCCACTCGACCCTGATCGGTGGGTTCACCACGCCTCACCTCGTGGTTCATTCGACGTCCCCACTACGGGGGGCCGTGCTCCCTGCGGCCGGCACGACCCACATCCGACGATAGCGATACGGGATAGGCGGTGAGGCCCGGTCAGGCAGACGGACGACGATCTACGTCAACAAGCCCTGACTACGACTCCTAGTGTTGGAGCCGTGGCCGGGATCGAAGACCTCGCGACCATCTTGGAGGGACTCGAAGTCCTCCGCCGCCCGGGGACCTATGTCTTCGCCCGGTCGAGCGAGCCGATCGTCGACGCGAGCGTCGAAGCGATGATCCGTGAGGACGAGGGCTTCACGCTGGTGATGACTCGGGAGGCGGCCGAATCGAACGGGCTGAGCTTCGACTTCGAGGCCGCCTGGCTCACACTCGCGGTCCACAGCTCGCTCGCCGCGGTCGGCCTCACCGCAACAGTGGCAGGCGCACTCGCCGAGCTCGACATCCCCTGCAACGTCATCGCCGGCTTCTATCACGACCATCTCCTCGTACCCGTCGCTCGAGCCGAGGAGGCGATTCGCGGCATCGAGGCCGTCAAACGATATGGGCCCCCGGGAACCTGAGGACCGGAGCCGGCGTCACACCGAGGATGAGACGCTTCGAGTGGTTCATGCTCCTGGCCATCGTTTCGACGGTGACGGCGTGCGTGACGCCGAACCAGCAGTTGCCCGACCCGATACCGGGGCCCGTGTGCACGGAGATCGGTTGCGAGAGTCTCCTGGTCGTCGACCTCGTCGACACCGACATCCTTCCCGAGGAGACCTACCAGATCGAGGTATGCGTCGACGGGACGTGCGTGGACGAATCGGTGACAGTGGACATCCCGGGCGAAACCGGAGTGGCCGTCACCGGGTGGACCGATCTCGACTGGGGACGGCTCAGCTTGCACGCCGACGATGACCTCATCGAGTTCACGCTGCCGCCTGGCGACTACGACACCACGGCCGTCGTCTCAGTCACGGTCGCGGACGCCGCGGGATCGGTGATAGTCGAAGGAGAAAGCGATGCGGTCCCGCTCGAGCGTGCCCAGCCCAACGGACCCGACTGCCCGCCGGTTTGCTTCACCGGTCGGATGCAGGTCTGAACGTCCGGATCTCGTTAGCCCATGTAGTAGTAGCCGACCAGTGCGGGATCGAGTCTCGGCTCGCGCTCACGTGGAGTGAGCACGTCGAGATCGATGACAACACCTCCTCTGCGTCGTCGACGAGGTCACCGGCCTGGATCATGCGCCGGCCGATACCACTGCGGCCCGGAGCGAAACCCGAGGTCGCGTTGCAGAAATTGGAAGGTTTCGATCCGGTGGGCATCGGGCAGGTTGCGTTGTCCCCTATTCAGGAGGAAGCAATCACATGAAGAGGAAATCAATCGCGCTCCTAGCGGCTGTGGCCGTTCTCAGTCTCCCCGCTTGCGGAGAGACCGACGAGGACCCCGGCGTGACGGACGGGCTCACGGACACGTCCAGCGAGCTCACCCTTCCGCCGGAGACCGAGGCTTCGGTACCGGCCGACACCGGCGATACGGGTGACACCGGCGACATGGGTGGGACCACCTTGCCCAGCGACACCGGCGATACGTCGGACACCGGCGGCACCACCGATACGACCGGCGGCATGGACGCGCCGACCACGACGACCTCCGGCTGAGAGCAGACGGAGGCACATTCGGGGCGGGGTGCGGTCATCACCCGACCGCACCCCGCCCTTTGTCGTGTACGAAGCAGTTGGTTCCGACTCGGCGTAGGTACGGTAGGAACACGATCGAAGCGAACACTCCATGACTGAACGCCCCCGCCTCGTTCTCTCATATCTGGGCGAGACCGTGTACCACTGCCCGCATCCAGACGACGACCAGCGTCCTCTGTGCAACCCCAAACGCATCAGAGGCGTGCCCCAGATGAGGGTTCGAGCCGAGCGTTACGGATTGTCCGCCTGCCCCAAGTGCTGGCCGGAGGCCACCGAGCGACGGGAGTCATCGTGACTCGTGCGATCGACGACGATTTCTCCCCGTCTCAGCGGGGCGTTTCGCGCCCCGTTTTGGTCTTAAGAATGCCAGTTTGCCGTAAGGCAGGGATGGGGGGAGGATTGGAGTATCCCCTGCAGCGGAAGGTGTGACGTGGTGCGCAGCCGCCGTCGTGAACTGCAACTGACGCTCTCTGGCGAGATCTACCTCAAGTCGTCTCAGGTGAGACGACGCTTCACCCGTGTCCTCTGCGACAACGTCGTCGCCGCCCTCGGTGCTGGCGTCTCCGCTCACGAGATCGGACCGGGACGGGTCGAGGTCGAAGGCGTCCACGACATCGAGGCCGCCGCTGAGCGCCTCCAGCGGGTTTTCGGGGTCCGCAGCATCCAGGAGGTGGTCGGATTCCCGTTCCCCGACCTCGAAACCGGGTTGGAGCAAGCGGCTGCGCTCGCCTCACCGATGACTGAAGGCAAGACGTTCGCGGTCCGTGCCAAGCGGGTGGGATCGCATTCGTTTCGCTCCTCCGACGTGGAACGGGAGCTCGGAACGCTGCTACTGGCCGATTCGGCCGGGGTGGATCTCGACGACCCCGAAGTCACGGTCCGGCTCCGGATCGTCGAGCAGGAAGGATGGCTCATCACCCGTCGATGGGACGGCCCAGCCGGACTCCCTATCGGCGTCCAGGGCAAAGCCCTAGTCCTGTTGTCGGGCGGGTTCGACTCGGCCGTCGCCGCCTACCGCCTGATGCGGCGGGGAGTGGAATGCGAGTTCCTGCACTTCCGCCTCGCCTGTGACCAACGCGACCAAGCCCTCGCCGTCGGCCACCATGTGTGGAGCGAGTTCGGCGCCGGGATGCCGGGGATCATGCACGTACTGGACTTCGGACCGGCTCGGTCACAGATCATCGACAACATCCACCCTCGATACCGTCAGGTGGTCCTGAAGCGACTGATGTATCAGGCGGCCGAGAAAGTTGCCGACGAACTCGGCATCGAGGTCCTGGTGACCGGAGAGGCGATCGGCCAGGTGTCCTCCCAGACCTTCGCCCATCTGTCGGCACTCGACCGGCTCGGTAATCGGCCCGTCCTCAGACCTCTCCTCACCGCCGACAAGGACGAGATCGTGGCGGAGGCTCGCCGAATCGGCGTGGCGCAGTTGGCCGAACGCGCCGGTGAGGCATGCGACCTCGCCGAGGGCCATCGGGTCGAGACGGCCACCTCGGCAGGAAAGGTGGACCGGATAGCGGCTCGAGTCGCCGATGAGGCTCTGGCAGCCGCGCTGGCCGACTGGCGGGTGCACGATCTGGCCACCTGGCTCCCCGGCTCCGACGGGGAACTGCGCGCCGCCTGACCCGGATCTCACCAGATCGAGCGAGCCGTCGGGTCAGAAGTCGATCCGCATCACCACCCGGCGCTTGGACGGGTGGCTGACCTCCCGGAACCCGGCTTCCTCGAAGACGTGGCGATGGCCGACGAACAGCTCACCCCACGTCACTTCCTTGCCCGGCTCGGGCATCATCGGATACCCCTCGATGGCTCGGGCTCCACGCGAGCGAGCGAACTCCACCGCCGCCTTGGCCAGTGGATAGGTGATGCCCCGCCCTCGATAGCCGACCCGGACAACGAAGCAGACGATCGCCCACACCGTCTCGTCGTGGGGATCCTCGGACCGGCCCTTCCAGGGGGTTTGGCCGAGTCGCTGGTATTCGCTGCGGGGCTCGACCGCACACCAGCCGACCGGCTCGCCGTCGAGGTAGGCCACCAGGCCGCTCGTCACCTCTGAGTCGGGGTATCCGCAGTCGGTTTGGCTCCGTTGGCGAAATATCCGCTCTTCGCGTGGGATCGGGTCGTGCCACCATTCCTCGCTCGTCGTCTTGAAACGCTGACAACGGCAGCGGGCCGGGTATCCCCGTTGGCCGAAGATGGCGTCGAGGTCCTCACACGAGGCCTGGTTGGCAGGAACGATCGAAACCGGCGGGTACGGAAGCATGGCAATCGAGTCTGCCAGGGATATCGGCCCGTTTCTGTCCTGATCCAACCTCGGTACGCCACTACCTGAGGCCCGAACGTCGTCCCCAGGACCGGTCCCCTTCGCCGGGGTGTACGACTTCGATGGGTCTCTACGGCCGACTTCGGCCAGGCCGAAGACGGGCATGTCGGCTTGACTGTCACTTCGTGATGCCTTCGACCGACACCTACGACCATGGCGATCTCGCCCGATGACGCGGCTGGTCGGAGAGATGACGGCCCGACTCTGACGACGGCCCTGCGGCGGCGCCTGCTCTGGAAGGTGGCATCTCCGCTCTTCCGCGGCCTCGGCCGGGCGATCTTCACCCTTCGCATCGAGTACGAGGCTCCGCTTCCCGCTCCTCCGTTCGTCGTCGCCGCCAACCACTATTCGCATTTCGACGGACCGCTGGTGGGTGCTGCTCTGGGGATGCCGGTGCGGTTTCTGGTGGTCGAAGATCTCTTCGGCAACCAACCCCTCCTCGACTGGCTGGTTCTCGGCGCAGGAGCGATTCCCCTGCCCAGGCGACGGCTCCCGCTCCGGGCCCTGCGGACCGCCCTCGCCGCCCTCGAAAGCGGCGAGGTGGTCGGCATCTTTCCCGAGGGCACGCGCGTCACTCACTGGACCACGCTGCCCGCCAAGCGGGGCGCCGGCTGGCTGGCGGCACGGGCGGAGGTCCCGCTGGTTCCCGTGGCTGTCATCGGCACGGGCATCGCCTTCGGTTTGGACAAACGGGTCCGCCGAGCGCCGATCCGCGTCGTGGTGGGGCCGCCGCTGCGGTCGGGAGACACTTTGGAGTTGACCGATCGCTGGTCGGCCTGGATCAGCGAGACGATCGCCCGATTCCCAGGTTCCGAGGTGGCGGGACCGAAGCGGGCGTTCTTCTCGGCCTGACATACCCGTGCTTCGGCGGCATAGAATCCTGCCGATGACGCAAGAGTTGGTCGAGGACACGGCCCGGCATCGCCTCCGCAGCCTCCGCCTGGCGCGTGGATGGTCGCTCGACGAGCTCGCCAAGAGGTCGCACATCAGCGCATCCACGATCAGCCGGATCGAGACAGGTCGTCGCCGTCTCGCCCTCGACCATCTGGTGACCCTCGCTCGGGCGCTCGAGACCACGGTCGACGAACTGTTGATCGACGACGAGGCGACCGACGTCGTGATCCGACCCACCAAGGACTCGGCCCACGGAGCGACCTACTGGATGCTCTCCCGGCCCGACGATCCCGGACGGACGGTGGCGAAAGTACGCCTCCCCGCCCGCAAACGGCCGCCGGAGCAGAAGGTGCACCCCGGCCGGGACTGGTTCTATGTGCTGGAAGGGACCGTCCGTCTGATACTCGGCGGCGTCGAGCACCTGGTGAGGACAGGGCAGGCGGCCGAGTTCGACACCATGACCCCACACTGCATGTCCGGATTCGAGGGACCGGCCGAGATCATCACGATCCTCGACCACCACGGCGAACGCAGCCATCTCCGCCCCGACTGAGCAGGGTTCTACTCCTCGGTCGCCCGCACGTCGGCGCCGAGCTCGAGATCCCGGACTTCCTCCAGGAGTCGGTCCACGACATCGGTCTCATCGAAGGTGTCGAGACGGGTGACCATGCGGCCGTCGGCAGTCGACACGAATGCCGAGCGTCGTGACGTTCTGTCGCCGGTTCCGACTCCGAAGTCGCGGGCCATGGATCCTTCGGCGTCGGCGAGGATCGGGATCGTGATGTCGTACTGTTCGACGAAGTCCGCGAGCTCATCCGACCCGATCGGGGCGACGACGATCACCTGCGACCGGGTCTCACCGAATCGCACGAGGGCTTCGTCGAGTGCCTCGAGGACCTCCCGGTCCGTCTCCAGGTCGGTGAGAAAGGCGATCGCCAGCGGCACCTTGTCGACGAAGGAATCGAGCGACAGGTTGCGACCCGTACTCGAAGGCAGATCGAAATCGGGGATGTTGGTGGCTGCGGTTCCGTCCATCCGCTCCTGATTCCCGCCCGAATAGTTTCGAAACGTAGAGAGGCGAACCCGATGGCGAACCCGATGTGTAGAAAGGTGCCGAGCCGGGTACGCCCAGTGGATGGCTGACAACGAACGACGTTCACCTATTCCCTTGATCGTCGCCGGCGTCATCGTCGTGGCTCTGGCGATCTGGCTCGGTGTCCTCGCATTCGGGTCCGACGACGACGCCACGACCACGACCGCACCGGCGACGACACCGGAGACGACTCTGGCACCGACGACGACCGAGGCGCCCACCACGACCTCGGCCCCTACGACGACGGCGCCGACCTCCACTTCGGACACCTCTTCGGACACTTCGTCGTCGCCGTCGACCACGTCGCCCGAAGAGGCTGCGCCCGAATTGGTCGAGGTCGAGGTCGAGGAGGGTCTAGTGCGAACCTTCCCGGTGTCGGCCGGCTGGATCGTCGAAAGCGACGACACGTCGCTGACGGTAGGCGTGTCGGTGGGCGCCGAGGAGTGCTACGGCCTCGCCTCGGCCGAGATCGAGGAGACCGCCGATGCCGTGAATGTGACGATGACGGCCGGATTCCGAGAGAACGCCACCAACTGCAGCGAGATCGGTCCGCACTGGTCCTACACGTTCGACCTCGAGTCTCCGCTCGGCGACCGGGTCGTGGTGGACACCCACACTGGAGCAGAACTGGGGACCGAACCTCCTGACCCCGAAGCCTGACCCGACGCTCGCGGCCTGGATCGGGAATGGACCGGGGCCGATAGCGTTGTAGGACGTGTGAAACGCATCGGCTTTCTCTCCTTCGGTCATTGGGGTCCTTCACCGGGATCTCAGACCCGCACCGCGGCCGAGGCCCTCAACCAGTCGATCGAGCTGGCCGAGGCGGTCGAGGAGCTGGGCGCGGACGGTGCCTACTTCCGTGTCCACCATTTCGCCCGCCAGTTGGCCTCACCGTTCCCGCTCCTGGCCGCGATCGGGGCGCGAACCAGCCGCATCGAGATCGGAACCGCGGTGATCGACATGCGTTACGAGAACCCGATGTACATGGCGGAGAACGCGGGAGCGGCCGACCTGATAGCGGGCGGACGTCTCCAGTTGGGGATCAGCCGGGGCTCGCCTGAGCAGGTCATCGACGGGTACCGGTACTTCGGCTACCAGCCGGCCGAAGGCCAGACCGACGCCGACATGGCCCGGGAGCACGCCCGCATCTTCCTGGAGGTGATCGAAGGCGAGGGTTTCGCCCAGCCACATCCGCGACCGATGTTCCCCAACCCTCCCGGGCTGCTGCGAATCGAGCCCTATTCCGAAGGTCTCCGGGAGAGGATCTGGTGGGGGTCGGGCTCCAACGCCACCGCTCGCTGGGCCGCCGAGCTCGGCATGAACCTCCAGAGCTCGACCCTGAAAGACGATGAGTCGGGCAAACCGTTCCACGTCCAACAGGCCGAACAGATCGCCGAATACCGCGAGGCGTGGCGACAGGCGGGACACGAACGCGAGCCCAGAGTGTCGGTCAGCCGAAGCATCTTCCCCCTGGTATCGGATCTAGACCGGGCTTACTTCGGCGTCGGCCGGCAGGACGAGGACAAGATCGGCTGGATCGACGAGACCACCCGCGCCATCTTCGGCCGCAGCTACGCAGCCGAACCCGACGTGTTGGTCGATCAGCTCGCCAAGGACGAGGCGATCGCCGCCGCCGACACTCTCCTGCTGACGATCCCCAACCAGCTCGGTGTCGAGTACAACGCCCACGTGATCG
Organism: Acidimicrobiia bacterium; assembly: GCA_035304485.1. Taxonomy (GTDB): domain Bacteria; phylum Actinomycetota; class Acidimicrobiia; order Spongiisociales; family ZC4RG35; genus ZC4RG17. The sequence goes on along the minus strand of DATGPZ010000192.1, from coordinate 8,901 downwards.
AGGCCGTCCTGACCCACGTCGCCCCCGAGCTGGGCTGGCGCTGACTCGTCGGCTCCGCACCGCCGACTCCGCTAGGAAGACGGTGGACCGTCTGCGATCCAGGCCTTCGTCTCCTCGGGCGACTCTCCCGATGGGTCCGGGGTGACCTGATACCAGGTGACGCCGACGCGGGCGTAATCCTCTACCTCTTCAGTCGTAGGAGGCGTCCCGGCGATGGACACGTCGCCGAGATCGTCCGAGTTTCGAGCCTGCCGGACGTATTCGACGATCTCCCCAACTTCCCCGGGACCGAGGTGGTGTTGGTCGACAGCAATCGGGAAGACACCGTCGTATGAAGCCGCCCGACGGAAAGGACGTCGATTGGGCCACATCCCGGCGACCCAGATCGGGATCGTGCCGTTCACCGGGCGAGGAGAGAATGTGGTTCGCTCCACACGGTACCAACGGCCTTCGAACGAGAACGGCTCCCCGCTCCACATCCCGAGCATGACCTCGAGTCCTTCGTCGAGCAGGTCGGCCCTCTCCCGGTCATCGGTGGGCTCACCGAAGGTGCCGAACTCCTCCGCCGCTGGTACACCGAGGCCCACTCCCAGGATCAACCGGCCGCCACTCAGGTGGTCCACCGTGGTCACCTGCCTTGCCAGGACCCAGGGGCGACGACGCGGCACCGGCGTGACCATGGGTCCCAGTCGGATCCGGTGGGTGGCGGTAGCGACCGCTCCGAGTATCACCCACGGGTCGGCCACCGGCATGCCGTCGGCGACCACGATGTGATCCCAGATGAAGAAGCCGTCCCAGCCGGCCTCCTCGGCGGTCACAGCCAGATCCACCATCGATTCGGGATCTGAGAAGGACCCGAAGTTGGGGAGGTTCACGGCGAACTGCACGACCGTGACGTTACCGAATGAGTTTGGGACCGGTCAGGCGGTCGCCTCACCGAACTCCGCCCAAACGACCTTGCCCGTCTCGGTCGGCTCGATCCCCCAACGGTCGGAGACCTGATCGACGATCCGAAGGCCATGTTGTGACTCATCGAGATCCTCGAGATCTGGGACAACCTCGGAGTCGTCGGCGAACTCGAGGCGCACCGTGGAGGAGTTCCTGATGAATCGGACGGTGAAGGCGGTCTTGGCGTGGACGATGGCGTTGGTGGCGAGCTCGGAAGCAGCGAGTATCACCTCGTCAGCAGGAACCGTATCGGGGAGCCGGCCTTCGATCATTTGACGGACCCCTCGGACAGACTCAGAAACCGGCGGGTAGTCGCGTTCGGTCTCCATCCGGTATCGGTTCTCTCCCCTACTCGTGTCGACGTCCATGACGTGGACCGATGCTCACACTAAGCAATGTTGTGATCCTGTACCCACATCGGCCGATTTCACTCGCCGCTAGTGAGCCGGACTGCGACGATTCCCGTGACGAGGAGAGCCAGAGCGACGACCTGGCGGGCAGACATGTCGTCGCCGTAGATCAACACTCCGGCGAGAGCGGCGCCGACCGCGCCGATTCCTACCCACACGGCGTAGGCGGTCCCTACGGGGATGTCGCGGACTGCGAGGCTGAGCAGAACCATGCTCGCCGTGAGGGCAGCCAGGAATCCGACCGATGGCCACAGCCGGGTGAATCCCCGGGTGGCGGGCAGCAGCGACGCCCAAACGACCTCCAGGAGCCCGGCGACAACGAGGATGAACCAAGCCATGGCGATGTCCTTTCCGCGCCCGTCGTGCTTCCGGTACGGGCTGCCCCTCGTCGGGAGACCGCCATCGATGTGGTCTCGGCTGCGACCAACGTCGCGCTCGGCCGGATATTCCCCGGCGGCGTGATTCTCAGGACCGAAACGGGGCGTTTTGCGCCCCGTTTCGGTCTTAAGAACGCGTCAGGGGAGGGTGACGGGGCGGGGGGTGGGCTCCACGCCGCCGCTGGTCCCGATGCCCAACTGGCCCAGGGTGTTGTCACCCCAGCAGCTGATTTCGCCTTCTAGAGAGACAGCACAACCGTTGTTGTAAGCGAGATCGATCATCATCGCCCGATCCACCAAGGCCTTCTTGGGCGACAGGATGTCGTCGCCTCTCGTCCCCATGGCGGCGGTGCCGTTGGCGTTGCGCCCCCAGCAGTAGGTGTCGCTCTCGGAGTCGATGGCGCAGGTGGTGTAGTGGCCGGCTTCGATCGACAGGACCTGGGTCATCCCCGGGACCGGATTGGGAATATTGCGAACGGCCGTGTCACCGGTTCCGAGCTGGCCGTCACCGTTGTTGCCCCAGCAGTTCATCACGCCGGAAAGGGTGAGAGCACAGGTGCTGCCGTGGCCGGCCGACACCCGGGCGACGTCCGCGAGGATCGCCTGGATCGGAACGAGCTGCATGCCGATACCGTCCCCGCCGGGGGTGCCGTCGCCGGGGCGCCCTGTCTCACCCCAGCACTTCGCCCTTTCGGTGGCGGTGGTCACGCAGGCATGGCCGTAGCCGACGTCGAGGTTGACGGCGTCCGTGATCCCGCTCACCGGCACGGGGACGCTGCTCGAGCTTTCGGCACCGTTGCCGAGGTGCCCACCGGTTCCGAAACCCCAACACCAGACGGTGCCGTTGTCCTTCAAGGCACACGTGAAGTTCTCACCGGCATCGATAGCGGTCACTCCGGTCAGTCCGACTACGCGGGTCGGCGTCGAGGTGGAGGCTTCGTTGCCGGTCCCCAGGCGCCCGCTTGCGCCCAGCCCCCAGCAGTAAGCGTGGCCGGAGGTGTTGAGCGCGCAGGTGTGGCTGTTGCCGGCGGCGATGTCGACCACATCGGACAACCCGGGAACCTCGATGGGTTTGGTGCTCATGGTGGGTGAGGCGACGCCGAGCTTTCCGTTGTTGTTGGAGCCCCAGCAGTAGACCCGACCGTCCTCGGAGAGGGCACAGGCGTGCTGGAACCCGACACTGATGTCGATCGCCTTCGCGGGAATCGGTGGCTCGATGGTGAGGGCCCGATGGAGGAAGGCTGCCATCTGGCCGCGGGTGACGAGACCGTCGGGACAGAAACGGTCGTTGGTCGGCGGGTTACAGCCTCGGGTGATCCCAGCCGCAGCCAACGAATCGATGTTGCCCTTGAACGTCCCCGCCGAATCCGTGAACCCCTGATCGTCGGCAGGCGGCAGGCCCAATGCTCGGACCAAGAACGCCGCCATCTGTCCCCGAGTCACCAACTCTTCGGGGCAGAAACGGTCGTTGGTGGGCGGGTTACAGCCCCGGGTGATCCCAGCCGCCGCCAACGAATCGATGTTGCCCTTGAACGTCCCCGCCGAATCCGTGAACCCCTGATCGTCGGCAGGCGGTAGGTCCAGGGCCCGGACCAAGAAGGCCGCCATCTGGGCGCGAGTCACGTAGTCGTCGGGACAGAACCGGGTGTTCTGAGGCGGGTTACAGCCCCGCGTGATGCCTTCGTCGGCCAGCCAAGCGATGTCGGCGGCGAAGGTGTGGTCGGAGGGAACGTCGTCGAACGAATCTGCTCCCAACCCGGGGACGGCAACCACTGCCAACGCCAATGTCGCCACCACCCAGACCAAACGACGACGCCAACGAACCAACCAACGAGACGGCATGGGTACCCCCTGATTCGACCAACTAGCGGTGGTGACCGTAGCAGTGGGTTTCGTCTTGTAAAGCACCGCCGTCTGCCTTGGAGGAGCACCCCCTGTCCGATTTCCTCAGCCGGACCCCATCTCCAGACCTCGTGCCTCCAGAGCCTCCCGGAGTATGCGTATGGCCCGGGGGCCGACGCCGTGGAGAGCCAACAGTTCGTCCTCGCTGTGGCGAGCGACATCGGCCAGGGTCGTGACACCGGCTCCAGCCAGCGCCCGAGTGGCCGGTCGACCGATGGCCCGGGGCAGATCTCCCACCTCGCCCGCCGCGGCGGAGTCGGCCGCGGCGAGAGCGTCGGTGAGTTCCTTCGGTGCCTGAGCGAACCACGCCCGCCGCACCAGATAGTTCAACGCCTGTCCGTTGACCCGCTCCAGTGCGATGGTGATCCCGTTCCCCCGCTCCAGCGGCTCGGCGTCCGGAAGGTCGGCGAGGGCGGAGGCGCTGTCGGTAACGTCCAAGTGCAGGCGGACCTGGCCCTCCTGGGTGAGGGAGGCAAAGGTCTTTCCCTCGACGGCGAACACGACGCTTTCCTTTTCTTCGGTCCCTTCTTCCACCCCGGGCAGACCGAGAGCGGCCCTGCGCAGCTGAGCTTCGGTGGTCACGTGTTCTCCCCTGTCGACTGCGGCGAGGGTATCGAGGCGGCCCAGGTCTATGAGAAAACCACGGTCTTGGAGCCGAGCAGGATGACCCGATCCTCGGCCTGATAGCGGACCGCCCGCGACAGCACGAGCCGCTCGACATCCCGCCCGAGACGCACCATGTCCTCGACGCTGTCGGCGTGGTCCACCCGCACCACGTCCTGTTCGATGATCGGGCCCTCGTCGAGATCGGTGGTCACGTAGTGCGCGGTCGCCCCGATCAGCTTCACGCCCCGAGCGTGGGCCTGGTGGTAGGGACGGGCGCCCTTGAACCCGGGAAGGAACGAATGGTGGATGTTGATGATCCGTCCTTCGAGCGCGTGGCACACCTCCGGGGAGAGGATCTGCATGTAACGGGCGAGCACGACGAAGTCGATTCCGAGTCGTTCGACCCGCTCGAGCAGGATCTTCTCGGCGGCCGTCTTGGTCTCGGGTGTGACCGGCACGTGCTCGAACGGAATCCCGTACCGGTGCGCCAGGTCGGCGCGCTCCTCGTGATTGGAGATGATCAGCGGGATGTCGATGTCGAGTTCACCGTTCCGATGCCTGAAGAGGAGGTCGAGCAAACAGTGCTCCTCACGCGACGCCATGATCAGCACCCGTCGGCGTGCATCACGAGGCCGCAGAGTGAACGTCCCGCCGACGGCCTCCGACACTGGATCCAACGCCGCTCGAGCCTCCGCGAGCGAGGCCGGGGAGTCGAACACGATCCGCTGGGCGAAGATTCTCGTGTCGGGATCGGTGAACTGCGCCGCTTCGGTGATGTTCGCCCCCACCTCCAGCAGCGCGCCCGTCACCCGGTTGACGAGACCGGGGGCATCGGGACACTGGATGGTCAGGATGTAGGTAGTCATCCAGCCACAGTGTCGTCGCTCCGCTCGGTGGCGTGAAGACGAGAAATCGACGAATCCGCGGCAGATTGACGGATGTCATGGACACCCTCGCCCGGGTCCGTAGCTTCGTGGACGAGGGCCGGAACCGCCGGCCACGACCCGAAGGGACGACCAATGTCCACCATCACCAAGACCGTTCTCCGGTCCGACGAGTTCAGCTGCCCTTCCTGTGTCTCGAAGATCGAAGCCAAGCTCGCCGACTTGCCGGGCGTCGTATCTGCCCAGGTGCACTTCACCACGGGGAGGATCGAAGTCGAACACGTCGCGGACGAGACAACGGTCGACGACCTCGTCTCCGCTGTCGACCAGGTCGGCTACCTGGCAGTACCGCAAGCGTTCTGATGTCGAAGCTGTTCCGGAGCCTGTCCCGGAACCGCTGGCGGACGGTGGCCGTATCGGCCCTGCTCATCGTCCTCGGCGGGATCAGTGGCTGGATGTGGCCCGGCAACCGGTCGTATCCGTTGTTTCTCGTGGCTGCTTCCGTGGTAGCCGGGGCCGACATCGCCCGCCGAGCACTCGCCGACTTGCGGATGCGCCGGATCGGGATCGAAGCACTGGTGAGCGTCGCCGCGACCGGCGCCATCCTCCTGGGGGAGGTGTGGGAGGCCGCGGCCGTCACCTTCCTGTTCCAGGCGGGTGCCACCCTCGAGCAGGTCACACTGCGCCGTACCCGTCGTGCCCTCACCCATCTCGTCGACATGGCGCCAACCACCGCGATCGTGGTGAGGGAGGGCTCTCATGTCGAGGTTCCCGCGGCTCAGGTGACTTCCGGTGAGACCGTGCTGGTGAAACCCGGAGCCCGGATTCCCGTCGATGGACAGGTGGTCGAGGGCCGGGCGTGGACCGATGAGTCGTCGATCACGGGTGAGTCCACCCCGGTCGCCAAGGAACCCGCCGACGTCGTGTACGCCGGAACCGTGACCACCGGCGGCCTACTGAGAGTCGAAGCCACCGCCACGGGCAGCGACACGACGCTCGCTCGCATCATCGCCAGGGTCGAGGAGGCCCAGGAGGCCAAGGCGCCCGCGCAGCGATTCATCGAGAAGTTCGGACGTTGGTACACACCGGCGGTGGCCGGCGCGGCTCTGATCGCATTCGCGGTGAGCCGCGACGCCCATCTGGCCTTGACTTTGCTCGTGATCGGGTGTCCCGGCGCTCTGGTCATCTCGATCCCGGTTTCGATCGTGGCGGGGATCGGACGCGCTGCCCAGGCCGGGATCCTGATCAAGGGCGGGGAGCATCTCGAAACCACTGCCCGGATCGACACGGTGGCATTCGACAAGACGGGCACGCTGACGACCGGCGAATTCCAGGTGGCCGACGTCGTACCGGTCATAGACCAGGTCTCGGCCGACCGCGTCCTGGCACTGGCAGCGGCGGTCGAGACCCTATCGGAACACCCGCTCGCAGGCCCCGTCGTGGACGCTGCCCAGTCACGCGGATCGGCCCAGTTGGAGGCGGAAGGGTTCGCGCAGCATGCTGGACGGGGCGTCTCAGCTCAGGTGGCCGGCACGAGCGTGGCAGTGGGGTCAGAACGTCTGATGTCGGAACTGGGTGTCGAGGTATCGCCGGACGTGGCCCGAATCCTCGACCGACTCACGGGCGAAGGCAAAACTGCCCTGCTGGTAGCCGCCGAGAACCGGGTGATCGGTGTGGTGGCGATGGCTGACACCCTCCGGGACGATGCCGCCACCGGCGTGTCGCGGTTGCACCGGGCTGGCGTGACACGTCTGTGGATCCTCACGGGCGACAGCGAGCGCGTGGCGAGCCGGGTCGCCACCGCCTCCGGTATCAGTGAGGTGAAGGCCGGGCTCCTGCCGGAAGACAAGCTGGCAGCCGTCCAAGAACTCCAGGCGACTGGCCTGGTGGCGATGGTGGGCGACGGCGTCAATGACGCTCCCGCCTTGGCCGCGGCCGACGTAGGAGTGGCATTCGGTCCTGGTGCCACCGCCGTGGCGGCTGAGACGGCCGACGTGGCCATCCTCTCCGGTCGAGTAGAGGCGATCGCCGACGCGATCGAGTACGCCCGAGCCACGACCCGGAACCTGCGTCAGAACGTGGTGGTTTCGATCGCCACCGTGGGATTGCTGCTGACGGGTGTCCTGGCTGGCGAGGTTCACATGGCCGGAGGCATGCTGATCCACCAGCTGAGCGTGCTGGTAGTGATCGTCAATGCGGCCCGCCTCCTCCGGCTCGGTCGACGGAAGACAAAGTCGAGAACGGAGACCATCATGGAGGGCTCGGTTCCTCGTCCCCGGGATCTAGTTGTCTGATCGCCGCCGTACTCCTCTATACATCGAAGTCATCGACCCCCAGCACTGCACCCCGGAGGTGCGACGCCAGATCCTGACCGAGGTGTCGTTCTTCTCAGATCTGAAGCCTGCGGAGCTAGAAGCGGTCGACCGGCGGGCACGTAGCGTCGGATTCACGGCGGGAGATTGGGTCTACCGGGAGGGAGAGCCAGCCTCCCAATTGTTCGTCATCGCCACGGGTGTGGTGAAGACCACCCGGCTCTCGGCCGAGGGCATGCACACGACCACCGGGCTCCTGGGACCGGGCGACTTCTGCGGCGTGCTCCCCGCCCTCGGCTTCGACGCCTATCAGGAGAGCGCGCAGGCCCTATCCGGAGCCTGTCTTCTGGCCTTCGGCATCGCCGATTTCAACTGGGTCCTCGGCCGCTACCCCTCGGTCTCACGCGCCGCTCTGTCGGCGGTTTCCCTGCGCCTCGCCGCGACACAGGATGCCCTGTTTCGGATCGGAGGCACGGTGGAGCAGCGGACGGCTTCCGTCTTGCTCGAGCTAGCCGACAAGCTGGGAGTCCGCCGCCGAACTGGAGTCCTAGTACAGACACCCCTGTCGAGGGAGGACCTCGCCGACCTGGTGGGAGCTCGGACCGAGACCGTGAGCCGTCTCCTCAGCCGTTGGAGACGCCAAGGCCTGGTCGAGACGGGACGCCGTTGGGTGGCCGTTGTCGATCCCGACGCACTCGCCGAGTTTGCCGTCTGAACTCTGCCTGACGAGCACGGCCCGATCCTGCCGGCGCTCCGACTCAGGCGTGCTCTCGAGCGAGCCGACCCAGAGCCAGGGCCCCGAGGAGTAGACCGAAGTCACGCAGGGCGATATCCCAGAACCCTCCGGCGAGAGCCAGGGTCACGATGATCACGCCGAGCCAGGCAGCCACCACGTAGGAGAAGATCCTCGGGCGGAGCCACACGCCGATGCCGGCGGCGATCTCGACCACGCCGACGATCGCCATCACCACTCCACCCGAGACGACGTCCGTGACGAACCCGGGCAAGAACTCGGTCCAATCGGTCATGAGGTTCACGAACTTGTCCAGCCCAAAGAGGATCGGGGCGACGGTGAACCCGAAGTGCAGTATCCGGTACGCCTCGGACGATCCATCTACTCGGGCCGGTGCGGTCTGCTGCACAGTCGCCATGGGCATCTCCTTTCTAAATATGCCTCATCTTGATTTTAGACTCCCGATCCTCTTACGTCAAGAGTCGTTTGCTTTAGAGTGGTGGGAGATGAAAGACCTCACGCCTTCCGAGGCTCTCGAGGCGGTATCGGCTCTGGCGGAACCCGCCCGTCGGGCCCTGTACGAATACGTCGCCGCAGCACCCGACGCGGTAGGTCGCGACCAAGCCGCTGAGGCCGTGGGGGTGTCTCGCCAGGCTGCCGCCTATCACCTGGATCGACTGGCAGACGACGGTCTGCTGAGTGTCGAATACCGCCGGCTCACCGGACGCA